>DATDGY010000226.1:0-21591 GCA_036521855.1 Candidatus Angelobacter sp.
GAGGGGTGTACCGGAAACACGAGACGTAACGGCTTTTTGCTACCCCATCGCCGGTGGCTTCGAGCCGCAGACTCCGGGCGATCCGAGATGCCGCTTTGAGGGGGCACGACTTCAAGAGGTTGCGGAAAAATGAACCAAGAAAGTAATTTGAGGTGATTTCGTGGCAAAATTCGCCGCGTAACTTGTTGAACCGTCGTTCGACGAAATGCGCGAGTTACCACTCTGGTTCATTTTTCCGCAACCTCTTGAAGTCGTGCCCCCTCAAAGCGGCATCTCGGATCGCCCGGAGTCTGCGGCTCGAAGCCACCGGCGATGGGGTAGCAAAAAGCCGTTACGTCTCGTGTTTCCGGTACACCCCTCCGGCCCGGTTACCAAAGTCGTAGTCCTAGTGGTAGGGCAGCTCCTAACCTCTTGTGGTAGCCTCACTTGGCAATTTCTTCCCCGGGGACGGAAGACTACCCAAATGGCAACTTTGTTCGACAAGCTGCCTACCATTCTTGTACTGGCGGTCCTGGTAGCGATTTTTTTGGCGCTGGGACGGCATGTGAACTCTTCGCGCCTCAAGCTGTGGACCTCCGCCTGGGTCCTGATTTTCTTCCATTTCTTCACTGGTTTGTTCGAGCCGGCCACGGGGAATCCAACCCACGGCATTCTCTTCCTTGACTTAGGCTCGCTGGCGCTTTCAGCGCTGTTCTTTATCGCGTCCCTGACGATCTTTCATGAAGACACAAAGCTCACCGGCGGGCTGCTGACCCTCGCCGGCATCCCTATCGTGACGTTCGCCGCGGCCTATGCCTACGAACGGGATTGGCGCGGGCTGTACGTCATCTGCCTGGCTGTTCTCTTTTACGGCGTGCCGTTGTATGTAACGTTCTTCCGCAGGCTTACCCGGGAGGCCCTGGGCTGGATGCCGCTTTCCATCATCGCCGGCACGGTTTCCATCCTGCGTGCCTGGCGCCACGACCCCGACATCGGTTTTCTCGCCATCCTTTGCGTGGGTTTTGCGCTGCCGGCGTTTCTCTACTGGAGGCGATATCGTCGCTGGTCGCCGGGCGTGATCACCACCGCCGGCGGCTTCCTGCTGTGGGGTTTGGTCTTCCCCGTAGGCGCGCTGATGGACGTGAAGTGGCCCGACCTCCACATCAATCCCGAGCTGTGGAACACGCCCAAGTTCTTTGTTGCCTTCGGCATGATCCTTACGCTTCTGGAGGACAAGTCCGAGTTTCTGAAATCGGCCCGAGCGCGGGAGCACCAGCTCAACCGGCAACTGCAAAAGTTTGCCGGGATCACGTCTCGTTTGCTTACCGGCGTGGAGGTGAACTCGCTGTGTCACGAGATCGCCCACTCTATCACCGAGACCAGCACCTTCCGCCGCGCGTTCATCGTGCTGAGCACCGAGGGACGCGGGCTGTATGCGGCCGGACATGCGGGATTCGATCCGGACACGGTGGAACAAATCGAGTACAAATGCGCTCACATGTGGAAGCTGGATTACCTGGCGGAAGCCTGCCGCCTGGGTCTGCGGCTCGGCCAAAACTCTTTTCTCCTGCAACCGGCGGACATCGACAAGTACAACCCCATTCCCAGCACGGAACACTTTGAGCCGAATCCGTATTGGCTGAACGGAAACGTCGTGCTGGTGCCATTGCAGTCGAGCCGCGGCAGCTACGTGGGCGGACTGGTCCTGGACGACCCCCGTGATGTGGCCAGCGTGACTGCATCGGAGATGTCCAAGATCGAGCTGTTGGCGGGCGACCTGGCGGTCACCATCGACAACGCCGACCTGCATCGTCAACTGGTGCGCTCGGAGAAGCTGGCGGCCATCGGCCAGTTGGTGGCCGGCGTGGCCCACGAACTCAACAATCCCCTGGCCTCGATTGTCGGTTATTCCGAGCTGCTTACCGATGAGATCACCGTGGGTCCGGCCCGGCAGAAGCTGGACAAAATGATCCGTGAAGCGCAGCGCATGCGGCGCATCATCGAAAACCTGCTGCGTTTCGCGCGGCAGAACAGCCTGGAGAAGAAGTCGGCCAACCTCCCCGGGCTGCTGCAGGAAGTGCTGGCGCTGCGCGAGTACCACACCCGCGGCCATAACGTTGACGTGCAGGTCGAAGTCGATCCCGGCCTTCCTCACGTGGCCCTGGACGAAGATCAATTCAAACAGATCCTGCTCAACTTGCTGAACAATTCCATTGATGCCCTGGAAGGCGTCCGGGAGAAGAGGATCAGGATTGAGGCCATTCGCCGCGAAGGCCGTGTGATCGTGCGTTTTGACGACAATGGGCCCGGTTTCAGCGACATGAACCGCGCTTTCGATCCGTTTTACACGACCAAGCCGGTCGGCAAGGGCACCGGCCTGGGACTGAGCATTTGTTATGGCATTGTGAAAGAGCACGGCGGCGATATTCAAGCTGCCAACCTGCAGCCTTGCGGGGCGCGTGTCACCCTGGAATTGCCAATACATGCCGAGGTCGCCGCGGTAATGTCCTGATCGGGCACGGCTTCGCTTCAGTCCTTCCTATCTTTCCTGCACTTTCCCGCAAGAAATCAGAACACTTTCCGTTCTCCTACAGTCTTTCTTCACAAGGAAGGAACATGGCCGGGCAGGCGGTTCTCGGAGAAACGGTTCTGAAACAGGCAAAAGCCATCGCGGCTGAGGCGCCGTTGCAGACCACCGGCGCGGTGGACGGGATCGAGAGCCTGGTGGTCCACCAGGCTCTGTTGGTTTTCCGCATTGCCTACTCCATATTGCGCAATCATCACGACGCGGAAGACGCCGTGCAAGAGTGCTTCCTGAAGGTGGTGAAGGCGCAAAAGCGCTTGCCGCAAGTTCGCAACCCCAAGACCTGGCTGGCGCGGATTGCCTGGACTGTGGCGCTCGACCGCCGCGCCGGGCGAACGTCTTTTTCAAGCGATGGCCCGGTCGGTGAGGAAGCGCTGGCGCAGATTCCCGACCGCGGGTTGGCTCCTGACGAACGTCTGGCCGGGAAGCAGATGCGGCAACTGCTGGAGCGGCTGGTGGCCGGCCTTCCTGAAGATCTGCGCCGGACATTGCAGCTCTCCACGGTGCAGGAGCTGAACTCCGCGGAAATCGCCGAGGTGATGGATATCCCCGAGAGCTCCGTGCGCACACGGCTGCTGCGTGCGCGCCGCCTGCTCAAGGAAAAACTCTCCGCCGTGCTGGAGGTAAACAAACATGGCTGAAGACGAGAAAGACCGCCAGTTCAACGCTGTGCTCGATTCATTTCTGTCCGACTACTCGGCGGTTGAGCCCCGGCCGGGCCTGGACCTTAGGATTCGCGCCGGGTTGAAGTCGCACGCCGCGCAACGGCGGCGGAAGTGGATGCTCGCATTCGCGGCCTCGGCCTCGGTTGTGCTCCTGGCAGTGTGGATCGTCCGGGCGCACGCGCCGCAAGAGATTGTTCCCAATCGCATGGCCGTGCAAAACCCGTCTCCGGACCCGGCGCCCGAGCCCCTTCGCGCTGTCACTTCTTCGCCGCACATCGCAAAGAGACCGGCGGCGGACGATCGTCGCGCGATCCTGCGTAACCGTTCCAACAGCCGGATCCTGCTGCAAGTTGCCAATGCCATGTCCCAGGCTGACAATACGGTCTTCGAGCACGAAAGAATCTATCTGAGCCCGGCATCGCAGCCGGAGCTCAAACCTGCCGGAGAAGAGCATGCTTCTGCGCCGAACATCAGCATTCAGCATTTAGGTTTACCGCCTATCGAAATCAAAGACATCCCTTCTGCAAGGGACATGAACTAGAGAGGAACTTTATGACTAAGAGAATCTGTCGTGCGCTCACGCTTGCCGTGTTGGCCGCGCTGCTGTCTTCGATCATTTCACCAGCCTGGGCACAGGAATCCGAAGAAAAGAGCGCGAAGGAGCAGAACCCCGGCGACAAAGGCAAGACGGAGAGCGGCCTGGCGGACAGCGAAGTGAACTTTCCCCAGGCGCAAGGGCCGGTGGAATTGCGTCCGGCTCGCGGGACCCGTATCACGCTCAAGATGGACGGCCCCAGCCGCGCGGTGTATGAAGCCATCGGCAAGCAGGCCAAGATCAGCGTGCTTTTCGATCCCGACTACACGCCGCGTAACATCAGCGTGGATATAGAGGGCGTTCCCCTTCAGGACGCGCTCAAGATCGTGGCTTTCCAGTCCCGGACCTTCTGGAGGCCGGTGACCAGCGACGCGATTTTCGTCGCTGCCGATACCCAGGGCAAGCGGCGCGAAATCGAGCAGCAGGTCATCAAGACCTTCTACTTTCCCAACCTCCCGTCGCCCACCGACCTGCAGGACGTTGTCAACTCCTTGCGCACATTGTTGGACATCCAACGCGTGCAACAGGTTCCCACTTTCCAATCCATCCTGGTGCGGGGAACGCCTGAACAGATGGCGGCGGCTGAAAAGCTGGTAGATGACCTCAATCGGTCTAAGGAGAAAATCGGGGGTGAGTATCGTCTCGAATTCAAGATCAGTGATGCCACAGAGGGTAAGAAGACCTCAAAGACCTATACCTTGCTCACCGAGCCGCTGCAGACGGGAAAGCTCCGCATCGGATCGAAAGTACCGATTGACTTTGCAAAAACATATAACGACATAGGCAAGAACATTGACTGCGTGATTCGGTCCGAGAGTGAACACGCGGTCAGTTTACGTCTCACCGTTGAGGTTTCGGCTGTTGCTACAGATGAGCGTGGCGTCGCGGGTTCAGCCCCGGGCAATCCTGTGATCGAGGGGGTGCACGTGGAGACCAACGTCACCCTTCAGTTGGCAACGCCCACCATCGTCAGCAATTTCCAGGACCCGGTGACCAAGCACGACTTTCAAATCGAGGTGACCGCCACTCGAACCAAGAGCAAGGAATAACAGGCTGCTACGAGTGACTGGTTCCTCGAAGGCCAGGAACTGCAAGTATCCTGTAGGCATGCATTTTTCCTTTGTGGGCAAGTTTGCGTTCATCGTGATGGCGCTCCTGCCCGCGCCTTTCTTGTCGGCGCAGACGCCGGCCGTTGCCCCTGCTCCGGCCGAGGCGTTCGCAGCTGCCCGCCAGCTCCTTCAGCAAGGCGACTTCCAGGGAGCAGCGGCGGCGTTTCAAAAGATGATCGAGAGCCGGCCCTCACCGGAGCTTTACGCCGGCCTGGTGCAGAGCTTACTCAAGCTCGATGACGTCAAGGCGGCCGACGAAAGTTCGCGCAAGGTCGTGGATACCTTTCCCCAATCGGCGCTGGCGCATGCCACGCGCGGCGACGCTTATTTTCGCCGCGGAATGATTCCCGAGGCCGAGAGTGAATACGACTCCGCGCTGAAACTAGACCAAACTTGCGCCCGCGCCTGGCTCGGCCGCGGCAAGGTTGACGCGGTGCTGGCCCGGCGTAGCCAGGCCCGGGAGGCCGTGAACAAGGCTCATGAGCTTGATCCCGGCGACGGCGATGCGCTCTACGAATGGGCTATCCGCCGGCCGTATCCGGAAAACGTTGCTGCCCTGGAAAGACATCTGGCAGAATTTCGGTCCGACCCGCAACTGGAAAGCCATGAGCGCGACTACAAGGAACTGATGAAGGCGCTGGCGGGACGGCCGGTCTGGATTCTCAGTCCCGATGTCCCACGCGCCGAGCTGAAGCTCGAGCCTATGATCGCCGGGCCGGGGCAGGGAAGCCGCGGCTTCGGGCTGCGCGTGACTTTCAATGACCGCGCCGAGGCTACGCTCTTGATGGACACCGGCGCTTCCGGCGTGACCATCACCCGCAAGTTCGCGGAAAAGATCGGCGCCCGCAAGCTCTCGGACACGTCGCTGGAAGGCGTCGGCAAGAGCGGCGCGGCCCACGGTTACCACGCTTGGGTCGATACCATCGCTATTGGCGGCCTGAAGTTTCATGAATGCTTCGTGCACGTGACGCCCGGCTCCGTGGCCGATCTTGACGGCATGATCGGGACCGACGTCTTCGTGAACTTTCTCGTTACGGTGGACTTTCCGAAACGCAAGTTGCGGTTGGATCCTCTGCCCGAGCCTTCCTCCGGCCCCGAGCCTTCCCCCAGCAACGATGCGCGCGCTTCAGCCGCTGACTTTTCCCAGGCATTCGGGTTCGGCCACTTCCTTCTTCTGTGGACCCAGGCCGGCGACAAAGTTGCGGGACTGTTCGTGGTCGACAGCGGCTCCAATCTCAGCAGCATCGCGCCGGAGCCGGCGCGGCAGTTGGCCCAGATGCGGCCGTTGAATGCCACGGTCACGGGCATGAGCGGCGGCGTGAACAGCGCGTTCTTCGCGGACGACCTCACTCTGCAGTTTGGCAAAGTGCGCCGCAAAAACCAGCGCATCATTACCGTGGACCTTCATTCGGTGAGCAAAAACCTGGGTACGGAGGTCTCCGGCCAGATCGGCTTCAACACTCTCGAAGACATGCGAGTGGTGATCAATTATCGTGATGGGTTAGTAGGGTTTGGGGCGAAGTGACTTGTAACTGCGCTGCATCCGGCGGAACAAACAATTGTCAGGGCACGAGTTTACTCGTCCCGCAGGGAAATGTCATAGATTCCGGCTTCAGCCCCCTGAGCATCGACGACAGCCCCGTGAAGGCGGGTTTGGCGAATTCCGCCGAAGAATATCCTTACTGCTCGCCATCTCCGAAAAGGAAAAACAGGGCCAAAAGGCCAACAATGTTTTGGGGGCCTTGGCGGCACGAATGAATTGGTGCGCTGACACTTTGCGTCGGTCAGGTCTACTGCTAATTGCCGATTTGCTATCATGTTGCGCCCGCATATTAGAGGAGCTTATTCCCGCCATGATCAACCGCGCCCTGGTCGTGCTTTTGCTTGGTTTCGCTGCTTGTGCGTTCTCGCAGACTCCGGGGCCCCCGGCGCGCCCGGTTTCGGGGCGCTGGGGTGGGCAGACGCCGGAAAGCCGGGCGGCCAAGAAGGCCTCCTCGTCTGATGTGCAGAAGAAAAAAACCAACAAGCCTGCGATCCCCGACGCCGGAGCGGGAGTCGTTGACGAGAAGCTCTTTAATGCCATGCGCTGGCGGCAGGTTGGTCCGTTTCGCGGCGGGCGCGTGCTGGCGGTGACCGGAGTTCCTGGTGAACCCGGCGTTTTCTATTTTGGGGGCGCTTCCGGCGGCGTGTGGAAGAGCTCTGACGCCGGCGCCAACTGGACGCCGCTCTTTGATAAACAGCCGATTGCGTCGATCGGCGCGATTGCCGTGTCTTCTTCCAATCACAACATCATCTACGCGGGCACCGGCGAAGCGTGCATTCGCGGCAACATCTCGTACGGCAACGGGCTGTACAAGTCCCTGGATGGCGGCAAGACCTGGAAAAACGTCGGGCTGAAAGATACGCGCCACATCGGGGCGGTAATCGTCGATCCTAAGAACGCGAACATCGTTTTCGTGGCCGCACTCGGGCATGCCTACGGGCCCAACGAGGAGCGCGGCGTCTTTCGCAGCACCGATGGCGGCGCCACCTGGCAGAAAGTTCTCTACAAAGACAACAAGACCGGTGCCATTGATGTAGTCTTTGATCCCAACAACTCGAGCACGCTGTTCGCGTCCCTCTGGGAGGTGGTTCGCACGCCCTGGAGCATGAGCAGCGGCGGTCCAGGGAGCGGACTGTACAAGTCCACCGACGGCGGCAGCACATGGACGCGGCTGGAAGGCCACGGCCTCCCCTCCGGCATCATGGGCCGGATCGGGATCGCCGTTTCCGGCGCAGACTCCAACCGCGTGTATGCCATTGTTGAATCCAAGGAAGGCGGGCTTTATCGTTCCGACGATAGCGGCGAAAACTGGACACGCGTCAACGAAGACGGCCGCTTACGCCAGCGCGCCTGGTATTTCAGCCACATCTTTGCTGACCCCAAGTCCGCGGACACGGTATACGTGCTCAACACCGGGATGTTCCGCTCTACCGACGCCGGCAAGACGTTCAACTTGATTTCGGCGCCACATGGCGACCATCACGGCCTGTGGATCGATCCCGATCACCCGCAGCGCATGATCAACGGCAACGACGGCGGCGCCACGGTCTCCCTCGACGGTGGAACCACCTGGAGCACGCAATACAACCAGCCTACGGCGCAGTTCTACCACGTGATCACGGACAATCGCTGGCCTTACTACATCTACGGCGCCCAGCAGGACAACAGCACCGTGGCCATCAAGAGCTACGATGACGACGGCGTGATCGGACGCCAGGATTGGTACCAGATCGGCGGGGGCGAGAGCGGCTACATCGCGCCTTATCCGCCCGATCCCAACATCGTGTATGCCGGCGCTGAGAACATCGTCACGCGGTTTGACAAGCGCACCGAGCAGGCCGTGGACGTTTCCGTGTGGCCACTCGACAATTCCGGCAACGGCGCCGAAAAGCTCAAGCCTCGCTTCAACTGGACTTCGCCGCTCCTGTTGTCGCCTCATGATCCCGCCACGCTGTATTGGGCGGGAGAGATGATCTTCAAGTCCACAGACCAGGGGCAAAGCTGGACTCCCATCAGCCCCGACCTTACTCGTAATGACAAGTCAAAACAAAAGCCGTCGGGCGGGCCCATCACGCTGGACATCACCAGTGTGGAGTACTACGACACCGTGTTTGCCGTGGCCGAGTCGCCCCTCAAGAAGGGCACGATATGGGCCGGCACCGACGACGGCCTGGTCCAGCTTACGCAGGATGGCGGAGAGCATTGGGCCAATGTTACGCCTAAGGACCTGCCCGAATGGAGCATGATCAGCATCGTGGAAGCCTCGCACCATGATCCCGGCACGGCGTACATCGCCGTGGACCGCCACAAGCTGGATGATTTCCGGGCCTACATCTATCGTACACGGGACTATGGAAAGACCTGGATTCTCGTGGCGAACGGCATCCCTGAGGGTTCTTATGTCCGCTCCGTGCGCGAAGACCCCACCCGCAAAGGGCTGCTCTTCGCGGGCACGGAAACCGGCGTATTCTTCTCGGTCGATGACGGAAGCCACTGGCAGGCGCTCAAACTCAATCTGCCCGCGGTCCCCGTCCATGACGTCGAAGTCCACGAGGACGACCTGATCGCGGCCACCCATGGCCGGTCCTTCTGGGTGCTCGACGACATCACGCCGCTGCGCCAGATTGAGACCGCAGCGAACGCGGAGACGATTCTCTACAAGCCGAAAACTGCGCTGCGCCTGCATCTGCCTGACTCCGTGGAGCGCCGCGGCCCGGTCGGGGACAATCCTCCGCCGGGCGCCATCATTGATTACTACTTCAAAACTGCGCCGAAAGACGACGTCAAGCTGGAGATCTTCGACGGCAACGGCAAACTGGTGCGCAGTCTCTCAAGCAAAGAGAAGAAAGAGTCCGAGCAACCGCCGGAATGGCCGGACCAGGTGAAAGAGGTCACCACGATTCCCGCGGCCGCGGGTATGAACCGCTATGCCTGGAACTTGCGCTGGGAGCCGCCCGTGAAGATTCCCGGCGCGTTTTATACAGGGGTTGGCCCACAGGGTCCGCTGGTACAACCGGGAGAGTACACGGTGAAGCTGACCGCGGGAGGACAAACGCTGTCCCAACCGCTCGCGGTCGTGCTCGACCCGCGGGCGAAAGGCGTCAGCGCGGACGACCTGCAGAAGCAGTTCGACCTGGCCATGCAGGTGCGCGACGCAAACACGGATCTGCATCGCGCTGTTAACCAGATTCGCGAGATGCGCTCCCAGCTCAAGACATTGCGGCAACGGCTGGAGAGCGATCCCGACCTGAAGCCGCTGATCGGCCAGGGGGATGCCCTGGACAAAAAGATGACTCCGGTGGAAGAAGAGCTGATCCAGGTCAACATGAAGGGCTCGGAGGCCAACTTGGCCTTCCCCAACAAGCTAAATGAAGAGTTCGACAGCTTCAGCTCCAGCGTCACCTCGGGCGACAGCGCTCCTACCCGGCAACAGTACGAGGTATTCAAGATGTTGCGCGGAGAACTTGACCAGCAACTGGCAGCGTGGAAACAGATCGTGTCGACCGACGTGCCGGCCTTCAACCAGTTGATCAAGAACAGCAACGTCCCGGCCCTGTACGTTTCGTCCGCCGGGGAGTAGACTCGGTGACACTTCCGCAGGTGGAAGCGTATCTACAAGTCATCTAGGAGCTAATTTTGCCCTACCCTGAGGCATCTTTTCCCGCGCATTCTGAAACCAAAAAGCAGGGCTGCTTCGTAACTGCTCACGGCCTGGCACTTAAGGTTTCCTCCGGGTTCCGAGGAGGTAGGTTATGAAGACCGTGCTATTCGTCGATGACCATGAGGTACTGGCGAATCTGAGCTGCGAAATCCTGGAGATGCAGGGTTATCGCGCCGTGAGCGCGTACGATGCCGCGGATGCCCTGCGCAAGTTCGAGCAGGGTGAGTTTGACATCCTGGTAACCGACTTCCGCATGAACGGCATGAACGGCCTGGAACTCGCCCGCAAAGTTCACGAAAAGCATCCTAGTCTTCCCGTAATTCTTGTCACCGGCTATGGTCCCGTTGATGGCGGCGAAGATGTAGTCGCTTGCCTGCAGAAGGACGAACTCTTTCCCGCGCTTCTCGAAAAGATCGAGATGTGTCTCAACGACAACGAGCCGGAAGAAGTGAAGACGGCATGAGCAGCATTCAGCACTCAGCCTTCAGCATTCAGCCGCTCTGACGTTCTCGAAGCTAGCCATTGAAGAACTCTAGAATATATCGATTCCTTTCGTGGATTCCGAAATGAGGTGCTTCAATTACCTCTTGCCTCACAAATACGGCCTGGGCGTCGCTGTATGGCGTTACGATTCGTAGACACTGAAGCCTGGTTCAAGTTGCTAGGGCTGAATGCTGAGTGCTGACTGCTGCTTTTGCTAGACTCTCCACGTGCGCCGTCTCATCATCAATGCAGATGATTTCGGACTGACTTCGGGAATCAACCGCGCCATTACTGAAGCGGGGCGGGGCGGCGCCATTACCTCGGCCACCATTATGGCCAATGCCTCCAAATTTCAAGAGGCTGTCGATTCGGCGAGGAGCCTGCCTGGACTCAAGACCGGGTGCCATGTGGTGCTGGTCGATGGTCAAGCGGTTGCGGGTAACCTTGCTTCTCTCACCGATAGCGCCGGACGCTTTCGCGGCAGCTTGACAGACTTCGCGGGGGCCGCGCTGCGCAAGCAGCTCTCCGAAGACGAGGTGCAGCGGGAAGTCGAGGCGCAAATCCGCAAGATCCGGGCGCAAGGAGTTGTCCTGACTCACGTGGACAGCCACAAGCACACCCACATGTTTCCGCAAGTGCTCGGTCCCATTTTGCGAGCCGCCCGGGCTTGCGGTATTCGTGCTGTCAGGAATCCGTTTGAGCCGTTGCGAAGCTGGCCGGCCGGCCGAATGGCGAGAACACCCGGATTGTGGCTGCGCTCCGCCGGCGTATTGACATTCCGGTTATTCGCGCGCGCGTTCCGCGAAGCCATCCAAAAGGAAGAAATGCTGTCGACCGACGGCACCGTGGGGATCGCCGCTACGGGCAAGCTCCATGAAAAGGCGCTGCTTGCCATCCTGCAGGCGTTGCCTGAGGGAACATGGGAGCTGGTCTGCCATCCCGGATACGCTGACTCGGACCTCCGGGCCGCAGGCACGCGCCTGGTGGAATCGCGGCAGGTTGAGCTGGAGGCGCTTACTTCCCAAGAAACCAAGCAGACGCTCGAAGCCCGCGGGATCGAGCTGATCTCCTATGCCGATCTCAAACAATAGTGAATCCGCTCAGGGTTGGTTGAATCAAAGACTGCGGACTGTGTGCGCCACAGAGCTGGCAGTCCAGTTTCAATCCACGTCGACTAAGGGCGAGCCCGACCAGCGCGGCGAGCCCGCTGCAACAGGCGCAGAGTGGTCTCGAGGCGAACGACACAAGGGAGCGGTGTGGAGCGAAGCGACAGAGAATAATGAAAATTGGCATAACTTGTTATCCCACCTACGGCGGGAGCGGCGTTGTGGGCACCGAGCTGGGCATTGAGCTGGCGGCCCGCGGCCATGAGGTGCATTTCATCGCTTATCAGCAGCCCATTCGCCTCAGCGGGCAGCATCCCGAGATCTTTTTTCACGAAGTAACGGTCTCGCAATATCCGCTGTTTGAATATCCGCCTTACGACCTGGCGCTGGCCACGCGCATGGCGGAGGTGGCCGAGCTTTACAGTCTGGACATTCTGCATGTGCACTACGCCATTCCCCACTCGGTAAGCGCGCTTTTGGCGCGGCAGATGTTGGCGGCGCAAGAGCGGCCGCGCAAACTGCCGTTCGTGACCACGCTGCACGGGACCGACATCACCATCGTCGGCGCCGACCGGTCGTATCTCCCGGTGACCCGCTACTCCATCGAGCAAAGCGACGGCGTGACCGCCATCTCCAACTACCTGAAGCAGCGCACGGTGCAGGAATTCGAGATTCGCCATCCCATCGAGGTCATCTACAATTTCGTGAACTGTGATACCTACCAGCGCGGCCCCAAATCCCAAGACGCCCGCAGCCAGTTTGCGGACAAGGATGAGCGCATCCTGGTGCACGTCTCGAACTTCCGCCCGGTGAAGCGAATTTGCGACGTGATCGAGATCTTCGACCGCGTGCAGAAGAAAATTCCTTCCCGGCTGCTGCTGATGGGCGACGGGCCGGAGCGTTCGCAGGCCGAATGGCTGGTGAACAAGAAGGGCTTGCGAAAAAAAGTGGAGTTCATGGGCAAGGTTGACCAGGTGAACGAAAAACTCGCCTTCGCCGACCTGATGCTCATGCCCAGCGAGCTGGAATCCTTCGGCCTGGCGGCGCTGGAGGGCATGGCTTGCGAGGTGCCGGCCATCGCCACCGCGGTCGGCGGCGTGCCCGAAGTGATCGAGCACGGCCGCACCGGATTTCTCGCCCCAGTCGGAGACGTGGAGACGATGGCGAAATACGCCATCGAAGTCCTTTCTGACGAGAAGCGCCTGCGGGAAATGGGCGTCCTGGCGCGATGGGAAGCGCAATCGCGCTTCTGCGCCAGCAAGATCATTCCTGAATACGAGAAATTCTACGAGCGCGTGCTGGAGCGGCCGGCGTAGACGGTGGACGGCGCGCCTTCCTCCTGCTGCAGCACCGGCACTTCCACCACCACCAGCGTGCCGCGCCCGTCGCGGCTCTGCACGATCATCTTGCCGTCATCGCCGAAGAGCACGTGCAGGCGTTCGGCCACGTTCATCATGCCAATGCCGTGTCCGGAGGCCATGGTCTGCGCGGCCACCGCCGGCGGCGCGCTCATGCCTACGCCGTCATCTTCCACGTGGATCACCAGCTTGCCTTCCTGCAGCCGGCTGCGCAGGGTGATGCTGCCGCCGTCCACTTTGGGCGCCAAACCATGCTTGATGCTGTTCTCCACCAGCGGCTGCAGCAGCATCGAGGGCACCACAATGTCCAGCGTATCCGGATCCAGATGCTTGTAAACGCGCAGTTTATCGCGGCCAAAGCGGACTACTTCAATGTCCAGGTAATCGTCCACGAACTCCATCTCTTCGCGCAGCGGCACGAACTCGTCATGCTTGCCCAGCAGCCGCCGCAGGAGTTTGGAGAGCTTGACGATCAACTCGCGCGCGCGGTCGGGATCGAAGCGGACCAGCGAAGAAATGGAGTTCAGCGTGTTGAAGAGAAAGTGTGGGTTGATCTGGCTTTGCAGCGCGTCCAAGCGCGCTTCCAGCAACAGGCGTTCCTGATCCTCCAGCTTCATCTCAATGCGGGCATTGTTCCAGAGCTTGATAGGAATCGAGATGGTGGCCACCGCGAAGACAAATACAAACAGCATGCCCCAAGGCGAGGAAAGGGAGAGCACCCACAGACGCTTCGGCGCCGCCCACTGCAATTCCAGCCGGGCCGCCTCCAGCGCGACAATGATCAGGAAGAACGCGGTCTGCCAGTCGATGCGGGGATGGCGCAGATTGCGTCTGAACCAGCGGTAAATGCTCATGTCGAGGAACGGGGAGAACGTCCAGATATCTTCCTCGTTGCGGCAGAAATGGCGCAGCGAACCAGCCAGCACTCCGGCGAGCACGTTGACCGGTAAGGTCAGGTACTCTCCATTGAACATGGCAGGGAGCGCCAGCAACGCGCCGCCCATCAAGCCCGCCAGGCGTCCGCCCATCACGCCGATGAGGATGGAAACTTCAAAGCCCAGGTCCGCAGCCTGAAAGGGCTTTACTTTGATTCGGAAATAGACGCCCAGGGTGAATAGGACGCATGTAAACAGGACCAGAAGGATGGTGTCGCGCAGGGAGCGATGCTGGCGAAAGAGAAGCTTCTTGAATTCGCGCGAGCGTCCGAGCGCGCTGGCTACGGCCGTAGCCACGCCCAGCTTGAGCAACAACTGGATCAGGAGGGACTGCAGGTCCATGAAGCCATTTTTTCATGAATCGGCGGAAGGCGGGTTAATTTCAAGAAGGAAACTGATTACCGGTGGTCAACTGGCGGTCTCAAGAGCGCCGGCGGCGCGTTCGGACCTGCGCGTGCCCACGGCCCAGAACACCGCATCCGGTCCTGAATTACTCTCCTTGACAACTTAGGAGAGATTACTGTAGTCTCCTAATCATCTTAGGAGGAAGCATGAAGCTCCTGGCTCCCCTTCAGTCCCTCTTTTCTATTCTGCTTCGTCGCTCGCGAGTGGAAGCCGAAATGGAAGAAGAACTTCGCTTGCACATCCAGCACCGCGCCGACGATCTCGAACGTTCGGGCCTGCTCCGCGCTGAGGCCGAGCGGGCGGCGCGCATCGAATTCGGCGGCTATGAACGATACAAGGAAGAGTCCCGCGAATCTCTCGGAGTGCACTTCTTTGAGACCATGGTCCAAGATGCACGCTTCAGTCTCCGTGTGCTGCGCAGGTCTCCCGGATTCACCGCGGTTGCTGTCCTCACGCTCGCTCTCGGCATCGGCGCCAATACCACTATCTTTACTTTCGTCAGCGCGATCCTTCTTCGAAAACCGCCGCTTCAGGATCCCGACCGCGTAATGATGGTGTCCAGCTCCAATCCCAGGGAGGTTTGGGGCGCCGACCGTACACCAGTGTCAGCTCCCGATTTCAGCGACTGGAGAACGCAGAGCAGATCTTTTTCAGGCATGGCGGCGGCACAGTTCAACCATTGCACGCTTAGTGGAGGAACACAGCCAGAACGGGTTCCGGCCGCAGAGGTCTCAACCGACTATTTCTCCGTTCTGGGCGTTCCCCCGATCCTGGGGCGCACCTTCGCGTCGGGGGAGGATGAAGCCGGCCGCGCGCACGTGCTCATGCTCAGCGAAGGTCTGTGGCGACAGCGTTTCGGTGATGATCCCGATTTGATCGGCAGGACGCTAAGAGTCAACGGTGAGGCTTACACGGTAGTGGGGATTGTTCCCAGCCAATTCCAACTCTCGTCATTTCCCGCTGAAATTTGGATGCCATTGGTGCCCACCTCCGACCAGATCGGTTCTGAAGGACGCAAAATGCGTACTCTCGCCGTATTCGCCCGGATCCGACCGGGCATGAATGAAACGCAGGCTCAAGCGGAGATGAACACCATCGCGAACCGGCTGGCTACCACGCACCCGGAGACAAACAAAGGATGGGGCATCAGTGTGAAGTCGCTCCAAGAGTACACGATTGAAGACGCCAATGTGCGTCCAGCCATCGTCCTGCTCATGGCCGCCGTGACCTTCGTACTGCTCATCGCGTGCACGAACCTTGCCAATCTCCTTCTGGCAAGAAATTCGGCCCGTCAACGCGAATTCGTGGTTCGCGCTGCCTTGGGAGCAGGGCGCTGGCGTCTCGCCGGCCAGCTGCTTTCAGAGTGCCTCATTCTGACGCTCGCCGGTGGCAGTCTGGGCTCATTGTTGGCGTATTTCGGAGGGCAACTGATCCGGAGTCGCATGAATTGGAACGCGGAGGCTGTATTGCTTGGCAATTCCATTCATCTCGACGGGCGAGTCTTCGCTTTCACGCTCGCCGTTTCCGTGTTATGCGCTTTCGTCTGCTGTCTGGCTCCCGCGCTCCAGATCTCTCGTGCCGTTCTCAAGGACGCTTCGCGAACCGTTGTCGCAGGTGGCGGGAGATACCGCCTGCAGAGCACTCTGGTCTTCGGAGAAGTGGCCCTTTCTCTTATCCTGCTCACCGGAGCGGGCCTGTTCGCCAAAGATTTTGTAGAAGAGTTGCAGTCGAGCCTCAGACTGAATCCCCAGAATACGATCACCGCTACCGTGTCGCTCAGCGGCTCGAACTACAAGGACCCAGCAAACCAGATCGCTTTTTTTGAGAACGTGCTGCGCAAGCTTAGCGATTCTCCCCAAGTAGAATCGGCGGCCCTCACAACTAACCTGCCTTTCACGTTTCCGGGCCGGACGCGGTTTACGCTCAAAGGCCATCCTGCGGCCACGCCTGAGTCGCGGCCGGTAGCCGGGTATTACGCCGTTAGTCCGGGTTATTTTGCGGTGATTCAGACACCGTTGCTGGCGGGCCGCGAATTCGCAGCGTCGGACGATTCCAGTTCTGCGTCGGTGGTCATTGTGGATGCCGCGTTTGCGCACAAATACTTCCCCAACCAGGCCCCCGTAGGAAGGCACCTTCGCGTGGGATCGACGGACTTGGCCGGCGCGCCCTGGAGCGAGGTTGTGGGCGTGGTTGACGATGTCGACGAGCTCCGGGGACAGAGTTCGCTCGCTACGCGCCCCCACATCTTTACTCCCTTCTTGGCGCGGCCTGATTCCACCATGCACGTCGTGGTGCGGACTCGAACGGATCCGAGCTCTTTGGCCGCCTTCTTGCGCCGCGCGGTCTGGTCGGTCGATAAGGAGCAACCGGTCACCGACGTAGCCACCATGACCCGCGTGATCGACAACTCAGTCCAAGGGGACGACCTAATGGCAGGGATGATGAGTGCGTTTGCGACAATCGCTCTCGCCATGGCGGCCATCGGAATCTATGGTCTTCTCGCCTATCTGGTGGGGCGCCGAACCCACGAGATCGCCATACGCATGGCCCTGGGAGCACGCCGGAGCGAGGTCCTGACCCTGATCATACGTCGCGTGCTTTCTTTCGTGCTGCCTGGGGTTGCCGCAGGCTCCCTCGTTGCCTTGTCCCTGCCAAGAGTCTTCACTGCTACCTTCGTCGGCTATCATGTCCACAGCGCGCCGATCTTGGCAGGCGCGCCACTTGTTGTCATTCTAGTGGCAGCTGCTTCCTGCTACCTTCCAGCTCGCCGCGCCATGGGAGTCGATCCCGTGGTTGCCTTGCGGTATGAATAGCAAAGCTATTATCGCTTCACCGCGGCAAACCGCAGCGGCGAAAATGCGGAGACGTCCATTTCCGCAGGCTTCCCCATGACCAGATCGGCCATGATGCGGGCGGTCACTGGCGCCAGCAGGATTCCGTTGCGAAAATGTCCGCTGGCGATGAAGAGGCCCGGAGTTTCGGTCGCTCCCAGCAGAGGGAGATCGTCCGGGCTGCCGGGACGGAGGCCCGCCCAGCTCTCCGTCACCGGGGTTGAGGCCAGCTCCGGGACGAGTTGGGCCGCGGCGTGATGTAACCCGCCAATGGTTGCAGGCTCTACCGCCCGGTCGTAACCCACATCCTCGACGGTCGCGCCGATGAGAATCTTTCCCGAACTGCGCGGGACCAGGTAAACCCCAGGCGCGACCAGCACGTGTTCCAGCAGACCGCGCCTTTGCGGCTGGACGTACATCGACTGGCCTTTTCTCGGCTTCACCGGCGCTCCTGACCACGCTCCGCGGCAGTTGACCGCGGCGCGGGCGGCCAGCCGCTGCGAGCCGGCCGTGACTTCAATCGCACTGCCTCGAGCGCAAATTTCGTCAACGGCAGTGTGCGGACGAACATCAATCCCATTTTGCTTTGCCGCCGCCAGCGCCGCCCGCACCAGCATAACCGGATCGACGCTGTCTTCAGCGACGAAGAATGCCGAGCTGCCTCGGGCTTCCACGGCCGGTTCCATCCGCGAGAGTTCTTCTGAGGAGAGACGCCGGTATTGCGGCGGAACCCGGTGCCCTTCGATGAAAGCAATGGTTCCGTGACGTCGGTAGTCGACCTTGATCCCTGAGACAGTCTCGAGATCCTGGACGTATTCCGGATACAGTTTTGCGCTCAAGAAAGCCAAAGGACGCAAGGGAAGCGGCGTTTCCGGATCGGACGGAGCCAGCATGCCCGCTGCGGCGGACGAGGCCTCTTGTCCGGGCTCGCCGCGATCGAGCACCAGCACCTGTGCTCCTCGCCGGCGAAGTTCCAGAGCGGTGGAGAGACCGATGATGCCGGCTCCGGCGATGATCACGTCGGGAGAGATCACCGTCTCATTGTAAAAGGAATGCCCGTCCTCTCACGGTTCCAGCTTGGAGAAGACCACCAGCCGCTTGGGGGCAGGCCCGATGTAATGGATGGGATAGCAGGTGATCAGGGTGAGCTGAGCGTCGTTAGTGGGGTCGAGCACGCTTACGTCTTCCGGCTTCACTATCTTTTTACCGGTTACCTGATAGCGGAACCGCCGGCCGTTCCTCTCGACCGTGATCTCATCGCCTTGATCCAGCTCAAAGATGCGCCGGAAGAAGGTATCGCGATGCGCCGTGATCACGGCATTGCCTATTTCGCCGGGCAGAGCCGTATCGGTCACGTGGCCGGGACCCGCGGCGAGCTGATCGTTGGATGCCCCTTCCACCACGATCGCGTCCAGGTCGATCTTGGGAATCGAGATTCGCGTGAGAGGCTGGTCCGTGGCAGGAGCCGCCGCGGCCTGGCGCTCCCAATGAGCTTCAAGCGACCGCTGCGCGTGATACGTGTACCAATATTGGCTGCCTACGTAGCCGAGCAGGCCGGCGCCCGTCATCAAGAGAACCAGGGAGAGCGCCTGTCTCCGAGTGTATGGCAACGCCGGGCGCGGCGGACGAACAGCTCCGCCATGCGAGCCTGGGCCCTGAATTGCTGTCATGAGGAGTTAGATGCCCGGTATGCCGGCAGCAGAGTGGCTTACCGCTTCCAGCGCCGCCGCCGCGCCCTCGCAATTAGAGTGCCCAGGTTCACACGGAAGTTCTAGACCTGGCGTGCAAAGTAGGTCAATGAACCTCTGGAGCCCCCAGGAGCCCTGCAACCAATTGACACGGCAGCAGTTCTGCTCAACAATGGGCTCGCTGGCCAAAACACTTTTTTTGAATGGAGCGATTTATGTCTGACGTGCCGCACAATGACGGCGGTAGCCCGCTGGTTCGTAACATCCTTTTGGGAGCCGCGGTGGTTTACATGGTTGGTTCTGTGATCTTCATGGTACAGGCGCAGATGCGCCTGACTGACATGGAGAAAACGCAGACCGCAGCCCAGAAAGAACTCGCCAAGAGGCTCGACGACGCCAACGGTCAAATGCGGGCGGAGATCCACGTTGTCGCCGACCGGGTCGGACTGACGCAGAAGGACCTGAATAAGAAAGCTGCTGTCCTGCAGGGCGAGGAAAGCGCCACGCAACAGCGGTTGAGGACCGATGAGGACACCACCAAGGAGCAGTTCGGCGCGGTTACGACCGAAGTCAATGGTGTCAAGGGTCAGGTCACCAAAGTGAGCGCGGACGTGTCCGACACCAGAAACGATCTGGCCGCGACCAAAGGCAAGCTGGAGTTGGCCATTGGCGACATCAACAAACATAGTGAACTCATCGCCACCAACCACGACCAGTTGGAACAGCTTAGGCACCGCGGCGATCGCGACTACATTGAATTCACTCTGCACAAGGGCAAGGATCCTACGCCCCTGTCTACGATCAGCCTGCAGCTGAAGAAGGTGGATCCCAAAAAGGGCGAATTCACTATTTACGTTCTGGCCGATGACAAGAAGATTGAGAAGAAGGACCGCAACGTCAACGAGCCGTTGCAGTTCTATTCCGGTAAGGATCGCAACCTCTTTGAGGTCGTGATCAACGCGGTGGACAAGGATGTGGTCAGCGGCTACATGTCCACACCCAAAAACGTCGCCGTGAACCGGCCCGACCCCCGAGCTCCGCAGCAGCAATAGGACCGCGGTCGAAGGCAAAGCTTAAAACGCCAAAAAGGCACGGCTTGGGAGCCGTGCCTTTTGTCGTTCCCGCCCGCAGTGCAGTTCTCCGCTATTCCGATCAGATAGACTAGTCGTTCCATGTCCGCACCCCCCTCGGCGACCTCGTCTTTCCCGCGCAGCCAGCTTCTGGGCTACATTGCGCTCTGCCTGATTTGGGGGAGCACCTGGCTAGCCATAGTTTATGTCGTCGAGGACGTGCCCCCGCT
Organism: Candidatus Angelobacter sp.; assembly: GCA_036521855.1. Taxonomy (GTDB): domain Bacteria; phylum Acidobacteriota; class Terriglobia; order Terriglobales; family Acidobacteriaceae; genus Angelobacter. The sequence goes on from DATDGY010000226.1 coordinate 20,243, forward strand.
CGAGGCCTGCGCCATCCGCTTCCTGATTGGCGGCGCCATATTGCTGGTTGCCGCTGCGCTGCAGAGGAGAAGATGGCCGCGTGGCGAACGCCAGTGGCAGGCCATCCTGGTCCTGAGCGTCTCCATCATGGCCGTTCCCTACGGCTTGCTGTTTTGGGCCGAGCAGCATGTCACCTCGTCGATGACCGCGGTCCTGTACTCTGCGCTGCCGCTGGTAGTGGCCCTGCTGACTCCGGCGATGATGGACCGCACCGTCCCGCGCAGCGCGGTGTTTGCTCTGCTGATCGCATTCGGCGGACTGCTGGTCCTCTTCATCACCGGCTTGAGCACGAACCGTTCCGCACTTGAGGCCGGTTTGGCGGTGGTGGCGGCCATGGTTGTGAGCGCGTGGTCGGTGGTGTATGCCAAGAAGCGGCTTCATGAGGTTGATTCCGTGGTAGCCACAGGGCTGCAACTTCTATTCGGCGCGGTGGCGTTGTTCTGGGGCACGTGGGCGCTCGAAGCCCGCCGTCACGCGCACTGGACCCGCACTTCGCTCACGGCGCTGGCCTTCTTGACAATCTTTGGATCGTGCGTGGCCTTTGTCATTTACTATTGGCTTCTGAAGCGGATGCAACCCTACCAGCTTTCCACCATCAATCTTGTTGTCCCGCTGATCGCGGTCCTCGAAGGGGCCCTGATTAAGCGTGACGCAGTTCCGTTGATGATGCTGATCACCATGGCCGTGGTTTTGGCTTCCGTGGGGTCAGTGCTGCGGGGTGAAGTCGGCTCGGGACAGCAAAGCGAAATCCTCACATTGCGAGGCAAGATTTCATGACCGCAGGCGGCTTGCTGCTCCTGGCGGTCATCGGTTTTGTGGTCGGCGTAGTTGGCGCCCTGACTGGTATTGGGGGAGGCGTGGTGCTGGCGCCTCTGGTGGCCCTCTACTACGGCTTGCCCATGCATCAGGCTGTCGGCGTGAGCCTAGTTTCAGTGATTGCAACCTCAACAGCCACTTCGGCGCATTACGTCGAGCAGCGCGTAACTGACGTCCGCCTGGGCATGACCTTGGAACTGGCCACTACGCTCGGCGCCTTCCTGGCGGCACTGATGGCCCACCACATCGATCGCCGCACTTTGGCGTTGATGTTTGCCTGTTTTCTGGCCTACAGCGCCGTTTCCATGATGGGAAAAGCCTGGAAATCGCGTGGGAGGGAAGTGGAGGAACCGGTCACCGACTATACCGTCCGCAACTATCCGCTGGGGATGGCGGCTTCGTTGCTTGCCGGCGGTTTTTCCGGGCTGCTGGGGATCGGCGGGGGGCCCATCAAGGTCCCGGTGATGTATCACTTCATGAACGTGCCGCTGCG
>DATDGY010000227.1:0-7895 GCA_036521855.1 Candidatus Angelobacter sp.
CACTTTGCACGGCGGCCGAGGACTTCGACCCTTGATCGGCTCAGATTGAGAGATGCACAATCGAGCGGAGGCGGCAGTCGTCGAGGTCCCTGGTACGGCAGCCGCCTGTTGGCCCACTCATTCGCGAAGGAGCTGTCATACGAATAGCCTGCCAATAGGTGTTGTCTTTGCGTGTCTGATTTGATACTTTCGCGCGTGTCTTCGGACAAAACACTTCACCATGACTGAATTTAACTTTGTACCGTTTTTGTACCGCCGAACCGGCATTGTGGCCGTTCTAGCCTTTCTCGCCGAACGGAAATTCAATAACTTACGTGTTTTCAACACCCCGCGAAAGACCGATTCCGTCCCTGGCCATCATCTCGAACTTGATCAACATCCGGCAGAGCGTTGGGACGACACGTCAGCAGTTTCAAAACGACACCTCAATTTGCTGCACAAACTGCTGCACAACGCCTTCCCGGAACACCCCAAAACACCCCGGAGCGCCTCACATCCACCCTATATCGCACAACAACATATGCAAAGCTAGGCCCTTTCGTAATCGACAGGTCATCGGTTCAAGTCCGATCGTCGGCTCCATTCCTTTCTGTCGCTGCGCTCTCCACCGCCACAAAGCGACTTACCCTACCCACAACCTTCTGCTCATGATGCGACGGGCTCGCCGCGCAAGTCGGGCTCGCCCTTATCGTGGTGGACGGTTTCCTGTTCGCTGCGCTCCACACCGCACGCTGAACGATTCATGTTTGGCGAATGCCACTTTGTTGTCCTTCGTGCTATCCGGCTATTGGTCTGACGAGTCTAAGTCACTGGTCAACAAGGAGAATTGCGATGCTGGACAAGCTGCTGCAAGATATGCGTTTTGGCATACGAATACTGCGCAAGAGTCCGGGATTCGCGGTGGTGGCTGTGCTGACTCTGGCGTTGGGTATCGGGGCCAACACCGCCATTTTTTCTGTGATTGACGCCGTGTTGCTTCGTCCGCTTCCGTTCCACGACCAGGACCGGCTGGTACAACTCTGGGAGACGGAGAGCGCGCCCGGCAACTATCCGTTCGCCGGACCCGACTACATGGACTGGCAGGCCCAGACCAAGACCTTGGAGGCCACCAGCGCCTACACCTGGCCGACCGCGATGAGCGCCAGCACCGCGGCCGAAGCGCAATCCGTTGCGGCGATCCGGACGCAGGCCAACTTCTTCTCCGTCCTGGGAGTTCAGCCCCTGCTGGGCCGCGCCTTTGCCCCCGGCGAGAACGAGCCCGGCAACAACCATGTAGCGATTCTGAGTTACGGCTTCTGGCAGACGTTCCTGGGTGGACGCCGCGAGGCGCTCAATAAGACGCTGCTGCTCGACGGCGAGGCTTACACCGTGATTGGCGTGATGCCTTCCTGGTTCAACTTCCCCAACCGCGCCGAACTCTACGTCCCCATGGACATGAGCACCAAGGGGATGCACGAGCGAGGCTCACACTGGTTCCGCGCCCTGGGACGGCTCAAGCCGGGGCAGACGGTGGCCTCGGCCCACGCAGAACTTGCCGCGATTGCCAAGAACCTGGAGAAGCAGTACCCCGATTCCAACGAGAAGGTCGGCGCCTCGGTGGTTTCGTTGCGGGAGCAGCTCACCGGCTCTTCGCGGACGCAGTTGTTGGTGATTCTCGGCGCAGTCGGGCTGGTGCTGCTGGTAGCGTGCTTCAACGTGGCCAACCTTCTGCTGGCGCGGGCCACGGGACGCCTGCGCGAGATTGCCTTGCGCGCCGTGCTGGGCGCCAGCCGCCGGCGCATCGTCCGCCAGTTGCTCACCGAGAGCGTGTTGCTGTCCTTGATCGGCGCCGGCCTGGGACTCGCTGGGGCGTGGTGGGCCATTACGGTCGTTCAGTCAGCCAGTTTTCTTCCCGTGCCGCGCACTAACCCGATTCAAATGAATTGGACCGTCCTTTTGTTTACGGTGGTGGTGAGCGCTCTGGTAGGAGTGGTCTTCGGGCTGGCTCCAGCGCTCCAGGCTTCACGGCTCGATCTGGGCGAAGAACTGAAGTCGGGCGCGCAGGCCGTGCTCAGCCCTCGCGGCTGGCACCGCTGGTTTCGTGACGCGCTGGTGGTAGGCGAGGTCGCGCTGTCCCTGGCGCTGCTGGCCGGCGCCGGCTTGCTGATCCGCAGCTTCCAGAAGCTAAGGACCGCCGAAACCGGCGTTGATCCCGAGAACGTGATGACCCTGGAGACTTTTCTCCCGCCATCCCGGTACACTAGCCTGCCGGCGCGGCGCGCCTTCTTTGATCAGTTGCTGGAGCGGGTCGAACACATGCCCGGCGTGGCCGTGGCGGCCATTGCCACCGAACTGCCGCTGGAAGGCGGCAATAACGGCTACATCAAGGTCGATGGGGACGCCGACCCGGCGCACGAAACCCTGCTGGTGGAGAACAATTATGTCACTCCCAACTATTTTGCCGCGATGGGCATCCCTCTGCTGGCGGGCAGCCTTTTCTCGCGCGCGGACATGGAGCAGGCCGCCCAGGCGCAACAGAAGCTCAGCGAGCTGGACAAACAGGACCCGGACAGAAAATCCTTTCCTCCGGACATCTTTTTCACGGCTGTCATCAGCCGCACCATGGCGCAGACTTTCTGGCCCGGCCAAAACCCGGTCGGCAGGAACTACCGGTCGAGCCACGGAACCATTCCCATCCGCGTGATCGGAGTGGTGGGAGACGTGAGCACCTGGGGCGTGCGTGAGAAATCACTTCCCGAAGCCTATTTCGCTTTCCCGAGGTCGTTGGACTACGACAGGCCTTTCGGCGCGATTGTGCTGCGGACCGCCCAGGCTCCGGCGGCGACGCTGCCCGGCGTGCGCAACCATCTGCGGCAACTGGACAGCTCTCTGAGTGTCTTTCACCCGCGCACCATGAGCGAAGTGATCGCCGAGAACCGGCAGGACGCCGCCATCCAGACCTGGCTTCTGGGGAGCTTTGCCGGGCTGGCGCTGTTGCTGGCCGCGGTCGGCCTGTATAGCGTGCTCGCATATCTGGTAAACCAGCGCACGCGCGAAATCGGCATTCGTATGGCTCTGGGCGCGCAGCAAAACCACGTGCTCGGCCTGGTCATGGGGCACGCCGCCAAACTCACCGCGTTGGGCATTGTCGCCGGAGTTGCCGGCGCGCTGCTGCTAACGCGCTTTATGGAATCGCTGCTTTACGGCGTAAAGGGTCGCGACCCGGTTACTTTCGCGGCGGTGGTGGCCGTGCTGGCGGCTGTCGCGCTGCTGGCATGCTTTGTCCCGGCACGGCGCGCTATGCGCGTGGACCCCATGGTGGCCCTGCGCTGCGAGTAAGTCACGGCTCGCATTCCGGCAATCGCGAGCGAGAGCGTGTGGAATTTTTGCTATGATTGGCCTGCACTATTGAAGAAGAAAGCAAGAATTCGGGTGGAGCAGGACTTCAGCCCTGCGTTGAACGCGTGCGCGATAGACGGCTTTAGCCGCTGAGGTACAGATTGCAACCCAGGAAGCCTGGCGCCTCCGGGCTAAAGCCCGGATGTCTGCTGACCCCATCGCAGGCCTGAAGGCCCGCTCCACCCTCGTGATGAGGAATGCGGGGTGCGGCGTTGCAAAACGCCAAAACCGCATCAACGCCCTACGCCAATGGCCGACCTTTACGCGCTCAACAGCAAGTCCTTCACCGAACAGTTGCATACCAGCTTCAAGGTACAAGCCGGCGACTCAGCCCCGGTTGTGCTGGAACTCACCGAAGTTAACGAGCCCGCCACGCCGCCCAACATCGAGTTTTTTTCGCTCCTGTTTCGCGGACCAGTCGCACCGCGGCTGCGGCAGCAGATTCACCGCTTTGAACACGACAAGCTGGGGGAGTTCGATCTTTTCTTGACCGTGATCGGGGCGGACGAGGCAGGCACCAGCTACGAAGTAATCTTCCACCGCCTGCGGCCGAAAAAGCCGTGACGCTCGAGGAAAGAATCGCCCTGCGTCCGGTGACCGAGGCGGACCAGGATTTTATCCTGTCGGCCTACTCGAGCACCCGCGCCGCCGAGATGGCCATGGTGCCCTGGACCGCGGAACAGAAGGACGCTTTCATCAGAATGCAGTTTGTCGCCCAGCGGCAACACTACGCGTCCGAATATCCCGGTGCCAGCCACGAAGTCATCTGTTGCGATGGGGTTCCCGCAGGCCGGCTCTACCTGGACCGTCGCGCCCAAGAGTTGCATATTCTGGACGTGATCATCCTACCCCAGTTCCGCAATGCGGGGATCGGCTCGGCGGTGCTGCGCCGGATCCTCGAGGAGGCGGCCGGTCGTGGCCAGCCTGTGACCATTTACGTGGAGAGCTTTAACTCTTCGTTCAACTTATTCCGGAAGCTTGGGTTCCAGATGGTCTCTCAGGACGGGTTCCAATGTTTCCTGCGCTGGTCGCCCGCCGGTTGATCCGCTGGGATTGGCCGGGCTGGAGATCGAACCGCCGCCGGTGGTTCCCTCAGGCTGCGGTCCGCGCGAAGGATGAAAGGTCGACGGTGCTGTGTTCGTAATCCCGCTCAGCAGGTTGAACACCGCTACATACGTTTGCGTTCCTCCAGGAACAATAAACAGCGGGAACTGCCCCAACTTCGCGTGCTCAAACGTATAGGATCCCTGTCCCAGGGGCGGCGCTGAACTTTGAAATAAGAGCATGAATCCCGTGGTCGTAACCGAAGTGGACGACCGCGGCGGAGGCACTGCCATAATTCCCGCGTTGATCGGCGCCACGGCCGGCAGATCGTTCACCGCGAGCAGCGTCACCCAAACCGGCTGGGAATTTGCCGCGCCCGTTGACACCTTGAAGGCTGAGCCCACGGCTTGCTCAAAAGCCTGACGGCTCAACATGAGAGTCTTGCTGCCGGGATGGCTGAGCGTGGGTGTGCTTGGTCCGCTGCTCCAGGCGGACAAGGGAGCGGCGGCTAAGGTAGCTGCGGCCACTGCACCGTTCTGCAAGAACTTCCGTCTGGAAACCGGCATCTTCGCACCTCATTGGTTCACGGCAACACCCATTTGTTCCCCACCAGCGGGAATTCTCTACGTCCTCATTTTGTCCTTCGTTAACCCTGGGCGCTACCTGTGTTGCGGGAGAGGACAACACTGTACTTCCCGCCTTGAAGAATATCCAGTACAAAATCGAATTATTTTTGGCGATTTTGCTTCATAAAGATTTCGCCATCACGGAATGGCCTTTGCGCCCGCAGGCGCCGGACGAATCTTTGTTTTTGAGCGCCCGCCACTGGGGCACAAACCGAACGTCAAGAACCATTGAGGATGGGGACTTTTTGCTTGACAAAAGGACATAAGAGAAGCAGAGTAGCTGGTTTAGGCTTCCCCCCAGACCCTTAATTGTTGCGATAACGAGCCTCTGCGCGTGCGCGGGCGGACCTGCGTTGGTGCGGAGACGTGACAGTTGATGTTCTGAGCCCAGGCACGATTTCCCAGGTTGAGCTTCGCTTGCGCCCAAAAGAAGGAGTTGCTGGCCGTGATGAACAGGTTCCTCTCCCCATTCCTGCGTTTTTTTGCCTCGTCGGGGCTCGTCCTACTGTGCCTCGGTTTGATTGTTCCTTTGTTTCTACCGGGAACCTCGGCTCAAACCGTAGGCCCCAGAATCTGGTTGCAGGACAGCCAGCCGCTGCCGGTGACCTACATCGGCGCAGGCGCGTCAGCAGCCATGTCGCCGGTGGGCGCGAGCATCGTGCCCTCGCAGCCGGTAGCCATGGCCCAGGGCGACTTTGACCAGGACGGATTCACGGATCTGGCGGTCGGCTTCAGCGCCGGCGCCAACAGCTTCATCGCCATCCATCGCGGCAACATTGATGCCTTCGCGCCGCAGAGCAACGCGTCATTTCAGGCCATTGCCCGCAGCGAGTTTCCTTCGCCTTTTCTCACCGAAGCCAAGACCTTCCCGGTTCCGATCAGCCCGGATTTCATCGCTGCCGGTGATTTCACCGGCCGGGGCGGGACCGACCTGGTAGTGGCCTCGCGCGGCGGCAACACGCTGTACGTGTTGGTCGGTGACGGTAAGGGCAACTTTACCGCCGGGCTGTCGATCAACGTGCCGGGCGCAATCACGGCGCTCGCCGCCGACCGCTTCGGCAACCTGCACTCGGCTTTGCTCGTAGGCTTCTCCGTCCAGAAGCAGTCCTATCTCGGCGTCTATGGCAATGGAAAAAGCCAGCAGGGATTAGCGCCCTTGGCGGCGGTTCCGCTCAATGGTCCGGCGTCGAACATTCTTTTCGGCGACTTCGGCGACTCCGGCTCGGACGCGGCTTTCCTGGCGGGCGGTCAGGTCCAGATTCTCCGCTCGTCTTCCATGCAGCTCGTGCCCGTTTCTCTGCCGGTTTCTGCCGGCGCATTTGCTCTAGGTTCGTTTGTCTATGACCGCAATGGCGGGCCGCAAATCGCCTTGCTGAGCGCCGACGGCAGCGTGCAGATCGCGGCACGCAACGAGTTTGATCCTCGCGTCTACACCTCGGGGGAATTCCATGCCATTCGCCAAGCCAAGCTGAACCATCAGCCGTTACCTTCTTTTTTCCCGACGCGGTCTTTCCCGACCAATGGCTGGAAGATTGTAGAGAGCTTCCCGCCGGTGGCCGGCGCGGCCTCGAACCAGACCCCGGTGTTCGTCCGCACCCGCGTCTCCAACCACGGCGCGGATGACGTCATGTGGCTGCCTGCCGCGAGCGGACAGATGGTGGTGATCTCCCATCCCGACGCGCTGCCGGGCGCAAGCACGTTCCTGCCCGGACAGGTTTCGATGAAGCCCTATAGCGGCTCGCCGGTGGCCGCTCTGCCGATGCGCCTCAACGTGGACGGACGCCCCGGAATTATCGCCCTGCATCAGGGCCAGATGGCGCCGGCGATGGTGTTGCCAATCCCGGACCCGACCTTTAACGTGAACACCACGAACGATGGTGTATTCCCAGGGGCCTGCGCGGCGGCGACGCCGAATGAATGCACCCTGCGTGAAGCTATCCTTGAAGCCAACGGCGACACCATCATGGTGCCGGCCGGTACCTACTCGTTGACGATCGGCAGAGGAGCTACTCAAGACTATTCCGGTAATACCGGCGCCCTGTACGTAAACAACTCGGCCACGATTGTCGGAAGCGTGGATGGCAGCGGCAACCCGACGTCCATCGTTCAATGGGGAACTCCCGCTCCTGTTGGCACGACCGTGGACATGGTGATGGCGGTTAACCAGGACGTTACTACGACTACGACGGCTACCGCCAGCATCTCCAATCTCACCATTCAGAATGGGACGAACAACGGGACCCACAGCGTTGACGGCGATGGCGGCTGCATGGAGTTCGATACCGGCACCAACGGTACCGCGACGCTTACCTTGACCAACGTCACCCTTCAGAACTGCGCCACCACACAGGGTGGTGGAGGTGGACTTGTCATCTTCAACTTTGTCATGCCCAGCGGCGGCGGAGGCGCTACCATCACCGGCAGCACCATCCAGGGCAACTCGGCGGTGGACAACCCCTCTTCTGGCTCGGGCGGCGGCATTGCCATCAGCAATGACGCATTCATGGTGATGAGCAACAGCCAGGTGCTGAACAATATTGCAACCGAGGTGATAAGCGGTCAGATGGGCCAGGGTGGCGGCATTGTTATTTTTACGCCACAAAACGTGTCCGCGGCTGCCGCGGAAACGTTTATCCACGCGAGCACCATCTCGGGAAACAAGTCGGCGGGATTCGGCGGCGGAATCTGGAATGCCGCGGACCTGTCCATTGATCAGAGCACGGTCATCAGCGGCAATACCGCAGGCACCGACGGAACCAACCCGATTGCGGGCCAGGAGGGCGGCGGGCTTTATCTCAATACGCCAGTTGCTGGCGGTTGTCCTTCGGCATCTACTTGTACCACCAC
>DATDGY010000228.1:0-15341 GCA_036521855.1 Candidatus Angelobacter sp.
GCGCCAGAGCGATCTGATCGGGAAATGTAGCCGCGGAGAGCACCTGGGCCACCAGCGCGTCCGGGTAGAGCGCAATCGGGGCCACCAAGGCCTGGATCTGCTCAGGACTCTGCGGAGCCGGGCCCGATTCCTGCTGCTGCGCCGGCGCCTGCTGCTCCTGATATCCGTACACGATTTGCGCAGGCAAAACGACCAGAATCAAACTCAGCGCCACGGAAAGGAGTTGCCGCACTCGTTTTGCGTCTCTCATAAGCTTTTGAGGATCCTCTTGAGTAAACGATGCCGCACACAGATTAAGGGTGGCCTCCAGGCTGGCGCGGTGAGAGTTGCGGGATGGAATGGCACAGAATCGAGTGAACAACTGTGGAGTCTTCGATCTAAGCGAGTTCGCGGCCCAAGAAAATTCTTTTTCAAAACCGGGCTGCCCCGGCGGGCTCACCCAGCATCTCTGACTCTCTGTGCCCGTCAAGTGCCCACGGAGTGCGTCTGGGAAGCGAGCCCTGCTATGAGCGTGGCGCAGGCTCTTCCCCTTTCGCCGCCAGGGTTGTCTGTGCGGGTGCAAACCGGTGGGGCGTACTTGGTGCGTGCACTGGCCGCAGACTGGCGCCGGCTTTGTGGCGAGGATCCGGCGTGCGAACCTTTTTACATGCCGGAGTGGACCGAGGCCTTCCTGCTCGCCTTTGCCCCGGCAGCCACGCTGACAATTGTTTCCGCGTGGTCGAACGGACGCCTGCGAGGGGTCCTGCCTCTGATCCGCGAGCGCGGGTTTGTTTGCGGCTTTCCCGTTCGGCGGATCACTTTTCCGGCGAACGTCCATTGCTGCCGCGCCGGTGTGGTGTCCTGTCCGGGAACGGAGGGTGAAGAGGTTCTTCGCGCAATGTGGCGGACACTCAAGACGTTGGGCGGCTGGGACGTATTGGATCTTGACTATGTGGTCGAAGGAAACGGCATTGAGCACCTCGCTTCCCTGGCCCAGGCCGACGGCTTTCGCGTGGCCAGGAGGCGCGTCTGGCAGTCCCTCTTTTTGCCGACGACTCCGTCTGGCAGCGGACAAGCGCCCTGGCAGGCTTCGCAGCGCCCCAGCTTCCGCTCCACTCTGCGTCGCCGCCGGCGCCAACTCGAGGAGTTGGGGCAGGTGACGTTAAGGAACTGCGAGACCGCTGCCCCGCAGGCCCTGGAGGAGTTCTACCGCGTGGAGGGCTCAGGATGGAAGGGCCGCCAAGGCACGGCCATCGCATCCAACCCGAAGACGCGCCGCTTCTACGATGTGATTGCCCAAGCCTTAGCTCGGGATGGACATCTGGCGCTGGACTTCTTGGAGTTGGATGGGCGACCCGTCGCCGCCCACTTCGCCATCACCTTCAGCGGCCGCTATCTTCTGGCCAAATCTGGATATGACGAAGCCTATCAACGCTGCGGTCCAGGACATCTTCTGCTACATGAGATCTTGAATCAGTCGGGGCCGCGTGGCCTGCGCGAGCTGGACTTTGTCGGCCCCGCAGCCGGGGATGAAACCCGCTGGGCTTCCCAACGGCGCAATCATTTTCGCGTCTTCATCTTCCGCAAGAGTGGATATGGTTCGTGGCTACATGCGCTCCGCATCACGGGGCGCGAGGCCGTCAAGAAAATGCTTGGCCGTGGCGCGGCTGAAAACACGCCGGAGTAATGAGGCTAAGAGTAAGGAGGCTAACTTGCGAATCTGGTCGGGAAAGAGGACTGGAACTTGCACCGTGTTGCAGTCATGCGCGAATCTCGTAATTTGGTCGGGGCGCGCGGATTTGAACCGCGGACCCCCTGCGCCCAAGGCAGGTGCGCTACCAGGCTGCGCTACGCCCCGACATTCACTGGTGGCTTGATTCTAAATCACTTCCCACCGAGACGCATTATTCCTTCCGGGCGACCCTGGGATATAATCGCGTGGTCGTTTAAGTCAGGAACAGGCACGCAACCTTACGGGTTGACGACCTTCGCCTGTTGCATTCCCGCGTGCCGCGGATGAGCCGGGGCCCCACCAGCCTAACGCTGATTGGGCTGCGAGGCGCCCCACATCCTGTTTCCAGGAAGAATCAGTTTCGCGCTCTGGCAGTACCGGGATCTCGGTCGTGGCCAGATTTACGAAAACACGAACGACCAAGGAATCCTCTCCACGTCGCAGAGCGATTTGTGCTTGCGGAGGCTTGCGCGGCTTCTTGACATCGTCTACCAAGAGCCCGACATCTACTTATGTTCAGGGCGTCGCACGTCGTGTAGCCTGTGCATGTCTGCATGCCGGCGTAAACGATTGAAAACACAGAAAGAGGACCGCATAGATGAGAGATTTCCCATTTTGGGACAAACTTTTTCCGGTTTTCGGAAATCTCAGAAGGCTCGTCTTTTGTTGGGGATACGCTTGTTTCGAGGAAACTGCACCGACCGTACAAAATCTTACATCACCTTTGGAGGATCACCTCTGTGAAACTAAATTTCCTAAGGATTTCGCTATTTGTAGCCGTGCTCTTGGCTGGGACTGCCGGAATTAGTGCACAGCCCACGTTCGATGGCTCAACTTTTCCGCCGCCGGGTTGTCCAGTTACCGTTTGCGGGCAGCCACCGACACAGTGACCGAAGTCACCATTCAAGCGCACGATTAAATGCTTGTTCTGCGTCCCAGGGAGGGGTATTCTCCTTTGAGGCAGGACAGCATGTTTAAGACGCATACGACGGTTCTTTGGCTCTTAGGGATAGGTTTGCAGTTTGTCCTTGCTTGGATTTTGGTAGCCCGGAGGTTGTGGAAGAGCGTGCCCTTCTTTTGTGGCTACGTACTGTTCAACCTTCTGACGGGCGGGAGTTTGTACGCGATTCGCAGCTCGCCGGAAATATATTTTTATGCTTACTGGATTGGCGAGGGGGTGGGACTGCTCATTGGGCTGGGAGTAATCTATTAATTATTTAAGAGGCTGTTGGGCCCTTATGCGGCGTTGCGCCGCACGGCCGCGATCGTTCTCCAGTCGACGATAGTGTTTCTGATTGCGCTATGCTGTGTTGTCGCATACGTTCAGCCATCGGCCGAGCGGAGTAGTCTGATGGTTGCGATCTTGGTGGGTGAGGAAGCCACACGTATCATTGAGACCGGCCTGCTTATGCTGTTATTCATATTGTCCTCAGCTTTTGGCCTGCACTGGCGACAGCAAGCGTTTGGCATCGCTCTTGGTTTGGGCTTTTTTGTGGCCGTTGAGCTGATCGGTGTGACTACGCGTGCGCATCTAGGCGCGGCTGCAGCAGAGACTTTTGGCGCGATACGCATGCTAGCGTTCAACTGCAGCCTGCTGATCTGGCTCGGTTACCTGCTGGCGCCGGAGCGCGTCACCATCGCAGCCGAACTGCCCAAGCGGGCCCAGTTGGAGCAGTGGAATCAGGCAATTATGGAGCTAATACACCAATGATTACGATGATCGTTATCGCATTGGCCCTGAGCGCGTTAGCGCTGTTTTATGTGGCCGTTCGCAATCGCCGCAAACAATCCGTTCAAGCCATCCGGGCCGTGGATCTGAAGGCCTTCCGCACCCTCACGGAACGGGATGACGAATTGTTTCTGCGGGAGAGGCTTCCCCAATCACGCTTCCGCCGGCTCAAGCGGCAGCGCATCCGCGTGGCCATGAGTTACGTGGGGAGAATTGCCGGCAATGCTGCCGTGGTGATGCGCATGGGCGAAGAGGCCCGGCTCAGCCCCAATCCGGAAGTGGCCCAGGCCGCGGCCCATGTCACGGAGCTGGCCACGCAGATTCGCATGCAGTGCATGGTCGCCTTTGCCAAGCTATCGGCGGAGTTTGCCTTGCCCTCGCTGCAGCTTACTCCGGCAACCCTGGCGCCCGCGTATCAGACGCTGCGGGAAAACGTCATGCTCTTGGGTTCGCTCAAGCTGAACAGTGCGGCCCCGGTTGCCGTGGCCATCTGAGGTTTTGGCGTGACCGGAAGAGCCCCGCAGGTGTGCGGGGCTTTTCTGTCTCGGAAGCCGTCGGCTAACTGTCCGCCGACAGATTTTCGTCTGCGGTTAAAATAACGGTATGCTCCTGCAAGGAATCTTTCCCGCCATGACCACGCCCTTCTATCTGGAGGGCGGCGTCTACTATAAAAAGATCGAGCACAATGTTGACCGCTACTCGCGCACCCCGGTGGCCGGCATGGTGGTGTTGGGATCGACAGGCGAAGCCGTGATGCTCAGCGACGACGAGCGCCGCGAGGTTCTGCGTGTGGCCGCGGAAACGGCCGCGCCCGAGAAGGTGCTCATCGCCGGCGTTGGCGCCGAGTCGGTGATTGAAACCTTGCGGCTGGCCGAATACGCCGCCACACTAAACTACGACGTGGCGCTGGTCAGGACCCCGCACTTCTATCGTCCACAGATGAAACCAGAGGCGATGCTGGCGTTTTACCGCACGGTAGCCGATCGCTCGCCCTTGCCGGTGCTCTTGTACACCGTGCCGCCGTTCACCGCCTATGACCTGCCGCTGGAAGTGATTGTGGCCTTGGCCGAACATCCGAACATCATCGGTATCAAAGAATCCAGCGGAAACGTGGAGAAGGTTGCAGCCATGGTGGCCGCGACCCGCCACGTGAAAAGGACAGCCACTGTCACTGAGGTCCAGCAGGCAGTGACAGGACGCATGCTCGCCGCCCCGACCGCCGCAAGTGGAGAGCATCTGGTAGCCGTGCACGAACTGACTGGCGGCGGAAGTGTGGCTGTGGTAGCCGGACCCAGGTTCAAGACCCGTTCCCGGGAAGTAGGGTTTCAGGTGCTGGTTGGCGCGGCCCAGACCCTCCTTGACTCGTTGCAGGCGGGCGCTAGCGGCGGGGTTCTGGCTTTTGCTGCTCCAGCGCCGACGATTTGCTTTGAAATCCTCGCCGCCTGGAGAGACAATGACGTGGAATTGGCGCGCTCCAAGCAAGAAGCGCTCGCGGTCGCGGCCAAGAAAGTTGTGTCTGAGTTGGGTGTTCCAGCTGTCAAGTACGCGATGGACCTCAACGGGTACTACGGCGGCTTTCCGCGGCCTCCTTTATGGCCTCTCAACGCAGCTCAGAAAGCAGAAATACAGGCCTGCATGGCGCCTTTTCCCAACTAGCATGAGAAAACGGGAAGGGAAGCGGCCATGGCCCGTAGGTTCTTTTTTGGCACCCCGAAGCCGCAGCAATCGTTTATGATTGCGGGACGCCCCCGGCGCGAGTTCCGGGGGAATGAGGGATGCAAGACCAGAAAAACAAGTTGGGCGGGCTCGTGCCCGGCAGCTTTTTTATCGTTGGTTTCCAGAGTGGAACGGAAAACGCGCGTGAGGCGAGACAGTGCTTTCAGCCGGCAGGAGATTACGCGAAATCCGGGAACAGATCGGACTTACTCTGCGCGATGTGGAGATCGCCAGTACCTCCCTGTCCGAATCCCGCGGCATTGAAGACTTCATCGTCAATCCCAGCCGGCTCTCCGACATCGAAACCAAGGGCGTGATCCCCAGCATTTACCGCCTCTACGTTCTCTCCGTGATCTATCGCGCCGATTTCACCGAGATGCTGAAGCTGTACGGAGTGGACTTGAATTGCACGGCGGCCGATTTTGCCATCTGTAGTCCGCGCAAGACCCATCGTGTGGAGGTTTTCAGCGGAAACAGCGCGGTTCAGGTACCCGTCAAGCTCGACCCTTCCTTCGACATCAAGCGCTCCTCGAACTTGGGCCGCATGATTGAGAATTGGGGGCTCGTGCCCATGCAATTCTTGGGCGAGTTGTCGAAACGGAAGTACAGCTATGGCTACATAGGAATGGAAGACCTTACCATGTACCCGCTGATTTTGCCGGGCTCGTTCCTGCAGATCGACGAAGAGCGCATGCGAGTGGAAGAAGGCCCGTGGCGCTCGGAATTCGAGCGCCCCATTTATTTTGTGGAAACCCGCGAAGCCCATGTCTGCTGCTGGTGCTCGGTGAAGCGGGGAGAGATCATATTGCAATCGCACCCGCTCTCGCCGGTACCGCCACGCATTTTGAAGCATCCGCAGGAGGCCGAGGTGCTCGGCCAGGTAGTGGGCATGGCTATGCGTCTCGTGGAGTGGTACGCTCCTGACGAGCAACAGCTGCAACCGAGTTCTGAAGAAGACGAAGGTGAGCCGAAAGAAGTTCGTCGCCGCTAACAGGCGCCTTCAGTATGAATGACTCGGCGTGCAAGACCTGGGGACCCTCCGGCCGTACAACCGCCTCCTGATATTCTTGATAGAGGTCCCGGATCGGCACGCGTATCAATTCCATCGCAGTTTCTGTGTGTGCCCGGAGAATGGCGTCCTGGGCCAGGCGGTTCCCAAAAACGCGGCTCAAGCCCCAGTGTTCGTAAGAACCGCTTACAGTTTGCAGGGAACAGATATAGGCCAGCCTCTCCAACAGAGTTGGCAATGCCCGCAAGGAGCGCTCTTTGAAATCCTCGGCAGCGCTGTGATTCATCTCCCCACCCAGCCCACAAGATAGCATAGAGCCCTTCCGCTGGCAGCGGCCTTTTTGATTTTTCCGGAATTCCGGAATCTGGTGACAAAAGTAACTAAGGGCTGGAGGCAGCCGGGTCGCTGGATGGAGAGCTTTCCTTGCGGGTCGGACGGAGCCGGCTGGACATCCGTTGTCAAAGACGCGGTGCCACTCTCTTTGCGGACGCTTGGCGACAAGCCCTGCTTTATAATCAGGCGTTGAGGCATTTTCAGCAAAGTTCGTGGGTCAATCCTAGGGCGGCTTTCGCCGTATCAGGGACATTTCATGGCAACGCTTGACGCAGGCATTCAGGAACGTGCGGAACCGGTCCGCGACGGCCGCCGCAATGTGAACGACTTCAGCATCCAGGTAGCCACGGTGAATGGCTCCGGGTCGCAATCCGCCAACACCGTGCTGCTGCGCAGCATTTTCCAGATGGGTGTGCCGGTTTCCGGCAAGAATCTGTTTCCATCCAACATTGCCGGGTTGCCCACCTGGTATACCATCCGCGCGAGCAAGCGCAGCTACGTTGCGCGCAAGAAGGAGATAGATTTCCTGGTGGCCATGAACCAGGAAACGGCGAAGGAGGACGTGATGTCTCTCGTCCCCGGCGGCGCCTGCGTGTATGACGAGCCTCTGAATCTGTCGGGGCTGCGTCAGGACATCACTTTTTATCCCGTGCCGTACGACAAGCTGGTGGGCACGGTCTGCCCGGACGCTAAGCTCCGCCGGCTGGTCAAGAACATGATCTACGTGGGCGTGGTCGACTTTCTGCTGAACATCGACATCAAGGAATCCGAGAAAGCAGTGGCCACGCAGTTCGCCGCCAAGAAAAAGGCCGCTGAGCTCAACACTGCTGCAGTGCATGCCGGTTCCGATTACGCGCGGGCGACTTTTACCAAGAAAGACCCCTTCTTCATCGAGCGAATGGACGAGAACCGGGGCAAGATCATCATTGATGGAAATGCGGCGGCCGCACTGGGCTGCCTGTTTGCCGGCGTGACGGTAGTGACCTGGTATCCCATCACGCCATCCACGTCGCTGGTGGAGCAGCTCATCGATTACCTGAAGGAGTACCGCATCGGCGCGGACGGCAAGGCCACGTTCGCCGTGGTTCAGGCGGAAGACGAACTGTCGGCCATCGGCATGGTGTTGGGCGCGGGCTGGGCCGGAGCACGCTCCATGACTTCCACCTCAGGCCCCGGAATCTCGCTGATGTCCGAGTTTGTCGGTCTGGGTTACTACACTGAAATTCCCGGTGTCATCTTCGATATCCAGCGCGTGGGCCCGTCCACCGGCCTGCCCACGCGCACCATGCAGGGCGACATCCTGAAATGCGCCTTCCTCTCTCATGGCGACACGAAGCACATCCTGCTGCTGCCGTCTTCGGTGGAAGAGTGCTTCACCATGGCGGGAGATGCGTTCGATCTGGCGGAGAGATTTCAGACGCCGGTGTTCGTGATGTCCGACCTGGACCTGGGCATGAACAACTGGATGGCCCGCCCGTTCGCGTACCCGGAAAAACCGCTGGACCGGGGCAAGGTGCTTAACGAAGAAGACCTGAACCGGCTGGGGGGCTTTGCCCGCTACAAGGACGTGGACGGTGATGGCATTCCCTACCGCACTCTGCCGGGGACACATCACCCTGCCGCGGCGTATTTCACGCGTGGCAGCGGCCACAACGAAAAGGCCCAATACAGCGAGCGCGCGGAAGATTACGTGCAGAACATGGACCGCCTCTCCAGGAAGTTTGAAATGGCGCGCGAGGTCGTTCCCGCGCCGGTACTGGAGGTTGGCGGAACGTCGAAGGCCGGCATCATCGCTTATGGCACCTCGCACTGGGCGGTGACGGAGGCGTGCGATCAGTTGAAGAAGGAATATGGCATGAAGCTGGACTATCTCCGGCTTCGCGCTTATCCCTTCCACCGCGACGTGCACGCATTTATTGCGAGCCATGACATGATTTACGTGGTGGAGCAGAATCGCGACGGACAGATGCTGGAGCTGCTCAAGCTGGATGCGGCTCCGGAGCAGATCGTGAAGCTGCGCAGCGTGCTCCACTACAACGGATTGCCGATCGATGCGCGGTCCGTCACCGATGAGATCGTTGCTCAGGAGGGCAGATAATATGTCGACGACTCCCACCCCGCCCGCTCCCGGCGCCAAGACCAACCACATCGGCTTGACGGTTCTTGACTATCGCGGCAACAAGACCACATTGTGCGCCGGCTGCGGCCACAATGCCATCTCGGAACGAATCATCGATGCCGCGTACGAAATGGGCGTCCAGCCGGAGAGTCTGGTCAAACTTTCCGGTATCGGATGTTCTTCCAAGAGCCCGGCGTATTTTGTGAGCCGCGCCCACGGCTTCAACGCCGTCCACGGACGCATGCCCTCGGTGGCCAGCGGCGTGGCTCTGGCCAATCGCAAGGTGATGCTTCTGGGCGTTTCCGGGGACGGCGACACAGCTTCGATCGGGATCGGGCAGTTCGTGCATTTGATGCGCCGCAACCTACCCCTGATTTACATCATCGAGGACAACGGCGTCTACGGGCTGACCAAAGGCCAGTTCTCCGCCACGGCTGACGTTGGCTCCAAGCTCAAAACCGGCGTGATCAACGATCTTCCGCCCATCGATACTTGCGCCCTCGCCATCCAGTTGGGCGCGACCTTTGTTGCACGTTCATTCTCGGGCGACAAGAAGCAGTTGCTGACGTTGCTGAAAGCCGCCATCGCCCATCGGGGAACGGTCATGCTGGATGTGATCTCGCCATGCACGACTTTCAATGACCACGAAGGCTCCACCAAGTCCTACAAGTACTTGAAAGATCACGAGGAGCCTCTGCAGGACCTGGGCTTTGTGCCCAGCTTCGAGAACATCGAGGTGGAATACGATCCCGGAACCACCGCCACAGTGAAGATGCACGATGGTTCTGAGTTGCGCCTGCGCAAGTTGGACCGCGATTACGATGCTACCAGCAAATCGGGCGCGCTCCAGGTCATGGGGGAAGCCCATGAGAAGGGCGAAGTACTGACTGGAGTCTTCTACGTGGACACGCACGCACCAAGCTTCATGGACTTGCTCCATCTTGCTGACGAACCGCTGTCCCGCCTGCCGGAGAGTGTGGTGCGCCCGCCCCGCGAAGCGCTGGATGCGATCATGAAGGAGTTGCAATAAGCCGGGGTGCAGCGAGCTTGTCCCTGGAATCCCACTATGTCCAACCCTGGCCATCTCTTTCGTCCCTTCGACAAACTCGTCAGGATCACCGTCGCCGGCAAGGAATTTCAGGTCCCGGAAGGCAACATGCTCCTGCGCGCGTTGCAGTATCTTGCCCCCGAAGAGGTCTCATATGGACGCTTCTGCTGGAATGAAGAATGTCAGTACTGCCGCGTGAGTTTCGATCTCGGCCCGGGCACACAGAACCGCGTTGCCATTTCCTGCAAGCTGATGGTGCAGGAAGGAATGCGAGTCACTGAAATGGCCCAGGAGATCCACTATTGTCTGCGCAAGCTGGGATTGAAGAAAGCTAGGGCGGCAGGCTCTGAAGAATAAAGACGCGAAGCGATAAGACTAGCGGTGGCTGGGTGACGGACGCGGGGGTCTGGAGGCCGCTCCGGCGACCCCCAGTTTGTTGAGACGTTCTCTGGCCTGTACCGCTTCCGGGCTCTTGGGAAAGCGAGCGAGCAAGCTGCGCAGTTCCTGCACCCCCTGGCTGCGCTGCCCCAGGTCGAGCAAGGCAAAGCCTTTCTTGAGTTGGGCGGCTGCCGCTTTATTTCCGCCGGGATACTGGTCCAGCACCTTGTTGTAAGAAACTACTGCCCCCTGCAGGTTGCCCTGGCGATATTGAATCTCGCCAAGATAGAACTGGGCGTTGCCGGCCAGGTCGGTATTGCCATAGGCCTGGAGGTATTGCGTGAACTCCTGTGATGCCAGATCATTCTTGTTGGCGTTGAAGTCGCTCAGGGCCGCGTCGTAGAGCGCATTGGGCGGCGGCGCCGTAGGAACGTTGCTCCCCGCGCCCGGCCCGTTCGGCGAACCCGTCGTCCCGGGCTGGGGATTGGTAATGTTTTGTTGCGCCGACTGGATGTCGTCGAGCTGCTTGCTGACTTTCGCGAGACGGGCCTTCAGTTCGTCCACCGCGTCATGCAACGCCTGCACTTGGCCGGAAATCTGGTCGACCTTGGAGGAGGCGTCGGTGGTTTGCGCTCCCAGCGTCTTTTGCAGGTTCTGGATGGCCACGCCCATCTTATTTACGTTGTCCGTTTGCTGCGTGATCATGTCCTTCATGACCCCCATGCGTTCGTCAAACGACTGCTTCATCTGGGTCATGTTGTCCTGCATGATCTGGAGCTGGGTTTGGATCTGGATGAGCTGCGACTTGGTGTCCGCTGCCGGCGCGGGCTGGGGGCAACAGACGGCCAAGAGCAGCATGGCGAAGATCGCGATAAGGCTGTTCTTGTTCATAGGCGTTTGTACCTGTTAGATGCTGGATTGCTCGGGCTCCAGCAGAAATTTTACTTCAAGGAAGAGGCGCGAGACGGAAGTAACACCGGACGGGCCTAAGGCCCGTCCGGTGCTCAAGATTCAATGTTCAATGCACCAGCACGAAGTGATCGCGCCGGTTTCTCTGCCAGCAATCCTCGGTGGATTCCGTGCAGACGGGTTTTTCCTTACCGTAGCTCACGGTTTTGAGTTGGCTGGCGCTCACTCCGCCTGCAGCCAGGGCCTGTTGAGCAGCGCTGGCGCGTCGTTCGCCCAGGGCCAGGTTGTACTCCGTGGAGCCGCGCTCATCGCAGTTGCCCTCAATACGGACCGTCCAGTTGCCGTGCGCTGCAATGACTTGGGCAGCGCGGGCCAGCATCTGCTGCCCTTCCGGACGCAGGTCCGCCTTGTCGTAGTCGAAATAAACATCGCTCAGGGCTTGGGCGAAGATCTGATCGTCGGTGAGTGATGGTGCCGGCGTCGGAGTCGGCGTCGGCGGTGGTGGTGGCGCGATTACGGTAACCGTAGCCGGCGCGTCCTGCGTTCCGCCCGCGCCCTTGGCGACCAGGTGGTAGGTTGTGGTTTGCCGGGGCGAAACGCTTTGCGAGCCGCTGGCATCAACTTTGTTGCCGTCGAGCGTGATGTCGGTGGCGTTCTGCGTGCTCCAGGTCAGAGTGGAAGATTGGCCGCTCTGAATGGTGGCGGGATTCGCCGACAGTGTGGCGGTGACAGGCGCCGGCGGCGGTGGCGGTGGTGGAGGTTTTTTCTCTTTCTTGCAACCGACGGCCAGCACCCCTAGGACAGACAGCATGATTCCTAAAATCAAATGCTTCTTGGTGTAGTTCACCTCATGTCCTCCCAAATTACGCGAGCTGCGCTCGACAGATTTCAACAAAATCACCTATTGATAACTCCAGTTCGGCTGAGTATTACGGCCCTCGCGGGTGAGCTGCTGCAGGTGCGTGCCGTCGGCCAGCACGCTCCAGATCTGTTCCGTCCCGCCGCGGGTGGATTGGAAGACTATATGCCGTCCGTCCGGCGACCAAGAAGGAAAATCATTTCGCCCGCTATCGTGCGTCAATTGTACGATCTGCCGTGAAGCGATATCCATAAGATAAATGTCGGCGCCGCCGACCACGCCGGGCCCGTAGTTACGAATCCAGGAGAAGGCCAGCAGCAGTCCGTTCGGCGACCAGGACGGGGAAACAGCGTATCCCTGATCGGTGATCCGCTGCACGTTGCTGCCGTCCGCGTCCATGGTATAGAGCTGCGGCAAGCCGCTTTGTCCGCTGACGAAGGCAATCTGTCCGTTGGTCTTGGGATTGAAGACGGGAGAGACGTTGATATGTCCTGTGGTCAACCGCCGGCTTCCCCCTCCTGAGGAATCGGCCAGATAAATCTCCGTGCCTCCCTGGCCCCGCGAGGATGCGAAAGCGACTCTGGAGCCGTCCGACGACCATGCCGGAGAGATGTTATCGCCGCCGCTGCGCGGGAACGCAACCAGCCGTCCCAGTTCCAGCGAATACATCATGATCTGCCAGGAGTCTTTCGTCAGCCCGCTGAAGACCAGGCGAGAGCGGTCGGGCGAGATCCGCGGCGAAAGCGCGACCGATCCTAGATGCGTAAGCTGCTGCTGATTCGCGCCGTCGTAATCCATAGACCAGACTTCTTTGCTTCCGGTGCGCGTGCTGATGAAAAAGATTTTGCTCTCCGCAATTCCGGGAACGCCTGCGCCCAGCCGGGAGATGATCTCGTCGGCGAAACGGTGGGCAATCTCGCGCGCCTTGTCCGGGGTAGCGTCCTCACGGTATTGCTTGCCCAGGATGGGCGGCGCGCCCGCGTTCTTCACGTCGAAGAGCCAGCCCTGGACATCCACCTTGCCGCTGTTGGCTCCCAGGTTGCCGAAAGCCAGCAGGCCGGCATTGGGCGGAGGATTCCCCCACGCAGCTTCCTTGATTTCCGCGGGCTGCCCCGGCGTCAGCAGCGGATAGAAACTTTTGGCCACCATGTCAAAAATGCCGGCGTTGTCGAGATCATTCCACAGCGTTTGGTTGAAGACGGTATTCAACGGCCCGGTTTGGGGATCGGTGGTCCCGGCCTTGAAGTCGGGCACCGCCAAGCGCGGGCGATCCTGGCTCGGATTGATTACGAGGATAGGCTTACCCTGAAACGCGTTGGCCGCGGATGCACAGCACGCAGTAGCGGTGAGGAGCAATGCCTTGACCGTCCATTTGATCTTGACCATGGATTACCTACCTGGGAGGATATTCAAACCAAAATTCCACAGAAAGCTTGTTGCCTTCCGGAAGCCTGCCAAAAGTGTCAACTCGTTGGAGCGCACGCATCGCGGATTGGTCCAGTGTGGGAATACCGCTCGACTGCACCAGCTGGACGTTCGCGATGCTTCCGTCACCCAGAATGTCAAAATCTATGTACGCGCGGTGTGGAGCATTAATGTGCGGGTCGATCTCATACCCGAGCCAGTTTTGCTGCACTTTGCGCCGGACAACATCCAGATACCAGCCGTATTTGCCGGCGAATGAGGCGTTCTGAAAGCTGAACCCGCCCTTGGTGTTGGGCGCGGTAAAGGCCCCATAAGGCCCGGTGGGCGGCGGGCCTTCGCCATAGGGGACGGCCGTCGTCGGCGTGGGAATGGGATGCGGCTGGACATTTGCTTTCTTGACGACGTTATCGATTTTAGGCTTGATAACCTGTCCTGGAATCGTGACTCCGTCTTCGGTCTCCGTGGCTTTCGGCTGCGGTGGAGCCTGGGTCACAGCCTCGGAGGGATTGGCGACGATATTGTCTGTCTGCACCTCCGGTTTGGGAATAGGAATGGGCGCACCGCTCACCATTTGTATGGTGATCGCCGAGCCTTGGTCTTCACCCCATTTGCTGCTCCCGTTCGGCGTCAACATAAAACCGACCAGCAAGATGCATAAACCCAGCAGCGCGTGAAAACCGAGCGACAGCGCCAGCGGCTTTCGCCAGCTCTCCCGCTCGTAAAACATGTTGGCCCGTGCGTACGCCATTCTTCCTATGCTCCGTTACGGCTTATCGGCCCGAATGGGTTCGGTCACGACACTGAGGTTGGTGATGCCCGCCTGCTTTACTGTGCTGATCACAGTGGCAAAAACACCGAAGGCAACGTGCTCATCGGCGCGTACGAAGACGGCCTGTCCCTGGGGATCGCGAATTTTCTTGTGCAACAAATCACCCAGTTCATCAAGCTTGACGTGCTCGTTGCCCAGATACACTTCCCCGCTCTTGGTGATGGTGATCACCAAGCGCTCTTCGGAAATCGGTTTCACCGTCTTGGTCTTGGGCACGCTCACTTCAATGCCGGACTGCAACACCGGCGCCGTCACCATGAAGATGATCAGCAGCACCAGGACCACGTCCACCAAGGGAGTGACGTTGATCTCGGAGAGCGAGGTCTCGGTCCGGCCGCTCTTGTTGGTGAAGGCCATCAGCGGACTCCCGTAGGCACTCCCGTGGTCACCCCCGTAGTGCGTTCGATCATGTTCACCAGCTCCAGGGAGAAGTCGTCCATGCGTGCGCCAAACTCGCGCATGCGGTTGGTGAAGATGTTGTAAGCAATCACTGCGGGGATGGCTGCGGCCAGGCCGGCGGCAGTCGTGATCAGCGCTTCAGAGATTCCCGGAGCCACGGCGCTGAGGGTGGCGGCGGCGCTGTTGCCCAGACCGTAGAAGGCGTCAATGATGCCCATCACAGTACCGAACAACCCAATGAACGGGGAGACCGCGCCGGTCGTCGCCAGCCACGGTAAACGCCGCTCCAGCCGCGTGAGTTGCTCAGATGCAGCGATTTGCGCCGCGCGCTGCACCGCCGGGAGGTTCTGTTCACCCTGGCGGCGATACTCATCATATGCGTTGTCGAACACGGCCACCAGCGGGCTGGGCTTGAACTGTTCCGATACCGCGGAGACGTCCTGCAGCCGGTGCGCTTTGCGAAACGCACGCAGAAAGCGCCCGCTCTGCGAACGCGCCCGCCGCAGGCTGGCCCATTTCGACAGAATAATGGCCCACGACAGTACGCTGAATACCAGGAGAATGAGGAGAACCACCTGCGCCACGGCGCCGGTTTGCCGGACCATGGTAACGATCTCCCCGCCGATGAAAAAGCCGATCAGAGAAGTCTTAATCATTGCAAATTCAATTGCCTCTATGAGTTAA
This sequence comes from Candidatus Angelobacter sp., assembly GCA_036521855.1. Taxonomy (GTDB): domain Bacteria; phylum Acidobacteriota; class Terriglobia; order Terriglobales; family Acidobacteriaceae; genus Angelobacter. Next base: position 15,149 of record DATDGY010000228.1, read on the forward strand.
ATTGACCGTACCATCCCCGGCTGCGCTCGTCAAACGGGTGAATCTATTGCTTCAACAGGATTAAGGTTCATCCCTGAAGAACACGAAAGCGCAAGGGTACGTTCCCCCCTTGCGCCGAATGAGTGCCATTGTTCCGCGGCATCAACTGTTTCTTCTGCTCTTCCTTTATGTCCGCCGTTACAACTATTCTACT
>DATDGY010000229.1:0-7384 GCA_036521855.1 Candidatus Angelobacter sp.
GCCTTGAATCCGGTAGATTTCGACAAGCAGTGGAAAGAAGACGTTAAGTTCGACCGTTTCAAGCCGATGGCCGCCGACAAAGAGTTTTTGGAGAAGTTGTTCCCCAATGGCGTGCCACAATAAGAAAAAGGCTCCTCGGCGTAGACGCGAACCCTACGGCTCCTGCGATATGAATGCAGCTTCAGGATCGGGCTGTTCCGGCGGTACTTGGTCCTTCACCGGAGAAGCAAGGTAATCTTTCCACGACGGAAACTGCGACTGTCTTTGTTCCAGCGTCTCCCGGGATGATCCTTCCGGCGCGGTGAGAAAAGCGAGAAACTTCTCCTGCAGGTGGATACCGGGATTGAAATCATCAAGCCACAGGAACTGTCCGCCTTCGTTCACCTCCAGAAACCACCACTGGCCCTGGCCGTCAACGGCGAAATCGAAGCTGCCATAGGCGATTCCAGACTTCGCGGCAAAGGCTAGCGCGCCTTTCTCGATCTCCGCGGGCGTCTCGATGCTCTCTACGCGCACCAGCCCCTGGCCGGCATCCTGGCGCCAGTCGATGGCTCCCTTCGGGTTGTGAAGAGAGTACGAGTAGACGGTGGTCCCGAGCAGCACCATCCTCACGTCGAATTGCTTGACCACCATCTCTTGATAAATGGCCGGCGCGTAGGTCAGCACTTCGTCGCCGGGCAGCATGCCCGGGGAGAGAAAGCCAAAATGCGGCTACCTTCTCGTCGAGTGGGCGCGGAATTCAACGTGGCGGGGCTCACGTACCGAATCTTTGACTGCCGCAAGCGAGGAACATCACCGGAGAGACGCGGGCATTGCCGCGTCTCCGAAATCATGCCTCGGGGACACATTGCTGGCGGTGTAATGCGGTGAGACGTGGCGGCGCCACGTCTCTACGGCGGGAAACGCGCTACTTTTCTGCCGGTTTTCGTCCCGTATTCAGGCTGTCGAAGTTGAGGATGGCGTTGAGAACCAGCGAATAGCTGCCGATGGTTTCCGCGCGATAAATGGGGTTCGTCGAGAACAGGACCACATGGCCGGCTTCCACGGGCACATCGATCACGGCCGCATGCTGGGCGATTTCGGCGCCGCCTTCCACCAGCCCGGAAATCGGCAGGTCTTTGGCGTCAGCATAGCGGAAGATTACCCGCGGACGGTCCGCCGGCGGAATCACGGCGAGGTTATTGCGGCGTTGCTCATCGGTCAGAGGCTGTGCTTGCCAGGCTTCGGCGTGCGGCTCCTCCGGGGCCTCGGCCAGCGGACGCCCGGGGGTGAAATCGGGATCTTCCAGGCCGCCGCGTCCAGTGGGGCGAGGTCCGGGCTCGGAGCCAAGACGACGCGGCCCGCCTCGGCCTCCGGCTACATCGGAGAGATTGAAAATCGGACCATTGTCGCAGTAGACAGGAAGATTGTCGCCGAATCCGTAGGCGATGGGGCTAGCAGAGTCGATGTTGACCGACTTCAGCACCGATCCCACGATCTTCATTTGTTTTGGCGGCTCGACGGCGACGCCTGCAACCATGCGTAAGGTGATTGCCAGGCTGGCCGTGTCCATCACTGTCACCAGCAGGCCGCCGCGACGCACAAAGTCCTCGAGGTGGGCCACGCCGTCCCACCCCAGGCCGGGACGAATGTCATCGGTCGAGTCTTCCTTGCCGATGTTGGGCGTATCCGGCGTGTTTTTCCACGGCAACGGGTTTCCCCAACTCATCGGCAAGCCATGAACCACGGCCATCGGATCGCCGCGGCCGGTTGGGGGAAACAGGATCACGTCATACTTGGAGCGCAGGTCGCTCTCGCGCGCGACCTGCTGCGTGCTGATGTAGCTGTAGGGAATCTGTATCTGGTCGAGCGCCATGCGCCACCATCCCTCGGTCTGCGTGCTGAGCCAGGTGTGCAGTAAAGCTACGCGGGCCGCGCGTAGCGGATGCGACTTAACCGCCGGCGCGGCGGTCAGGCCAACGGCGTGCAGGCCCAGATCGGATACCGCGAGACGGAGCGCCTCCACGTCAGGGTTGGTGATAATGAACGAGCCACGCGCGAACTTGCGCCCGGCAGCCTCGAATGGTTCTTCGGCTGCCGCGATATTCGCATCTTTCATGCGGTAGCGAAGCGTGGCCAGCGCCGTCTCCGCGTTGGCGTTGATGACGAATACGGTGCTGCCGCCGGTGATCCCACCGCGGACCTTGACCGCGGCCACGCGCTCCATGGGCGTTTCCAGCAATTTGGCGTCCGTGACGCGCAGGACACGGACGTTGAACAATTCGCCGAAGGTCCAGCCGGTATCGTCATAGGGGGTCTTCTGTGGGTCGTTGGGGCTCCAATACTGGTGGTCGAGCAGGGCATCGGCAACGCGCGAGTATGGCTGGTCCATCCGAACAATGTAGCTGCCCGCCGCTAATTGGACCGTCGTGGGAGCCGCAGCTTTTTCCTTTCCTCCGGTGTCCTTGTCTTTATCTTTGTCATTGTCTCGCTGCTCCCTGGCGTCGCCGGTGTGTGCCGGCGCTGCGGTTGCCTGCGTACCCGGCTCACGGGTCGGCTCACCGCTGGTTTGGCTGTCACCGGGTTTGGCATCGGAGCCGCCGCCGCTCGCGGAGGGCTTGGCCGGCTTCTTTGCCGGCAGCTTCACCGTGAATGCAGCGGTCGCCCGGGAGATCTCGCAACCTTGCTTGCTGAGAATCTGCAGCAACGCCGCCTGCGCGCCGGGACGTGGATCGTCCGCGGGGAACACATATGCCGCGGGGCCTTCTTTGGTTGGCTTGGTGATCGACCGTTTGGCCTTCAGATAGAAATTCTTGAGGAACAGTCTTTTCTCCGAAGCGAAGTAGTGCAGCGACGTCAAAAGGCCGGTCTGCTCGTAGTTGTTGTTGTTGCGCTGCGACCAGGCCGCCTTAGGCAGCGGAGGGTCCTGGCGAAACCATGTGCGCCCGTATTGCTCGGGCGTGAGCTGGCGCTCCACGGTATCGGCGCCGCCGTTGCCGAAGGTCTCATAGAGCCGGCTGATGCCGTTGTGCATGGCGGCGATGAACATCAGGTATCCCGGCGACCATGTGTCAAAATTTCCGTGGGTAAAGACGCCCGGCATGCCCAAACGGGTCATGTCGGCAACGTCGCGCCAGCCCAGGATCTCCCACTCGTTGGTCAAGATGGGGTCCACCCAGGCGTTGAACGGGCCGTCACCGGCGGTGTTGTCGTAGAGGTAGGGAACCGATTCGTGCAGATCGTGCAGCACCTGCGCTTTCCAGGAGACGAAAGTGTTCAGCACGTTTTCCGTAAGCTTGAGGCTCACCGCCATCGCGTCGCGATTGTTGTCATGGCCCACATACTTGCCCCAGTACATCAGCGGCGGATAAAAATCCTTGGGATGGGCCAGATGCCAGTGATAGAGATCCACCATGCGGTCGCGGCCGTCGGTTTCGACGATGGGCGTGATCAGGGTGATGACGTTGTTGCGGATATCCTTTATATAAGCGCTCTCATCCACCGCCAGGCGATAGGCCAGCTCCATCAGCGCGGTGGGCGCGCCGGTTTCCGGCGAATGGATGGTTCCGGTGATGTAGTAGACGGGCACGGCGGCATCAATCATGCGATCAGCTTCGGCGTCGTCCATCTGGATGGTGCGCGGATCGGCGAGCTTGGCCAGACGGACGCGGTTCTCCTCGAGATGCGCCAAGTTGGCCTCCGACGAGACGGCCACGGCGATCATTTCGCGGCCCTCTTCACTGCGGCCGATCGAGTAGACCTTCACCCGCGGGCTGGCCTTTTCCAGCATCCGCATGTAGTCGTGGACTTGCTTAGTGTAGGGAAGAATGCCTGGCGCGCCGGCGATGTCGCCCAACGCCGCCTTGGGAGTCGGGACGGTTTTGGAGGCGGGCAGGTAGTCCACCAGCGGGGAAACGAAAAACGGCTGCGTGGTATATTCCAGGATCTTCTTGGTGTATTCCGCGTCCACCGGTTGTTTCGGGTCGCGACCTGGAGCATTGTCAGCCGACTGGGCCAAGGTGCTGATGGCGGTGAGAACAACCAACGCCAACAAATATTTATGACGGTCTTTGCCTGCGCAATTACTAGGACTCATGAGGCCCTCCGGCGGAGATCGGCGCTTGATTGAGAACTGCAAGTCTATCAGGTCAATTTTTTGCGCGCAGTATACAGGAATTTGGGTTTCGCCCCTATTGTCGGCGCAGGAATGCCAACCCGCTGGCGAGCCTCGGTGTCTAGTTGGGTGCTTGGGTAGGAGTTACTACTACTGCTGGTGGTTCAAGAATTCCTGACCAGTAGCTCCTGCGAGTCTGTATGACGGCGTCTGGATAATCGGGGATGCGGACGCGCAAGGTGTGAAGTCCGAAGGTCGGTGTGTTTGCTGGTTTGAAGCTGAGCAGGTAGTAATTGTGGATCTGGTTGGAGATGTGTTGCAGGTCGTCTTCAAAGTTTCTCTGGGTGTTGAAGTTCATGAACTGCCCGCCGGAGAGAGATGCCAGTTCTGCAGCGCTGTCTCGCCTGAGGGCGTTGACGACCAACTGAAGATCCTTAGACAGCGCAAAGAAAGGAGCATGGTCCAGGTAAACGGGCTCCTCGACTTGCGGCACGGATGAGCCGGCTTCCGTGGGGGAAGGCTGGGGCGAAGGCGAAGGCTGAGGCGAAGGCGGGGGCCACGGAGTGAATACTTGTGGTTCAGGCCGGCCATAGGGCTTACGAAGCGCTTCCATCATCCCGTCCATGGCCGCTGAGAATGCCACCGAGTAAATCACGGTGTCGCTGACCCCTAGCTCGGCGACCACGTCGTGAAGTTTGGAACGGCTCCCGTGGTCGCGCGTTTCACTGATAAGAAGGATGGCGCGGCGGTAATGAGTCTGCCGCCGCTTGAGCATTTCAATGGCGTAGTACACGGCATCGATGGTAGCGGCGTGGAAGTTGCCGCACGGCTTAAGTCTGGAGAGGGCGAGACGCACGGCTTCGGAACTGCTGGTGAAGTCGCCCAGCACGTAAGGTCCCTCGCCGTAGCTGATGACGGCGACCTCGTGCGGGGCATCGCCGACGATCCCCTGGACCATCGCGCCCAGACCTTTGAGTTTGCTGAATTCCGACGGCCCAAACCGGCCGCACTGCACCACGACTACCAAAGACAATCCTGAAGATTCCGGATCTTCTTCGATATGCACGGATTGCGGCACGCCACTATCTTCCAAGACGAACTGCTCCGGTTTTAGCCCGTAGATGGTCTCACCGTTTCTCCTGTGAACCTGCGTGGGCAGGAAGACGAGGTTGGAGTGCACCACGAGCTTGTCATCTGCAGTCGCCGTTTGGCTCCGCGAAGAGTCGCTGGCGCCAGCGTCTCGTGCGGACTTCATGGAAGGCTGCTGAGCCAGCGCTATCAAGCATGCGAATAGGGCTATAGCTGCTGCCGTGGTTAGAAGCTTCATTGAGTCCTCAACATAAACATCGGCATAAATGAGAACGACAAAGTCGGCCCTTCTTGCACTATCAGCAACGGTTTGCCGGATGACGACGGCTAATTGGGTGCGCTGATGCCCCTACGCGTGACCAGGTAGACGGCAAAGCTTCCCAGCCAGTGTCCGCCTTCATAGTGTTCGCCTGTGACGGCGGCCAGCCCGGCGGCTTGGTGAGCGGTGATAGCTTTTTCCAACGCGGCGAGGCGCGGGTCAGCCTTGGGAAGACCCGAGGCGATGCCCTCGAGCATCCAGGCGCGGCTCAGGTTCAGGCCGTCGATGTGCGCGAGCCGGGGGTCGGACGGGTCGGTTGATTTCTCCGGTTGCAGCCATGAATCGGATCCGTTGTCGGGGACTTGCGGCAAAAACTGCCGCAGCCAGCTCGCAAAATCGGCGGGGGAAAGCACGCGCCGCATTACGTCCGCCTCGGCGAGACAAGGAGAGAGAAAATCTTCGCCGGAAGGCTCATACGCCAACGGGCAGTTCTTGTCCGCAGCGTAGAACGCCCGGGCTTGCGCCAGCAGCAGGCCTAGGAAATCGCGGTCCCCGGTGGCGCGCGCGTAATCGATGGTCAGCCCCATGGCAAAGGCGGTCTGGCTATGCTCTCCGGAGCGCACAGGATGCGACAGCTTAGGCAGCCAGGTTTTCAAGCGTCCCACCGCAGCCTGTTCCAGTGGACGCAGGTTTGTCGCCAGTTCGCGGGCTAGCGGGCTAGTGTCCGTCTTTTCCCACTCGCGCAGCTCCACGCCGAGCTGCAGCAACCAGGCCAGCCCGTAAGGACGCTCGAAGCTGGCGCGGCCTTCCGCGTTCAAGTAGGCGGCCTCCTGTGCGATGGTCGCCTCGGTCAGGCTTTGCTGCAAGGCGGCGCGCGCCTCGGGCGTGAAGGCCGCGTCAGGAAAGGTCCGGGCCAGCCGCGCCAGCAGCCAGTGTCCGTGCACCGAAGAGTGCCAGTCATAACAGCCGTAGAATGCTGGCGTGAGCTTCCGCGGCGGCGCCACGTCGGCATCGCTGTTCAGCGAATGGCTGAGCTTGTTGGGATACTCCTTGTGTACGCAGGCCAGCGCCAGCCTGGCAAACCGTTGCGCCGCTTCCACGTCGAAGGCGGCGCGCGGAGGCGAAGCCGGCAACGGCGCACTGTGATTCTGCGGGAACATGAGACTTGTGCTGGCGATGACTAGCGAACAGAGGAATACCCGTGCCGGCTTCTCCATGACTGCCCACTCTAACATGCGTCATCTGGGGAGCAGCAAGATTGATTGAAGACCTGGCGAGGTCGCCGCCAGCCTCTGCAGCGAGCTACAATCTGCGAGTCATTGTAGGAGTCCTCGGAGTCATGCTTCGTGGTTACGATTTGATTTATGTGGCGCGTATTGACGCGCCTTACTGGATTTACAAATTCGGCAGGTCGCCTGACGCCAATCATCCTGCCGGAACCATTCCCAAAGGCGGCGAGGTGTACTTGCAGAGGCCGCCGGACACGCTGGGAACCCATCAGAGCGCGTATCTTGACGGTGTTGGTCGAATCATTGTCAGGTTGGGCGATTTCGAATCGACCGGAGCATTTCGTCTCTCAGTGTGAGGAAGACGCCATGAGCGCCCAGAAGAAGAGTCCGATCCCTGCCGACAAAGTAGCCCTGTATGAAAAACTGCTCGCCATTTATCCTGAGATCGAACGCAAGGGCGCGAACAATGCATACACCTCGCTCAACGGCAACATGTTTTCTCTGCTCCTGAGCCCGGGCAGGTTGGCCCTCAGGCTTCCTGAGGACGAGCGCGAAAAGTTCCTGAAGAAGTACAAGACTACGCTTTTTGAGGCATACGGAGTCGTGATGAAGGAATATGTTGCCGTGCCCGACGCGTTGCTGCAGAACACCAAGGAACTGCGGAAATATCTTGGGTTGAGCTACGCCTACGCCAAAACCATGAAGCCCAAGCCA
>DATDGY010000230.1:0-3786 GCA_036521855.1 Candidatus Angelobacter sp.
TGGCCGACGATGCCGATGTGCCACCTGAAAGCGCGGAGTCGGCAGGGGAGGTCGCGCTGAAACGCCGTAAATTTCGGTTAACCCCGCAAACGCGGCCATAGAGAGAAGGGCCACTCGGGAAAGAAGGCGAACCAGTTTCACAACGCACCTCCCCGGACGCGCAGAAGAACCTTCTGTCCGGCAGCGAGCGCCCCTTCCCAGTTGATCGCCAGATGAAAGCCCGACAGAATCAGCACGGCGCTCGAGAACTGCCGGTGAAGAGTATCCCAGGGCCAGTCCATCACCGCGGAGCTCGCGCCGGTTAACGCTGGGATCGCGTGCTGCGAGATCCGAATGCCGGAAAAGATGGTGGCGGTCACGCTGGCGAAAAGGCTCAGATTGAGAATGTAATTGATACGCGCGCGCGCTGATTGCGCAGCGAATAACCGGCGGCTCTGGGAGGCGATCCAGCTCCAGGAAAGCAGCATGTGGACGAAAATCACGCCAACGATAGCGAGCCCGAGCCACTCGTGGAGAGCAAGTCCGCTGAAAGAAACGGCCTGCAACGCGCAGAGGGAGACCAACAGCATCACATCCAGCCAGAAGGCGATCTTCAAACGCCATTGGGCTGGCTTGGCCGCATCGCGGGTTCCTGTCATGCTTACGGTGACCATATTACGCGTTAGGCCCTTGAAGCATTCTCGCTTGGGTGAGACGCCGCGGGCCGCGAAAAAGTTCCCGGTGCACCAGTACCGGGATAGCTCACTTCCGATAATCCGATAGCTTTGATCTGGAGTGCTCGGGCGGCAGGATGCTGGGGCAAAGACGGCAAAGGGGGGCGCCCGAGCACTTCAGATAAGGCGGCATTGAACTGAGCCGTACCGCACTATGTGTTTTGAATAGCTCTCCGGTGGAGATCGAGAGGAATCGGTTTGGGCGGTAGCCTGAAGTTGGGACGGGATGTGCTCGACGATTCGCATTTGCCCGGCGCGGCAGGCCGGACATTGGGGGAGATCTAGGCCGACAATGGCCGCTGCTGCGACGGTTGGTGGTACTCGCAATAGGCGTCGGCAGAGTTCCAGCAAGGTCTTGCGATGCCGATTGGCCAGAAATCCAAAATGGCGGATGCGCACAAATCCCTGGGGCAGCACGTGCAGCAAGAACCGTCGCAGGAACTCACACGCCGGAAGGATCATCTTCTTTTTCTTGTTGCCGTGTACGTAGTCCCTCCACAGGAAGGTGACGTCGCCGTCGGCGATCTTCACGATGCGGTGATTGGAGATGGCCACACGGTGGGTATACCGGGACAGGTATCGCAGCACCTGCTCGGGACCTCCGAAGGGCGGTTTGGTATAGACGACCCACTCGGTGTCGTAGGCTCGGCGGAGGAGCGCCTGAAAGGAGGGCTTCTGTTGGAGTGCGACGAGTCTGCCATGGAACTGAAGCTGGCCCTTGCGAAACGCTGTTTGGAGAAACGCCAGGAACTTGCCGCGGAACACACGGCTCAATACTTTCACTGGTAGCAGGAAGTGGCTGCGCGTGGAAATCCACTCGGTATGATCCGGCGATAAACCACCGCCCGGCACCACGCAGTGCAGATGGGGATGGTGCTGCAGGTTCTGTCCCCAAGTGTGAAGCACCGCGAGAAAACCGGTCTCGGCTCCCAGATGTTTAGGGTCGGCCGCGACTTCGAGCAGCGTCTCCGATGCCGCCCGGAACAGGATTCCATACACCACGCGCTTGTTTTGCAGAGCCAGCGGTGCGAGCAGTTGGGGCAGCGTGAACACCACGTGGAAGTAAGTCACCGGCAGCAGGTCCGCCATGCGGTTGGCGAGCCACTTTTCGCGAGCTGCACCTTGGCATTTAGGACAATGCCGATTCAGGCAGGAGTTATAGGAGATGACGCGATGTCGGCACTGATCGCACTCCTCGATGTGGCCGCCGAGAGCAGCCGTTCGACAGTTTTCGATGGCATGAAGGACTCGAAGATGGATCAGGTCCAGCAGCCTGCCATGGGTTTGTACAAACTGCTTTCCGTACTCCCGGATGACATCGGCCACCTCATAAGGCGGCCGGCTCATCATGGCTCCGTTTTATGGCGAAGGCTGTCCAGTGGACTCACGATCTTGCGCAGGTGCTGTTGTGAGACCTGGAGGTAAATGATGGTGGTTCGCACATCGGAGTGTCCCAGCAACAACTGGATGGTTCTGAGATCGGCGCCGGATTCCAACAGGTGCGTGGCAAAGCTGTGCCGCAGCACGTGCGGAGAGACGGTCTTCGTGATTTTAGCTCTTGCCGCCGCTTTCCTAATCATCAGGAACACGGCTTTGGTGGTGATCGGTTTGCCGGTGCCATGGCCAGGAAACAACCAGCGGCCCGGCCTGCTCCGTTTCCAGTACTGCCGCAAGGTATCGAGCAAAACCGGTGAAAGCATCACACTCCGGTCTTTGCGCCCCTTGGCTTGCTGAACGTGAATCGCCATGCGGCTGCTGTCGATGTCGGCAGGCGTGAGACGGCATGCTTCCGACACTCGCAGGCCAGCTCCGTACAGCGTCATGAGCAGCGCCCGATGCTTGAGAGATCGAGTGCCGTCCAAAAGTCGGCTCACTTCCTCTTGGCTCAGAACCGTAGGCAGGAGCTTGGGCCGCTTGGGATACGGAATCTTCTCGGCCATGAATGCCAGTCCGAGCGTCTTCACGTACAGGAAGCGCAGCGCGGCCATCGCCTGGATGTACGTCGCCCAGGACACTTTTCTGTTTCGAATGAGGTGAAGCTGAAACTGCTTGATCTCTTCGGCACCTAACAAATCCGGGCTGCGACCGAAGTACTTGGCGAACTCCGCGACGTGGCGAAGATAACAAACAGCAGTAATGTCGGAGTAGTTGCGGCGCTGCAGTTCCTCCTGCATCCGCCGGCGCAATGGGGTCATGGACTTCCTCCACGTCCACTCTATGACCCGCACACAACCGCCGCGCAGCGGCTTAGTTCAATCCGGTGCTATGTCGACAAACACCTCGACCGCCCGAAAAACGACGCGGCGATTGTTCGGGGCGAGTTACGCGCTAAACGTACGGAGGTCGCCGGCCACACTCATCGTACGTGTTGCCGACCATCCAGACAAAATCGGCGACGAACTCGCAAAACGCCGCAAGGACCAGAGTGCCAGTCTTCGATAGCCTGGCGATGATCACACGAGATGAGTTGTTGTCTAAAGACGACCGAGATGCATCATCATCGGAATGCCCACGCCACCATCAGCGGGAACTCTTCTCGCCAGAATGCGCCACCGTGTGACCCAGTTCGCTCATTCATGACGACATCCGCATCCGCATCGCGAAGCGCGTTCGCCCATCTCCTCGCGTTCTCCAGGAAGAACGGCTCCTGTGTGCCAGCGACAAGGTATGTGCGCGGACGCGGACTCGGCATAACGTCAGGCGGCTTGTAACCGCCGCCAGGCGAGGCGCAGAAGACCGCACCGTAGACGTGTGGATGCCGAAGGCCAAGAGCGAGCGCCAGCTCTCCACCCGCCGAGACGCCGAACACTGCGGTACGTTCCGTGCGCAGCGCCACGCCAAACCGCGACTCCGTCCATCGGCGAACGTCCTCGGCGAAGAACTTCTCGTGTGCGGCGAAGCGCTGCGGCTCAAAGTCCGGTGAGTATTCATGGAGCCGCGGCATCTCATCGGTCAGCCCATGTACGCCGATGATCATTGTGGACGGTACGTCGGCCTTCACGAGCAACCGGCCCCACTTCGAGATTCGCTGACCGTCGCCGGCGAAAACGATTGCTTCGGGCGGGACCGGTGG
>DATDGY010000231.1:0-8546 GCA_036521855.1 Candidatus Angelobacter sp.
ACATCCTATAATGATCATTGTTCGGCTCCTTTCTCCCGAGCCTTGGTTGGTTAGCGCCACCAAAGTCTACGCGAGCGGGGAGCCGACATTGTTATGGAATCAATTAGCACAGCTAAAGCTGGACTCCAGCAACTTGGGTTGGGAGAGGATGTCTCGATGTGGCTTCAGCTGAGCTAATTGCCAACTGCTATTTGCTAATTGCTTGGCCTTTCCTTCTGTGCAAAAGCTGTGCACGGCTTCTGGAAAACAGGTCGTAAACCCTTGCAAATCAGCGTTGACGCAGCCCGCGCCAATCGCCGACAATCGCAAGTCGCATGTTATTTTATCTGGCAGGTTCCATCGAGTACTCGCCGGACCTGGGCAAAGGCTGGCGCGCCGAGATCACGCCGCTGCTCAAGTCTTTGGGACACGATGTCTATGATCCGGCCGAGGACGAGCAGAAGAACCTGACCGATATCGAAGTGCGCGAGTTTCGCAGCTGGAAGTCGAGCGACCTGCCGCGATTTCAGGAGACGGTGCGCAAGATCATCGCTTACGACCTGGATCTGATCGAGCACGAATGCGACGCCATCATTTGTTATTGGGACCATCATGCGGGACGCGGGGCGGGAACCCAGGGCGAGCTGACGTTCGCTCATCGTTTGGGAATCCCGGTCTATCTGATCTGCGACATCCCGGTCGAACAGGTCAGCGGATGGCTGCTGGGGTGTGCTACGAAGGTGTTTTCGGACTTTGATGGCTTTCGCGAGTTTATGAATGACAAGCCGGCGCGGGCCATCGCTGCCGGCAACCGGGCCTGATCTTTCATACTGGCCGCTTGAGGAAAACCAAAAGATGAATGCGATGCGGGGCAACTTAGGCTGGATTGAGGTGGTCTGCGGTCCCATGTTCAGCGGCAAGAGCGAAGAGCTGATCCGGCGTCTGCGCCGCGCGGAGATCGCTCGCCAGCGCGTGCAGATTTTCAAACCCATCATCGACCAGCGCTATGCGAGCGACCACATCGTCTCTCACGACGACTCGCGCATCCATTCCGTTTCCGTCGCCACCGCCGCCGAGGTGGCGGCCAGACTCGACTTGCGCACCGAAGTGATCGGCATTGATGAAGCCCAGTTTCTGGGCGAGGCCATGGTGGACCTGGTGGTGCGCTGGGCGGACATGGGCAAGCGCATCATCATCGCCGGCCTCGACACTGATTATCTCGGACGTCCTTTTCATCCTATGCCGGAGCTGCTGGCCGTGGCCGACGAGATCACCAAGACCCTGGCCATCTGTATGCAGTGCGGTAACCCGGCCAAGCACACCCAGAGATTGATTGCCAACGAGGACTTGATCGTTGTAGGCGCCGAGGGAATGTATGAAGCGCGCTGCCGCCGCTGTTTTGAGCCCAACCTGGCCGCCGCGGAAATTCAGAAAAAGAAGAAAGCTGAGGTGGCAGCGGCCGCGTCCTAGAGAGGGCCAGTCCGCATCGTGGGTCTGCCGGCATCTCTAGGCTGTGCCGTATTCAGGCGGGACGCCTGAATGCAGCACAGTATCAACCCTTGGCGGGCGATACCTCTTCGCCGTCAGCAATTTCTTGATCGTACATTAAAGGGGCCCGTCGCGAGAGGATGAACGGCATCAGCGCGGGAGTCCGCGCCCGATATGCCCGAAACTCCTCTCCGAAGCGCTGTTCAAGTTCTTTGTCTTCAAATCGAATAAGAAAGATACCGGTCACGATGGCAAACGCCACCAAAGCATATACGGCGACCAACCCGCTGGAGATTGCCAATCCCAACAGGCAGCACACGTGGGCTAGATAGATCGGATGCCTTACTCTGCCGTGTATTCCATGGGTGATGAGGAGCTGTGGTTTGTTTGCCTTCATCTCGGATTGGCCGGCGAGTCTGCCGAATCCGAACTTGCCAATGTGACGATAAATGGAAAAGCCTAGACCGATGAAGAGAAGCCCAGGCAAGATCGCGAGCGAACTGGAGTAAAAAAGTAGATTTCGGTACGGCCAGATGATCCATCTTGCCATGGCCCACATTACCAGCCAGATCAACGCCATGGATTTGATCGGCGCTTTGTTTTTGCGCCAGAAATCTGTAAACGGATGAACCAGAAGCCAAAGGCACGGGATGGTGGCATAGACCGCCGCCATCTGCCATGCGGTTGTTCTCAAAATTCGCACGAGTGAGTGAATGTCTGCAGATTTCATGACCCGCCCTTCGCCCCTATGCCTGTTCAGCCTATGCGGGCTTTTCTGCTACCAATACGGTGTAGTCAAGCTGCCCACTGCGAAAGCCCTCTCGCATCAAGTCCACACCTTTTTGAAAAGCGCGGAACCGCCGGGGCAACAGGCTGAGCAGCCAGCCGGTTGTGCGCAAGCGTTCAGCGCAAATGTCCCAAGTGCGGGCCACCTCGCCGGACAGCGTTTCGCAGCATACCACGCTCATGCCGGCCGACTGCAATCTTTGGCTGTACTGCTCTGCGGTAAAAAGATCGGGACAGAGAAATTCTTCGGCGATTTGTCTGACAAGAAGGTGCTCCATGGACCCCGTCCAATCTGCCAACAAGAACCTGCCGCCCGGTTTCAACGCCGCTGCGACCTTGGCAAAATAATCCGCCTTATGAAAAAAATGCCCGAGTGATTCCATGTTCCATACCAGATCGAAGTTAGAAGGAGGGAACGGATAAAGCTCCGCATCAGCCAACTCAAAACTCACGGAGCCCGGCCCGTGGACCGACCGGGAAAGCTTACATGCCAGCTTCAGTTGAGCTTGGCTGATGGTCAGGCCCAGCACAGAGCATGAGTATTCGCTGGCAAAGAATCGCGCTGTGCCTCCGTGACCGCAACCTACATCTGCGACGTGGGATCCCGGACGCAACCCGGCCCGGGCCGCGCAATGCCGGAGCAACGCCTCCTGGGCCTCTCTCGGTTTCTCCTGGCCGCTGCGAAACAATCCATGATGGAGATGATCGCCCCAGTAAAATCGATAGGCCCAGGCGAAGCGGTCGTAGTGGTTGCGAATCGCGTCACCGCTGAGCGCCGATGCCCGGTCGCCATTCGTGATAGCATTGTCTTGCGGCTGTTTCTTCATCCAACTCCAGTTTCCGGACTGCCACTGCGGACAGACACTGCCTTTATTTAATGTTCATGTCAATCAAGCAAACGCCACTTTCCTGTTCCGAGCTCCTGCTGCTAGAATAGATTTCTTAAGTCATTAAGAATTGTAACCTTCGACTCGCTCGAAGACCAGAAAATGGTTGCAGCCACGTTACCGGCTACATGGGCCGGTGACAAGGCACTTACGTTGCAGCACCGCTGAAGAGAAAGCCCAGACTTTAGGTCAAGGATTACGGCAAATGACGCGCAAGGTCATAAGTATCGTAGGCGGGGGAATCGGAGGCATTGCCGCAGGAATCGCCTTGCTCCAAGCAGGCTTTACGGTCAGGATTTTCGAAAAGGCACGCCAACTGCGGGAAGCCGGGGCTGGCGTAAGTCTGTGGCCCAACGGAACCGCGATCCTCAGTGAGCTTGGCCTGCTGTCCGGAGTATTGAAGCACGGCCAGATCGGCACACACTTTCTTCTTCGGGCGCAATCCGGAGAGCTTCTCATGAACATCAGCACCGCGAAGGCGGACACGCCGACGGTGTGTCTGCATCGAGGGGATCTATTGCGGGTGCTGGCTCAGGCGATGCCGCTGGAGTGTTTCAGATTGAATCATGAGTTGACCGGCGTTGAACTGAACGGGCAGAGAGTCTGCTTGCAATTCCGCGATCAAGACAGCTTTGTCTGCGATGGGGTAGTCGGCGCCGACGGCATTCATTCCCGTCTTCGGGCATCGCTGGGGTACCACAGAACGCCTTCCCATCGCGGCTACACTATCTTCCGAGGCCTGACCGATCCTCCCCAGGACCTTCCTCTACATAACGGGGAAAGTTGGGGAGCCGGCTATCGTTTCGGAACCTTGGCCATCGGCGGCAACAAGGTTTGCTGGTACGCGACCGTCAACAGTTCTGCCTTGAGCCACCCAGCGGAAGAACGCAAAGGACGGCTGCAGGAGATCTTCAAAACCTGGCACGACCCGATTCCTAGGTTGCTCGCAGCCACCGATCCCTCCATGATCATGGCCGCGAACGCTTGTGATCTCGGGCCATCTCGACGGGGCTCGGGACCGGTGACCCTGCTCGGCGATGCCGCTCATGTCCTCACGCCCAACCTGGGCCAAGGCGCCTGTATGGCTTTGGAGGACGCCCTGGTGTTGGCCAAGAGCTTGAGCTGCAACTCCAGTGTTTCTATGGGGTTCCGTTGTTATGAGTCATTGCGCTTCTCCCCTGTGCGCAGCGCTGTCCTGCGCTCACGCTGGCTGGGGGCTATCGGGCAATGGGAAAGCAGAATTGCTGTCTCTCTGCGCAATCTCGTCACTCGGGGTTTGCCGGCGCACCTGTTCGAGTGCCATTCCACCCTGGCCGAGCACATGGCCCTGCTGACAGGCCAATGCTGAACCCACGCGGAACCCCTGCCCGCGACCCTTCCTGGCTTCCCGAGGGCTGTGACCGACCGGATGCGAACCGATCCGTTTGACGCCTGCCACCCACAATTGCTATAGTAGTGAGGTTCTGCGAGTTCAGGTTAGCTTGCTGTAATCGTGAGCTTTACGCTAGTTTGCCCGAGGATTTCGGTCCGCTATCAGGGTACGCCTCGCTGAAACGGTCCGCGCTACCTTCACCTGTGAAGGGTATGCGGACCAGGGACGAACGAAACGGAGTGCCCTCTTTCCGGCTCGGTGCCACCGTCTTCGCCCATACCGATTCGGTAATTTCAACTCTCCGCGCTTGCGCGGAATCATGATCCCGGCACGCCCGGATCAGCTCCCGGTAACGGGATGTAAGAACCGCCCCGGCTGGATCGTATCGGGGTGTGGGGTATGTCTGTTTGCCCGATGGGCGAAGGGCTTACCCCAGGGAATCTCCTGCGCCAAGGCGTGGCGAGTTTGGGAGCAAGGGGCTGCGGGCCCGCGAGGAAAAAGGAGTCGAATGCCGACATTTAATCAACTGGTGCGCAAAGGCAGAAAGTCGCCGAACTACAAGACGGCCAGCCCGGCACTGCAGGCTTCGCCGCAGCGTCGCGGAGTCTGTACCCGTGTTTATACGCAGACCCCTAAGAAGCCGAATTCAGCGCTGCGCAAGGTGGCCCGCGTACGGCTGACCAACGGCATCGAAGTAACCACGTATATTCCCGGCGTGGGACACAACCTGCAGGAGCACTCGATTGTGCTCATCCGCGGCGGCCGCGTGAAAGACCTGCCCGGCGTGCGCTATCACGTGGTGCGGGGCACTCTGGACGCGACCGGCGTGGCCAATCGCAAGCAAGGGCGATCGAAGTACGGGGCCAAGAGGCCCAAATAATGGCTTACGAGTGAGCCGGCCTGATGTTGATGGCTGGCAGCGAAGTGAAGTCGGCGATTGCCAAAATTGATAATTGCCAAAATTGTCAGGATTGAAAAGCGGGTCACAATTACGGCGATTTTGGCAATCATGGCAATTCTGGCAATGACAGAAGACAGACCAGAGTTTCGAGGACTTTAAGACGATGCCTAGAAAAGGACATGTGCCCAAGCGGGAGCCGCTGGCGGATCCCATCTACAGCTCCCAGCTGGTGACCAAGTTCATCAACACCATGATGTGGGGCGGCAAGAAGTCGACCGCGCAGAACATCTTCTACAAGTCCATGGAGAACCTGCAATCCAAGGGCGGAGATGAGGCCCTCAAGCTGTTTAAGAAGGCGGTGGAGAACGCCAAGCCCTTGCTGGAAGTGAAGACGCGGCGCGTAGGCGGCGCCAACTACCAGGTGCCCGTGGAGGTTAACCCCGACCGGCGCACTTCGCTGGCCATCCGCTGGATCGTAAGTTACGCCCGCGGCCGCGGCGAAAAAGGCATGGTGGACAAGCTGACCAACGAGCTGCTGGACGCGGCCAACGGTCGCGGCGCCGCCATCAAGAAGAAGGAAGACGTGCACAGGATGGCCGAGGCCAACAAGGCGTTTGCACACTATAGATGGTAAGAGCGAGATTTCAGCAATTGCCAAAATTGGTAATTGCCAAAGAGTGAAGATTGAAAACCGCAAGAAAGCAGATTGCGCGCTCAATCCCGGCGATTTTTGGCAATCCTGGCAATTCTGGCAATCGAACGAGTTTTTCAAGGATTAGAAGGATTAGGACGATACAGTGCCCAGACAGGTCCCATTAGAGCGTTGTAGGAACATCGGCATCATGGCCCACATCGATGCCGGCAAGACCACTACGACCGAACGTATCCTCTATTACACCGGAATCACTCACCGGCTGGGTGAGGTGCATGAAGGCACCGCCACCATGGACTGGATGGAGCAGGAGCAGGAGCGCGGCATCACCATTACCTCGGCCGCCACCACCTGCGTATGGCGCGACAGCCGCATCAACATTATCGATACCCCCGGCCACGTGGACTTTACCGCTGAAGTCGAGCGCTCGCTGCGCGTGCTGGACGGCGCTGTAGCCGTATTTGACGCCGTGCACGGCGTGGAGCCGCAGTCGGAAACCGTATGGCGCCAGGCCGATAAATACGGCGTCCCGCGCATTTGCTTCATTAATAAGATGGACAAGATGGGCGCCGATTTCGAGCACGCCATCGATACCATCCGCAAGCGCCTCAACGCCCGCCCCGTCGCCATCCAGATCCCCGTCGGACAAGAAGCCAAATTCAAAGGCGTGGTCGACCTCATCTCCATGAAGGCCATCGTGTGGAAGGATGAGACCCTGGGAGCGCAGTACGAAGTGGAAGAGATTCCTGCCGAACTGGTGAAGAAGGCCGAAGCGTTCCGCGCCCAGTTGGTGGAGAGCGTCGCCGAGAATGACGACGAGATGCTGCACAAATTTCTGGAAGGCGAGACCATCTCCCCCGATGAACTGCGCGCCTCGCTGCGCCGGAGCGTCATCGGTCTGAAGCTGTTCCCGGTGCTCTGCGGAACAGCTTTCAAGAACAAAGGCGTGCAAACGCTGCTCGACGCCGTGGTCGATTATCTGCCCTCGCCCCTGGATATTCCTCCCGCTGAAGGTCACGATCCCGATCATCCTGAAAAGAAGCTCACCCGCAAGGCCGACGACAAAGAGCCTTTCGCCGCCCTGGCCTTCAAGATCATGGCCGACTCGTTTGTGGGGCAGCTCACGTTTATCCGCGTCTATTCCGGACAGCTCAAGACCGGCGATAGCGTGCTCAACGTGACCCGGGGACGGTCCGAGCGCATTGGCCGCCTGCTCAAGATGCACGCCAACAAGCGCGAAGAGATCAGCGAGATTTACGCGGGCGACATCTGCGCCTGCGTGGGCCTCAAGAACATCACCACCGGCGACACCATTTGTTCGGAAAAGGCCCCTATTCTGCTCGAATCGATCGAGTTTGCCCAGCCGGTGATCTCCGTGGCCGTGGAACCGAAGACCAAGGGCGACCAGGAAAAAATGGGAATCGCGCTGGGCCGGCTGGCCCAGGAAGATCCCACCTTCAAGGTCAACACCGATCCTGACTCCGGACAAACCATCATCAGCGGCATGGGCGAGCTGCACCTGGAGATCATCGTCGACCGCATGATGCGCGAGTACAAGGTGGAAGCCAATGTGGGCAAGCCCCAGGTGGCTTACCGCGAAACCATCCGCAAACACTCCCAGGCGGAAGGCAAGTATATCCGCCAGACCGGCGGCCGCGGCCAGTACGGGCACGTCAAGTTGTACGTGGATCCCAACGAAAAAGGCAAAGGCTTCGAGTTCGTCAATGACATCACCGGCGGATCGGTGCCCAAGGAATACATCAAGCCCATTGAGCATGGCATTAAAGAAGCTCTCGAAGGCGGCGTCCTGGCCGGCTATCAGATGGTGGACGTAAAAGTCACCCTCTACGACGGCAGCTACCACGAAGTAGATTCTGACGAAATGGCTTTCAAGATCGCGGCCTCCATGGGTTTCAAGGAAGCGGCGCGCAAGGCCTCGCCGGTGTTGCTGGAGCCCATCATGTCGGTGGAAGTGGTGGTGCCGGAAGAGTTTATGGGAGTGATCATCGGCGACCTGAACTCGCGCCGCGGACGCATTGAAGGCGTGGAGCATCGCGCCGGATCGCAAGTCATCAAGTCGCTGGTGCCGCTGGCCGAGATGTTCGGCTACGCCACGCAGATGCGTTCGAGTACGCAGGGCCGGGCCACCTTCTCCATGCACTTTGCCCACTATGACGAAGCTCCGCGCTCGGTGACGGAAGAGATCGTGGCCAAAGTGCAGGGCCGGACCGCGGCTGGCAGGTAGAAGCAAAACCTTACCGCGGCTTTGCGCGGATGAACGCGGATTGAACGCGAAGACGCTAAAGATCTAAGAGCTAGAGGCTATTTATGGCAAAGGAAAAATTTGACCGCAGCAAGCCGCATGTGAACGTGGGAACGATTGGACACATCGACCACGGCAAGACGACGCTCACGGCGGCCATCACCAAGGTGCTGGGGAAGAACAACCCCAAGATCAAGTTCCGGTCATTTGATTCGATC
>DATDGY010000232.1:0-4863 GCA_036521855.1 Candidatus Angelobacter sp.
GTATCGCCTTCGCTGTTCCAATAGACGGCCAAGTTGCGGTAGGCAAGCGCCAGCGGATACTCGCGCACGGATGCCTCCATTAACTCCAGTCCTTTCTTGAAGTCGCCTTCATGGATGGTCATCTTGCCCAGGCCATGTAGAGCAACCGCGCGCGACATGGGATCGGCAGGCATGGCCAGAATGGCGTCGAACGTCTGGCGCGCTTTCGCCCAGTCGCCAATGTGGTGGCGATACACCTCGCCCAGGTAACGCAGCGGAGTGGGATCAGCGGGATCGGCCTGATGCGCCGCCAGGTAGAGGCGCTCAGCTTCCAGGTAGTTGGCGTTGTTCTCGGCTTTCAGACCCTGGCGCATGTTCTGGTCCACCCGCGCCATCACCGCGCGATCAAAGTTAATGCCGTCGGGGACGTCGGCAATATCGTTAACGCCAAGCTTCTTCAGTTCTTTCGCCGCGTCTTTGGCCTTCCCGGGAAACATGCACTTTTGGTCGAGTACGGCGCGATATTCGGCGACGGCTCCGTCCTTATCGCCGGCTTTGACCTTGGCCTTGGCGCTTTCCATCTTTTCCTTCAGCGCGGACTCGCGCTTCTTCATCTCGGTTTCCACCAGCTTTTCCAGGTCGCCGACTTTCAGCTTGCCGTTGGTGTTCTGGAGCTTGCCCACCACCGAGCCGTCCGGCTGCACCACCATCGCAACCGGCAGCTGCTCACCGCCGGCGATTTTCTGTCCCAACGCCTGGCGCTGGTCCACGATGCCCATAGTCACGCACTGCGTGGCGTAACCGGAGAGCGTTTGCGAGAACTTCAGGCTCGATTTGTCCAGCTCATTTTGCGATGCCGGCAGCCAATAGACCGCCAGCCCCTGCGTCAGGGGCGGATCGCTCGCCTGAACGATCTTCCAGGGCACGGGGTAAGTCTGGGTATTCATGCCGCCGCCGCCCATTCCGCCCATACCGCCGCCGCCGCCACCGCCGCAGGTGGCCCAGGTCTGGGGTACCAGGAGAATTGTGATCAGGAGAAGAGAGAGCGTGCGCTGAATTCTGGGGGCTTTCATGCGAAAAATTATAGCATCGGGGCAGAGATGGTTCGCGTTCTCCCGAGCTCTCCTTTCATTTGCTGAAACACATGATTCGCGCCGGTTCATACGTTCACGCGTTCACCCGGTGGCACGGTCCGCCGGGGCTTCGCTCACTCGCTCCATCTCTCCCAGCAGCCCGCGCATGGCCGCGACCACAGCCTCCGGAGCTTCCAGGGCGCTGGAGTGGCCGGCGCCGGTGATACGCACCAGCCGCGCGCCGGGGATGAACGTGGCCAGCCGCTCGGAATCAGACGGCGGCCGCGCAGTATCATCTTCGCCGGCGATGATCAGCGTGGGGCACCGAATCGCCCGCAATTCTTCTGTCGTAACCTCGCCGCGCTGCATCACGCCGAGGAGCGCCTCGGCCACGTTGCGCGGACGGCTCCGCAGCTTGGCGGTCCACTCCTCCAGCATGGCCCGGCGTTCGGGACTGCGGCGGGTGGTTTTGCCGAACAGGGCTTTCACTGCCACTCCGCTGAACGGCCCCGGCCCCACCAGGCGCACCAGTTGCGCCAGAAAGCCGTACCGCACGCGGCTGGACCAAGGCTCCGCCGCCGCGCCGGTATTCATTAATGTCAGCGTGCGCACCAGCGCGGGACGGCGCGCCGCCAGGCGCAGCCCGATGAAGCCCCCCATGGACAGCCCGGCAAAGTGGCAGGGGGTGGCATCGAGCGCAAGGATAAGATCGGCCGCATCCGTGGTCAGGGTTTCCATGTCTTGCCCGCTGCCGGTGTCTTCGGACTGGCCTTGCCCGCGATGGTCATAGGCAATGACCCGGTAGCGTCCGGAAAAGGCCGCGCGCTGGGCTTCAAACATGGAATGGTCCATCAGCAGGCCATGGGAAAGGATGATAGTTTCGGCGCCGCGTCCGGTTTCTTTGTAGAACAGCTCAACGCCGTTGACTTTGACGGTGGGCATCTTCAGGAGCTCTCCTGTTCCACAGCTTCCACTTTTCGGATTAGAGAAAGCTAATGTAGCACGGTTGGTCAAGCCCCACGTCTCCGTACGGGAGTTATGAAGACGATACCTCTCCAGGGACGCGGGCAGAGTGGTTGCGGAGGCCGTCCGCACAGCCGTCCCGCTGCAACGCCAACGCAGCATGCAAAGGCAAAGGCGCGGAAAAAATTTGGATTCCAGGCGGCGTTATGCTCCGGTATCATCGCAGGCGTTGTCATCTTCATAATCCCAGGCCAAAGGGTCATGGGGAGAGCCTATGGAAACCGCTTTGACGCCGCTTGAGTTCGCCCGCCGCGCCCGCCGCCTTTACGCGGACCGCGAAGCCGTGCTGGATAACGATTTGCGGCTGACCTACGCGCAATTCTTCGAGCGCTGCGACCGCTGGTCCGCGGCCCTGCAAAAGCTTGGGGTGCGTCCCGGGGACCGCGTGGCCTACATCGCTCCCAACGTCCATGCCCAGTTGGAATCGTTTTACTCCGTGCTGCAGATCGGGGCCACGCTGGTTCCCGTCAATTACCGTCTGACCGCCGGCGATTTTGCTTACCTCATCCAGCACAGCGGCGCGCGCGTGGTCTGCGCCCATTCCGACTACCTCGACGGCGTGGACAGCATCCGCTCCCAGGTCCCCCAGGTCGAGCATTTTGTGGCCCTGAACATCGACAACGCCGGCGCTCGTCCGGGCTGGCTGGACTATGAAACCACCCTCCAGGCCTCGCCCGCCGAGTTCACCCGCCCGGTGATCCGCGAGAACGATCTGGCCACCATCAATTACACCAGCGGCACCACCTCGCGCCCCAAGGGCGTGATGATCACCCATCGCAACGCCTATATGAACGTGGTAGGAACGCTGATTCACTTCCACATGACTCCTGCCGACCGTTACCTGTGGAGCTTGCCGATGTTCCACGCCAACGGCTGGACCTTCGTGTGGACGGTCACCGCCGTGGGCGCCACCCATATCTGCCTGCCCAAGGTCGAGCCCAGGGCGGTGTTCGATATGATCAACCGCGAACGCGTGACCTCCATGTGCGCCGCTCCCACCGTCCTGATCTTTCTCGCCAACGCCCCGGAGGAGATGCGGCGCGGCGTGCGTAAAGGCGTTCGCGTGGTCACCGCCGGCGCTCCGCCCGCGGCCGCGACCATCGAGCGCATCGAGAGCGAGTTCGGCTGGACCATGACCCACGTCTACGGCCTGACCGAGACCGCTCCGTTTATCTCCGTCTGCGAGCCGCGTCCCGAGCACGAGGCGCTTTCCCTGCGCGAACGCTGTACCATCAAGGCCCGCCAGGGCGTCGAGCTGGTGACCTCCGGCGAACTGCGCGTGGTGGACGAAGAGGGGAACGAAGTTCCGCACGATGGCGCCACTCTGGGTGAAATCACGGTCTCCGGGAACGTGGTCATGAAAGGCTACTACAACGATCCCGAAGCCACCGCCAAGGTAATGCGCAACGGCTGGTTCTATTCCGGCGATGCCGCCGTGGTCCATCCCGATGGCTACTTCGAGATTCGCGACCGCCTGAAAGACGTGATCATCAGCGGCGGCGAAAACATTTCCTCGGTCGAGGTCGAGGGCATCCTGCTGCGCCATCCCGCCGTGCAGGAAGCCGCCGTGGTAGGGATTGCCCACGAGCGTTGGGGAGAAGCCGTCCGCGCCTTTGTGGTGCTGAAGGCCGGGGCCGCGGCTACGGAAGATGAACTCCGCGAGTTCGCCCGCTCGAACATGGCCCACTTCAAGGTGCCGCACAACTTCGTCTTTTTGCCGGAGCTTCCCAAAACCGCCACCGGCAAGATTCAGAAATATGTGCTGCGCGGCAAGGGTGCGGCCATTCATAGGCAATGACCAGATCCGCGTAATCCGCGTAATCCGCGGTAGGATTTGTTTCTCTTTTTTCTGACCGCTATTGAAAACAATGGACATCCGGCGAAGCTGTCAACGCCGGTTCCCGGCTCGTGCTCGGAATGGGTTCGTGGAAGGAGAAACAGCCATGAAAGCACTTATGACCCACTCACAGGCTGACTTTGGCGCCGACCTTGGCCAGGTGCTGGTGGAGAGTTACGCCGTAAACGAGCGGATGAATCAGATCGTCCTCGAGCATCTCGATCCCGCGGCCTGGCGCGCTAAGCTGCCCGGCAGTAAGGGACGAACGGGACGAACGATCGCCGCCATCGTCGCGCACGTCCACAACATCCGTCGCAAATGGCTAAGGCTATCCGCCCCGCATCTAAAGCTCCCGGCTCCGCTCAACCGCGCTAGCTGCACGCAGAAGCAGGCCCGGGCCGCTCTGCTGGAAAGCGCCGCGCGCTGCTCCGAGATGCTGGCCGGCGCTCTGTCCCGGCCGCCGAGCCGGGTGGAAACGTTTCGCCGCGACGGTTGGGCGAAACCGTGGCCCGCCGGCCCAGCCATGCTGGCCTACATGCTTGCGCACGACGCGCATCATCGCGGCCAGGTGTGTATGCTGGCCCATCAGCTCGGATTCCCGCTGCCGACCAAGGCCGCCTATGGGATCTGGGTTTGGGAAAGATTATGGAAGAAGTGCGGATTCACGCATCCGCGATAACTGAAATAACTGCGCAATTCAGGAGCCTGTCGGAAATAGAGACCCCGAACGTAGAATCAATCACTTCAAGGGATTGTTCGGCTCGTAACTTATTGACTCTTCGTTGGAAAGGCTTTCTCTCCGACAGGCTCTCAGGCTGTTTGAATGTATAGGGATGATGAGAAAGGGTTCTCCAAGAGGCAAAATTGCTGAGACCAGCCAGTCAGGGCTGGCACAGAAACCTCAAACAGGAGAACCCCATGAACATCCCTCACTATATCGGATTCGACGTC
>DATDGY010000233.1:0-58953 GCA_036521855.1 Candidatus Angelobacter sp.
CGGCGGAGGCGACCGTCACCGCCGTAGGGCTGCCCTCTGCCACCTCCTTGGCAAAAGATGGCCCGCTCACCGCGGCGATCTGGGGTTTCCATCCGCAAAACCGGTCCACCACTTCTTCAATCACTTCGGTCATGCGCAACAACGTGTCATTCTCAATGCCCTTGGTAGCGCTCAAGAAAATCATGCCTGGCAGGAGCCATTGCGCCATGTGCTCAAAGGTGCGCCGGCAATGGTGGGAGGGCATCACGCTGACCACGATCTCGGCGCCGGCCAGGGCTTCCTGGAAGCTGTTGGTGGCCGTGACCGCAGGCGGCAGCAGGCAATCGGAAAGAAAGAGACGGTTGGTATGCGATTGCGCAATAGCCTCGCAGACTTCCTTTTCCAGCGCCCATAGTTTGACTTGGTGGTCACCGCGGCGGCCGGCAACGATGGCCAGCGCCGTGCCCCAGGCGCCCGCGCCGATCACAGCAATCCGGCTCAAGCGTGCTTCTCCGTAACCGGGGATTTCTTTCCGCCAAAGCGGCTTTCCGTACCCCCCCGCAGACGCCGGATGTTCTGATGATGCTTGAGGATCACCGCTGCCGAGACTGCTGCGGTCAGCGCCAAAGAAGTCCAATCAGGGTGGTAGAGGAAATAGGCTGCAGCAGGGAACGCCAGAGCGGCCAAGATCGAGCCGAGGGATACATATCGCGATGCAACCACCACAATAATAAAGACCGCGAGAGAGACCAGGACCGCCGTGGGGAACAACAATGTAAAGACCCCCAGCGCGGTGGCCACGCCCTTTCCGCCTTTAAATTTGAGCCAGACGGGAAAGACGTGCCCCAGCACCGCGAAGAGCGCAGCTACCGACATCAGGCGCAGGGCGGGAACGCAGGGGTAAGCCTTAAAGTCGCCGCAGAGATTGTAATTCGATCCGGCAACTAACGCGGCCAGCCAAACAGCCAGCAGCCCTTTGAGTGCGTCGAGGATCAAGGTGATTGCGCCCAAACCCTTGGCTCCGGAACGGGCCACGTTGGTGGCGCCGATGTTGCCGCTGCCGGAGAGGCGAATATCCTCGCCGCGAAAGGTCTTGACCAGTAGATAGCCGAAGGGAATCGAGCCGAGAACGTAGGCAACCGCGGCGACAATGAGGTAGAGGGCGAGCATGGCTGCCCCTTGCATCAGCACGAATTTGTCTAGAGCTGTCATCCTTCGACCTGTCCTTGCTCCTTTGTTGCCCGGACCTCACTCCTAATGAACAAGATTGTAAGTGCCATCGGCAGGCTTTCTTGTTAGCTCTGTCCGGCCCCGCCAACACCCAATCCCGAATCCCGCGACCCTGAGTTTGGCGAGGGGGGCGAATGGTGAGGGAGCGGCTTCCGCTACCGCCAAGCGTGAGCCGGAAAAAGTCTTGCTCCAGGACGCAGAGGCAGAGCAGATTCCTCAGCCTCAGCCCAGCCGGCGGTAACGCTTCAACCATCGTTCTGGTGAGGCTTCGGAATGGGGTCTCGTCGCTTCTTGATTCCTCGTGTTCATTCCCGCTTCATCCCGCCACGCATTGCGGGCATTCACGATGAAGAGGGCTGGAAATACTC
The DNA here is from genome assembly GCA_036521855.1 of Candidatus Angelobacter sp. Classification (GTDB taxonomy): domain Bacteria; phylum Acidobacteriota; class Terriglobia; order Terriglobales; family Acidobacteriaceae; genus Angelobacter. The sequence goes on from DATDGY010000233.1 coordinate 1,578, forward strand.
AAACGTCCCATCACTCCAACCCAAAGCGCTGTAACTTCGTGTACTTTGATCCGCCGCGTTGCGGCTGGCTCTGGTACAGAAAAAACTCCCGCGCAGTCATTGTACCGAACTGGGGAGCGGGCTCGGATTGCACCACCGACGCGACTGGCCGGAGAAGGTGATGGCCTGCGGGCCCTAATCCCGCGCGGGCCAGGGTGAGGTGCGGGTTGTAGGCGCGCTCCTCTTTGGCGATGCCCAGTTTTTGGGTTGCGTTGTCAATGGCGGCGGTGAGCTGAGGCAGGGGCGGCCCGCCCTCGACGCCGATCCAGAAGACCCGCGGCGACTTGGGTGATGGAAAAAATCCCACGTTCGCAAAATTCAACTCGAATGGAGAGCCTCTTACTGCGGCCAACGCGGTCTTGATTTCCTGGACTTTCGCGTCGGTGACCTCGCCGATGAACTTCAGAGTCACGTGCAGCCCTTCGGGGCGGGCCCAGCGGGCTTCCGGAGCCAGGCTGCGGGCGCGCTCCCCGTACTCCAGCATGCGCGCGCGGATGTCGGCGGGAATGTCGAGGGCAATGAAGATGCGCATGTCAGATCAGCTTGCGGCGCACCATGTCCAGCGCCTGCTGCGTGGCCCAATGGCGGACGCGATCGCGATCGCCGGGATATTTTCGTTCCACGACATCCGTCTTGGCGCCGTCGGCCACGGCAACGAAAACCAGGCCGACGGGTTTCTGCTCCGTCCCGCCGTCCGGACCGGCCACTCCGGTGATGCCTGCGCCCAGCGTAGCCTTGCAGCGTTCGCGAATCCCCTCGGCCAGTGCCACAGCTACCTGGCTGCTGACGGCGCCATGCTCGGCCATCAGCAACGGCGGCACGCCGGCCAGTTTGGTCTTCAGGTTATTGTCATAAACCACGGCCCCGCCCAGAAAATAGCGCGAGCTGCCGGGAACGGAGGTGATGCGCTCCGCCAGGAGGCCTCCGGTGCAGGATTCGGCGACAGCCAGCGTGGCCCGGCGCATCTGCAGGTAGTAGCCCACAATCTGTTCCAGGCTTTCTCCTTGGCTGGAAAAGATCGCATCCTGGAATTCGTCTTCCAGCGCCGAAGCCAGCGAGTCGACCTTGTTCTGTGCTTCTTCGGCGGACTGGGCCTGGGCGCGCAGGTGGAGCTGCACTTCGCCGGGCGTTCCCGCAAGGATGGTGGTCTCGACGTCGGTACGTTGTTTGTAGATCGGTGCGGCCCGCTTGTCAGCCATGGACTCGCCGATCATGGCGATCTTGAGTTCGCGCGCGGCAATGTGCATTGCTGGTAGCAGGCTGCGCAGACGCTCCAGGCATTCGTCCTCGAAGAGCGACTGCAATTCGCGCGGCGGGCCGGGAAGCAGGATGATTATTTTCCGGGCGCCGGCAAAGTCGGCCTGCAGCCATTGTCCGGGAGCGCTGCCGCGCTTGTTGGGCAGCATCTCGGCACCCTCGATCATGTCGCCCTGGCGCGCGTTGTTCTCCGACATCTGCCAGCCGCGCTCGGCAAAGCGCGCGCGCAGCCAATCGACGAACTCCTGATTGCGGTGCAGCCTGCGGCCCAAGGTCTCCGCCACCGCTTCGCGCGTGAGATCGTCTTCAGTCGGGCCGAGGCCGCCCATGAAGATCACGATGGTGGCGCGGGAGAGCGCGGTGCGGGCCACGCTGACCAGGTCGGCCAGGCGATCGCCCACAATGGTCTTGAAACTTACCTCCAGCCCGAGCTGGTTGAGCCGGCTGGTGACAAAGAGCGAGTTCGTGTCCTGGCGGAAGGGAGTCAGCAACTCGGAGCCGACGGCGATGATCTCTGCATTCACGAGAGGGTTTAGTTTAAATGAGAGCTAGCGGCTGGATGCCCCAACTCAGAAGATAAACCCCGCCCGTCTGGTTGGGAGTACTCGTAGCCAGCACCGCGTCGCCAGTTCGCGTGAAGGCCAGACCCACTAGGCTGTGCCCGGAAACCGCCAGGGAGGCTTTCTTCTCGGGAGTAAGCTTCACAATGCCGCGCTTGCCGGCCAGCGATGCGGTCACGTAGAGATTGCCCTGCGCGTCAAAGGCCAGCCCTTGCGGGCGTCCTAGTCCGCGATAAAAGACGGAAACCGTGCCGTGTGGGTCCACGGAATAAACCGCGTCAAAGCTTGAGGTAGTGGGCCCGGTAACGTACAGGGTTCCGTTAGGCGAGAAGGCCAGATGGTAGGCGGCCAAGCTGGGCTCCAAGGTGGCAAAGACGAAGATCTGCCGGTCGCGGGCGATACGCCAGATGGTCCCGGTGCGATCGCCCACGTAGAGACTTCCTTCACGATCAAAAGCAATGCCGGTGGCCACACCCAGGCCTTCGGCGTAGGTAGAGATCGTGCCATTCGGCGCCACGCGGTAGACGGTGCCGTCGTAACGCGAAGAGACGTACAGCTGGCCTTCGCGATCGAAGGCCAGGCCAGTGGGATTCATCAGGTCGGAGACAAACGGCTTAGGGTTATGGTTGGTGTCGATCTTGTAGATGGCCACCGGAACTTTCTGCCCGCGGCTGCCGGAGCAGGTTACATAGATGTTGCCTTGAGGGTCGAGCGCAGGATTGGCCACCGGATGCAGGTTCTCGGCAATGGGCTCCGCGATCTTGATCTCACGGCCGTTGCTGCTGTGGCCGTTGCTGTGCACGACAACCTGGCCGGACTGCGCGCCATAAGGCACGCGCGCAATCACGAAGTCCTCCGAGCTCACCACAATCGAGCCGCGCACGCCGGCAAAGCTGACTTCCGGACGCGCCAGCCGCGGCGGCTTCAGCGCCCGGCCGACAATCCTGACTTCGCCTCCGGGCAGCGAAGCGGCGGGTTCGATGGTCTCAATATAAGGATTGCCGTTCACGTTCTTCCGGCCCAGCAATGTCTCCGAGAATCCCATGCGATCAGCGACCTACCCCGCCATAAAGTATCGCCACACCTGCAGCAGGGCCAGCGCGTAGAGGCCGGCTCCCACGTCGTCCATCATGATACCTGTTCCCGCGGGTAGTTTCTCCAGGCGGCGCAGCGGGAAGGGCTTCACGATGTCGAAGCTACGGAAAAGTATAAAACCGGCGAGAAGGTATTTCCAATTCACGGGCAGGCCGATTAGCGCGATCATCTGCCCGGCCACTTCGTCGATCACCACGAACCCCGGGTCTTTGCGGCCGCTTTCCTGCGCCACTACCGTGGAAGGCGCAATGCCGATGAGAGTCACGGCCAGCGCGGTAAAGACGGCCACCGGAACCAGCCAAGCTGGTGGAATGGCTCGACTGGCGGTCCACCACAGCCCGGCGGTGATCGCAGAAGCGTATGTTCCCGGCCCGGGACGCAGGTAGCCCACGCCAAAGAACGTGGCGATCAGCCAGGAGACGCGGGACCGTGGGGCGGCGCTCGGGCTTGGCGCAGGTTGCATCCGACTCAGGATACGTTACCGGGACAAGCCGTGTCATTTTGGCGGCTGGGCGCCTTCTCCTATTGACCGTCGATAGGAAAACGGCATACGCTATATCGAGTGTCGATATGAGAGAGGACAGAATGGCCAAGATGGAAATATTGCAGGGAACGCTGGATATGTTGATCTTGAACGCGCTGAAGCTGGGACCCAACCACGGACTCGGCGTGTCGCGGCGCATTCAGCAGATCACGCGCGGAGCGTTTGAAGTTGGACCAGGATCGCTTTTTCCAGCTCTGCATCGTTTGGAAGACCAAGGATGGCTGGTATCGCGGTGGGGGGAGTCGGAGAACAATCGCCGCGCCAAATACTACCAACTGACGGCCGCAGGCAAACGTCAGCTGCAAGCTGAAGCCGAAAGCTGGGAGCATATCTCCCTGGTTATCACGCGGGCCTTACGGGCCACGTAGCCGCTGGAAAGGAGTTCGACGATGAGTCATCGCTGGATCACCGGCTTTCACAACCTTTTCCGCCGCGCCGAGGTGGATCGCGACCTTGATGCGGAGATCAATGCTCATGTGCAGTTGCTGACCGATGAAAATCTGGCCCAGGGGTTGGGGCCGGACGCGGCGCGACGGCAGGCGTTGCTGGAGGTAGGGGGCGTGGAACAGGTCAAGGCCGAGGTTCGTGACGTGCGACCGGGTCTATGGCTGGAACAACTCTGGCAGGACCTGCGTTACGGCCTGCGCATGCTGCGCAAGTCCCCTGGCTTTGCGGCGATGGCGGTGTTCACGCTGGCCCTGGGAATCGGCGCCAATACCGCGATGTTCAGCGTAATCGATGCGGTGCTGCTGCAACCGCCGCCCTTCCGGGAGCCGTCGCGGGTGATGGTTGTCTGGCAGAACCAGTCCAACGGCAACACCAATATTTTCTCCACTCCCAATTTGCTGGAATGGAAGCGGCAGGAGGGCCCGCTGGCGCGGATGGCGGCATTTATCCCGGATAGGCTCACGCTGGGAACTCGCGACGGTGTGGAGCGCATCAACGGTTACCGGGCCTCGTGGGAGATGTTTAGTGTCCTGGGAGTGCCTCCGGAGGTGGGCCGCACGTTTACCGCCGAGGAAGACCGGCCCGGAGCCGGGAACGTGATTCTGCTCAGTGATTCGCTTTGGAAGACACGTTTCCAGGGCGATCGCAACATTTTAGGCAGCAAGATCGACCTGGATGGCGAACCGTACACCGTGATCGGGGTCATGCCGCCCGTTTTCCACCTTTTCTTCAACGACACCGAGAAATTCTGGCGGCCTATGCAACTGGAGACCCAGGACGCCGTGGCGGCTTCACGCAGCGTGCATTGGATCTTTGCCCTGACCCGACTGGAAGCGGGACGCTCGATCAAACAGGCGCAAGCTCGCCTGGACGCGATCGCAACGCGGCTGCGGCAGGCTGATCCGACCGGAGACGCCGGCCTCGGTGTGAGACTGCAAACTTATCAGGATTCCCTCACCGAAGACGTGCGCCAACCCTTGCTGCTCCTGATGGGTTGCGTGGGGTGTGTGCTCCTGATCGCCTGCTGCAACGTGGCCAATCTCCTGCTGGCTCGGGGCACCACGCGCCGCCAGGAGATCGCCATTCGCGCCGCCGTAGGCGCCCAGCGCTCGCGCGTTGTGCGCCAATTGCTGACGGAGAGCGTTCTGCTGTCCGTGGCGGGAGGCGTTTGCGGAATCTTGTTCGCCTCGGCGGCCTTGAAAATTCTTCTGGCGCTTCATCCCACGAATATTCCCCAGGTGGAGACCATCACGATTAACAGTGCCGTCCTGAGTTTTACCATGATGGTTTGCCTCGGCGTGGGCGTTCTCTTCGGCATTGTGCCGGCGCTGACGACCTCCCGGGTGGACGCGAGCAACGCGTTGCGCGAGATCGCGCGCGGGACCGGCCGGTCGGGCGGACGAAAGCGTGCGGCTCTCGTGGTGCTTGAGACCGCTCTGGCTTCGGTTCTGCTGATTGGGGCTGGGCTGTCCCTGAAGAGTCTGTGGAAGGTGAGCCACGTCGATCCCGGATTCAATCCCAGCGGACTGTTGACGTTTGTCGTGCCGGCGCCGCAACGGGTGATGGAGCATCCCTATCTGTTCTACGGACAGCTGGCGGAGAAGGTGCGAGCTTTGCCGGGAGTGCAGGCAGCAACCCTCGTCCGCAATGTTCCTCTGAGCGGCACCGATCCATCCACGCCCATCGGCGTAGACGGGCAGGAGCCCCCGGTACTCGCGGAAGGCCAGCTTGTCACCCGGTTTCGCGTGATCGGGCCCGGTTACTTTCACGTATTCGAGACCCCGCTCCTCCGGGGCCGCGAACTCACGGATGCTGACAGCGCAACCTCGCAGCCGGTGGCCATCGTCAGCCAAAGCGTGGCCCAGCGTTTCTGGCCCAACCAGGATCCGTTGGGAAAGACATTGAAGCCCAAGCTTGTCGGCGCACCCTGGTACACCGTGGTGGGCGTCAGCGCCGATGTCCGGCATATTGGGCTCGATGTTCCCGTGACACCGGCCGTCTACTATCCCTACACACAGGTTCCGAAAGGCTTGCTAGGGCTCGTGGAGAAGTCCTTCTCCATTGCTGTCCGCAGCAGCCATCCCGAGGCTCTGCCGGATTCCATCCGCCATGCGGTGGCGGAGCTGGACAAAACCATCCCGGTGTACGACATGAAAATGGTGGAAGAGATGCTTGCCGATGCGGGATCGCTGCGCCGCTTCGATATGTGGCTGTTCTCCGCGTTTGCCGGATTGGCCCTGGTCCTGGCGACGGTCGGCGTGTATGGGGTAATGGCGTATTCGGTGGCCCAGCGCACGCGCGAGATCGGCATCCGCATGGCCCTGGGTGCAACCCGCAGCGATGTCTTGCGGATGGTCATCGGCCAAGGAATGAAGATGGCGCTGGCGGGCCTGGTCGCCGGCACGGCCGGCGCGATTGCCTTGACGCGGTTGATGGCTTCTGTGCTCTACGAAGTGAGCCCTACGGATGTTTCTACGTTCACCCTGGTCGCGGGCGCGTTGGGTACGTTCATTCTGCTCGCTTGCTACATCCCGTCACTGCGCGCCACGCGCGTGGATCCGAACGTGGCCTTGCGGTACGAGTGAGGTGGAAGAGGTAGAGACGTGGCATAGCCATGTCTCGGAGACGCGACAGTGTTGCGTCTCCTACACCCTCCGTGTGGAACAGTGCTCAATGTTTGCGCGAAACGTCATCGTTCCCTTGTTCCTTGCTCGATTCGTCCGCCATGCTCTCCAGCATCTCCGGGTCACTGATGGCAGTAGAGATCACGTAACCGCCGCTGGCCCACTTGCCCAGATCGATCAGGCGGCAGCGGTCGCTGCAAAAGGGGAAGTTTTCATCGGTCTTGAACACTAGCGTCCGGCAGGTGGGACAACGGAGCGAGCGTGATTTCTTCTTGGGCATCGGAGATCCGTCACTTCGTTCGGGATTTCGCCGGCGGGTCAGACGCCCTCTGAACGGCTCAAGACCCGCGCTACCAGGTCGTAGTCGTGGGCCTCAGTGATCTCACAACGGTAAAACTCGCCCTGAACCGGCTCTTCCTGCGCCCCGAAGTCGTTGATGAACAGCTTGCCGTCGATCTCCGGAGCGTGCATTTCCGCGCGGCCTTCCCAGAGAAGGTCGGTTTCTTCTGACGGGCCCAAGGCGAGCACGTCCAACTGGCGGCCCACCAGCTGGCGCTTGCTCTTCTTGCTGATCTGGCGCTGAATCTGCATGAGCTTTCTGCGCCGGGCTTCGATCTGGCGGGGCGGAACTTTTTCGTCTTTGTCGAGGTGATACGCCGCTGAACCTTCTTCGTCGGAATAGCTGAACACGCCGAGCCAGTCAAACTGGGCCGCTTTCACGAAGTCGCACAGTTCAGCAAAGTCTTGCTCGCTCTCGCCGGGAAAGCCGACGATGAACGACGTCCGCAGCGTCAGATTGGGAATGCTGCGCCGCATCTTCTCGATGGACTTCAGGAAAATGTCCGCGCCGGCGCCGCGCTTCATGCGTTTGAGCACCGAAGCCGACGCATGCTGCAACGGGACGTCAATGTAGGAGCAAATCTTCTCCTGGGACGCAATGGTCTCCAGCAGCCGGCCGGTAATCTTGTTGGGATAAGCGTAGAGGAAGCGTATCCAGCGCAGCTTCTCGATTCCGGTCAGGCGCTCTAGCAGCAGGGCCAGGCCGTCTTTCAAGCCCAGGTCTTCGCCGTAACAGGTGGTGTCCTGTCCGATGAGGGTGATTTCGCGCACGCCGCGCTCCGCCAGACCCCGGGCTTCGGCCATGACCGACTCAAAATGCCGCGAGCGAAACTTGCCCCGCAGCTGGGGAATGATACAGAACCCGCAGGGATGGTCGCACCCTTCGGCAATCTTGATGTAGGCCGAAGCCTTGGGGGTGGCCAGTAGGCGGGGCGTGTGCTCGTCGTAAAGATAGTTGGGCAGATCGGCGATGGCGCCGTCCCACTCACCGCGGGAGAAGCGTCCGGCAGTTTGGCGAGCATCGCCTTCGGGACGAGCGGCCCGCGGACGTACTCCCGACTTCAACGACTGGCCGGCGCTGAGCGAATCCGCTGCCGTCGAAGCTGAGTTGAGAATGACGAAAGGCGATTCGCTCGCCGCCGGTTCACCGGCCCGCGCAGTCTCAATCCCGGCAGCGGCGAGAATGTGTTCCAGTTCGCCGGTGCCCACCACGGCATCCACCTCGGGGATGTTCTTCCTGATCTCGTCGCGATAGCGCTCCACCAGGCATCCGGCAACCACCAGTTTCTTCGCCCGGCCGCTGGTCTTGTGCTGGGCCATCTCCAGGATGGTATTGACCGACTCCTGCTTGGCGGTGTCAATGAACGAACAGGTATTGACTACGATGACGTCGGCTTCCTCGGCGCGGGGGGTGATCTGGGCGCCGCCGGTCGCGAGCAGACCCATCATGACCTCGCTGTCCACCAGGTTCTTGGGACAGCCCAGGCTGACAAAACCGACTTTGACCGGGGCTTTGTCCTGTACAGGTTCCGGCTGGGGAGGCGCTACTATGGGGCTCTCAACAGGCATGCGATGCTTTCATTTTAACATCCGAACTCCGGCTCCTATGCACGCGCCGCAGTGGTTCTGGCCTGCCGCTATACCGTGGGACGTTCCTTTCTACCGTCAGCGAGCGCCGCGAATCAGCTACAATTGTTCGCCGAAGGTTCACTGGCGGGGGCTTGGTAGGCCAAGCTTCTGCCCTGGGGAGGATATCGCACATGAAAAAGACAGCGTTAAAGTACGGTCTGGTTGCGGCCGCGTTTCTGGCAACTCTCACATTCGCCATCGCCAAGGACGCCAAGCCCAAGCCGATCACAGTCAATCTGCAGAACGGGCAGGGAAAGAGCGTGGGTTCGGCTACCCTCTCGGCGGCCGCGAACGGCGTGACCATCAAACTGAACGTACACGACCTTACGCCCGGGGATCATGCTATCCACGTCCATCAGACCGCGAAATGCGAAGGCCCGGACTTCAAGTCCGCCGGCGGGCATTTCAATCCTGACAGCAAACATCACGGCTTGCAGAATCCGGAAGGGCCGCATGCCGGCGATATTCCCAACTTCACCGCGGACGCGAAAGGCAAATCCAAGGCGACAGTTGTGGCCGCCAACGTCACGCTGACGGATGGTCCGCACTCGGTCTTCACCGGCGGCGGGACTGCGCTGGTGATCCATGCCAAGGCCGACGACGGCAAGACTGACCCTGCCGGCAATTCCGGGGACCGGGTCGCGTGTGGCGTGATTACGAAGTAGTTGGATTGCCTGCAAACGGCATCGAGACAACTACTTCTTTCCTGCCATCTCCTCGTACAGTTCGGGCAGGCGTTGCGCGTCTTCAACGGAACCGGCGAAACGGGCGCGCTGATAGTGGTTGGTAAAGACCTCCACGTGGCTGCGAATCAGCGGGTCAACAATGGACGAGGTGAACTCCGCGGGAGTCTGCGCCGGGGTCTTGCGGATGCCGCGTCGGGCCAGCCGCCGCAGCAGGCGCAGATACCAGAAGCTGGCGGCGGAGGTGGGCGCGCGCAGTGGATTGCGGCGCGTCCGCGCGCGCTGATAGCTGCTCCACGCCTTGGGAGCGAAAGGCAGGGCCAGAAGCAGGGCCAGCAGGGCGCAGGAGACCGCCATCTCCGTTGCCGACATGCGTTGCATTCTCTGTTGCCAGCCGGCCATGCGCTCCAGCAGTCTCCGATACTTGCCCGAGAACCAGCCGCGAAGGTTGGAGTGCATGCTGCCGGTGGCCACGCTGAGTTGGTTGCTGAGCCGCAACTGATGGCTGAAGTCGTAGTTGATGACCCATTCCCGCCATAGCGCGCTTGCCGCATCCATATAGAGTTCGAACCGCGACAGCCGGCCCGAAGAGGCAGCCTGCCGACCAGCCGGAGTGGGATCGAAGGTGACCCATCCAAATTCCGGAAAGTAGGCCTCCACCCAGGAGTGCGCATCGCGCTCGCGGACGATGTAATTGCCGGTAAGGTCGTTGTACTCGGCCCCACGAAATCCGTTGACCACGCGGGCGGGAATGCGCAGGGTCCGCAACATGATGGTCATGGAGGAAGCAAAGTACTCGCAATGGCCTTGTTTGCGTTCGAAAAGAAAGGATGCCAGCGGGTCCCGTTCCCGCACTCCAGGAAGCTGCAGGGTGTAGCCGAAATTGCTCTTCAAATAAGACTCGATAGCCCGGGCGCGCGCATAGTTGGATCCGGCCGATGCCGTGACCCGACGGGCCAGGTCCGGGATACGCGGGTCCAGGGTCGGCAATTGAAAGTAGAGCTGGCGTACCCGCGCCGGGTAATCCGAGGACTTGGAGTCGCGCACCAATGGTTCGGGATCACGAGCGTCCGCCTCCGCCGTATAAACGCTCACCGGCTGCAATATCTCAGATTCGCTCGATGCATTGAAGATCGTTCCGTCCTGCGTGACCCCGTAGCGATAGTCGCCTTTCACCTTCATCGGCACCGGCGCCAGAAAAAACAGGTTCAGTCCTGTCGGCTCCATCACCACGCGGTAGATCATGGTCGGCGCTTTCGGGAGGGGAGCGGTTCCGGAATAGAAGGCCTCAGGAGAGGCTTGGACTAAATCCAACGTGTTGTTCATGGGCCTGCGGGGCGCCGGTTCTACGTTGTTCCACCAGGAGTGGCCGTCAAAATTGGCCAGGGAAAGGCCGCGCCACTTTACATCGTCCGGCAGCTTGCCGAACTGGATTTGCACATGCATGACTACCGCGTCCGATTGCTGAATCTGGCCGATCCCGCCCAACCGTACCTCATTGCTGAAGCCGGAGAAGATCGTCGAATGCTGGAGGCCCAGGTTGCGCAGATAGCCGGCGGAGCCGATCCTCGGCAGGATGAAGAAAATCAGGGTTGCCCCGGCCAGAGTGAGCGCTCCCAGAGCCACTGCCACCCCGGCCAGCGAGCGGTAAAAGGCTCCTTCTTGCCGAGGTGGAACCTGGGCCACTACTGCGTTCCGTTCCGAGCGCCGCATCTCCATACTGATGAAGGTGGCCATGGCGGCCAAAATGAAGAAGGCAAAGGTGGCCAGAAACAGGGTGTCCACGGTGAGCACCACCGCGAAAAGAACCAGCCCGAAGGCGAGTATCGCCAAGTACACCAGGTCGCGTTCGCGGCGCGCGGAGAAAATCTTGATGACCACCACGAAGAGCACCAAATGCACTGTGGCATTCACGAAATTCTGCGAGAAAGCAAAGTAGTCGGCGGCGTAGAACGCGACGTAAAGGATGGTCAGATAGCTGGTCCAGCGCTCGGGAACAATGAACTCCTTGCGCATGAGCAAGCAATAAGCCCGCAGCAGCAGAGCTGGAATCACCAGCGCCAGGGAGGGCACGTCGAGCTTGCCGGTCCCCATCAGGGCCACGAAACCGGTGACCAGCAGCAGGTAGAGCGACCACTGGAAGAATCGTTCCGGGCTGCCCACGTTCGGCTTGGCGATCACGGGGCTGGCGGCATCAGCGGACACAACTCTATTGTCCCTGAATTCCTCCGCGTATGGAAAGGCGTTTTCCAGGACGCAAATAGCGAAAGTGCTAGAATCGATGGTGCCGGGCCCCGCGCGACGCAATCCCGCCAACCCCGCCAGGTCCGGAAGGAAGCAACGGTAACGGGCTAGTGCGTGTGCAGCGGGGTACCCGGTTCTTGGTTTTCGCCGCCAAGTCTCGTTCCGTCTGCGTCCACACATCCGCCAGAAGCCAGGGTGCGATTGCAGTGGCTGGGGTGACGCCGTACCCGTTACTTGCACCCAGACCTGTGCGGCCCTCCCGCCACAATCAGCGGGTGACACGCCTATTAGAGAACACGCAGGACGTGCAATGGTTTCGCGACCAAGCCCGTGTTTGGGACCCAGTTGAGCAACCCGGGCCAAACAGATGCCTGCGCCCTTTCCTAGTACAATAGTTCGTTTAGTCTCATCGACTTGGGGAGAACTCTTTTGGCGAACCCTGTCCGGGCAAAAATCTCCGCCCTGGGAACCTATGTCCCGCCGCGCCTGCTGACCAACGCTGACCTGGAGAAAATGGTGGAGACCTCGAACGAATGGATCGTCGAGCGGACCGGAATCCGGCAGAGACATATTGTGGACCCCGGCACAGCCACCTCGCACTTGGCGGTCGAGGCCGCAAACCGGGCGCTCGAGGAGCGCGGCATCCCCGGCAGCGAAATCGAGGCGATTTTTGTCGGCACGGTCACGCCGGATATGTTCTTCCCGGCGACCGCCTGCCTGGTACAGGACCGTATCGGCGCCAAAGGCGCTTGGGGCTTTGACGTTTCCGCCGCGTGTTCGGGATTCGTCTACGCCTTGCAGACGGGAGTGAAGTTCGTGGAGTCGGGGGCGCACAAGAAGGTGCTGGTCATCGGCGCCGACGTGATGTCTTCCATCATCGACTACACCGACCGCGCTACCAGCGTGATCTTTGGCGACGGCGCGGGCGCGGTGTTGATCGAGCCTGCCAACGGCGATGATTACTTCATCGACTTTCTCCATGAAGTCGATGGCTCAGGCGGCTGCTCGCTGAACATGCCTGGGGGCGGCAGCCTGCATCCCTCGTCTCACGAAACCGTGGACAAAAAAATGCATTACGTGCACCAGGATGGCCAAGCTGTCTTCAAGTACGCGGTGCGCAAAATGGCTGAGGCCTCGGAGAACTTGCTTGCGCGGAACGGCTTGAAAAGCGCCGACGTTGATTTGTTCGTGCCCCATCAGGCCAACCGGCGCATCATCACGTCCTGCGCCAGCCGTCTGGGGTTGAACGAAGATCGCATCATCATCAACATTGACGAATACGGCAACACCACCGCCGGCACCATTCCCCTCGCGCTGGAGAGCGCTCGCCAGCAAGGCCGGCTCAAAAAGGGCGACCTGGTATTACTCGCTGCCGTCGGCGCGGGATTTACAACCGGGGCGGCGTTGCTGCGGTGGGCGTACTGAGAAGCACTCAGCCGTCGCCAATCAGCTGTCAGCAATCAGCATTCAGCCCCGATGCGGTATGACCTCATGAAGGAGCTCAGAGCTTCATACCTCGGACTCCGATGTCGTTTCTTGGCTGAATGCTGATTGCTAAATGCTGATTGCTGAATGCTGACTGCTGAATGCTACTTTCTCCCCACCGCCATGATATGCGGGCTGGCCCCTAAGATCGACGGCTCATGCTCCACCTTGCGAATGGATTCCAGCAAGCGCCGGCGCAGAGCCTGGTCTGTCCACAGATCGTCAAAGTCGCGGGCCATCCATCCCGGACCTTCGATGGCGGCCACCTCTTCCACGCGGAAGCCGGCTGCGATCAGTTCGCGCGACAACTCGCCTGGCCGGTGGAAGAAAGCGGTCGTGAAGTATTGTGGGTTGCCGGTGGGGTTGCGATGCTGGCCGTCGGCGAGGTCACGGTCCAGGATTGGAGCGAAGGCCGCATCGTCGAAAAAGCTTCTGAGCAGGGAATCGAACAGAGAGGCAAAGTGGCTGATGGCCACGGCAAAGACCAGCCCACCGGGACGAAGAACACGGAATGCCTCTTCCAAACCAGTGATGCGGTCTTTGCGTTCAGTAAGGTGATAGAGCGGGCCCAGCAACAGGGCCGCATCCACTGAGGAGCTGGGTTCCTCCAGGCGCCGCGCATCGCCCAGACGCATGCCCGCGATTGGCTTTTCCTGGCGCAGCGAGCGGCTGAGCGCCTGATCCAGGTGCTTGGATACCGGGTCAATCAGGCGAACTTCGTAGCCGAGTGACGCCAGCCACGCGGAATAGATTCCCGACCCTCCGCCCACATCCAGGATGGCCGCCGGCGCCGGCTTTAGCGCGCGCAGAATCAACTCCTGGGTGCGCGCCAGCTCCAGTGGGCCCCAGCCTTGCTGCAGACGCGAGTCCTCGTCCACCTGTTCGTAGTGGCCGAGAACGTCGGGATCGAAGGATTCGTAGTTCATCTTGTTGGTTTCTGAAATCCCGAAGCGCAGTGAGCGAGGGATCCCTATTGTCTTGAGTGTTCGCCAACTCGCGAGCCAGCCGTAAATTCAGTGCGAGATCTCGCACAAATTGAAGGCTTCGCCAAGAGAGCATCGCAGCTATAGGGCTCCCTCGCTGCGCTCGGGACGTTGGAGGACGCAAGCCCACCTAGCGCTTCTTTTTCTTCTTCGTGCTCTTCTTCTCCAGATTCTTCTGTTCCTGGGCGGGATTTTTCGTCTTACTGGTTTCTTTGGACTTGATCTCTTCCCGTTTCTTCGCCGCCTCTTTGGGCGCCTGCGGTTCGGTCATGTTCACCGGATCGAGGATCTCGGCTATCTCCTGTTCGGTCAGGAGTTGTTTCTCGCGCGCGATGTCGATGATCGACCGCCCCGCAGCCACCGACTCTTTCACAATCTCCGCCGCCTTGGCGTAGCCGATGTACGGGTTCAAGGCCGTCGCCAGCGACACGGTGCTCTGCGCGTAGAAATTGCAGCGGCGCTCGTTGGCGGTAAGGCCGGCGATGCATTTGTCGGTAAAGACCCTCACCATGTTGGTCATGATGGTGATGGACTGGAGCACGCTGTAGGCCATGGTCGGCATCATCACGTTCAGTTCGAGCTGACCGGCCTGCACAGCAAACGCGACCGCGGTGTCATTGCCGATTACCTGGAACGAAACCATGGCTGCCAATTCGGGCATCACCGGGTTGATTTTGCCGGGCATGATCGAAGAGCCCGGTTGCAGGCCGGGAAGATTGATCTCCGCAAGACCGGTGTTGGGCCCGGAAGCCAGCAAACGCAGATCGTTGGATAGGCGGATGATTTCCAGCGCCAGGTTGCGGAGCGCCGCCGAAACCTGCGCCATGGCCGACTGTGACTGCATGGCCCAGCGCATGTCGGCAGCCGGAGTAAGCTTCTGGCCGGAGATACGTGAGAGGTTGGCGACCGCTCGCGCGCGATAGTCAGGATGAGTGTTGATGCCGGTACCCACGGCGGATCCGCCCAGCCCCAATTCGCGCAACGAATCGGCGGCGTGGCGGATGTCGGCGATGGCCTTGCGCACGGCCACGCCGTAGGCGGCGAACTCCTGGCCCAGACGCATGGGCACAGCGTCCTGCATATGGGTGCGGCCCGACTTCATGATGTGATGAAACTCTTTTCCCTTGGCATCGAGTGCCGCGGCCAAACCTTCCAGCGCCGGATAAAGTTTTTCCAACTCCAGTAGAGTGGCCAGGCGCATGCCGGTGGGAAAAACGTCGTTGGTGGACTGGCCATAGTTCACGTGATCGTTTGGATGGACGATCGCGTAGTCGCCCAGCTTGCCGCCAAGAATCTCCGCCGCGCGGTTGGCGATGACTTCGTTCGAATTCATGTGAAAGCTGACGCCGGCGCCGGCCTGGAACACGTCCACCACGAACTGGTGGTCCCATTTGCCGCCGGCAACCTCCTGGGCAGCCTGGATGATGGCGTCGGCGCGCTTA
Source organism: Candidatus Angelobacter sp. (assembly GCA_036521855.1). GTDB lineage: Bacteria > Acidobacteriota > Terriglobia > Terriglobales > Acidobacteriaceae > Angelobacter. The sequence continues at coordinate 16,949 of DATDGY010000233.1, forward strand.
TCGTCTACCAGCCCCAGCGATTTGTTGGCCTCGGCCGCCGCCTGCTTCACCATGCCGAAAGCGCGGACCAACGTGGGATGGGCCCGCATCCCGGAGATAGGAAAATTCTCCACCGCGCGCGCGGTCTGAATGCCGTAATAAACGTCGGCTGGAATCTCTTTGGCGCCGATGGAATCTTTCTCCAGGCGCGTGTTGGCTGTAGACATGAGTACCCTCGATAAGAAGTCTTAGGTGCATGCCTCCGGACGCGAGGCAAAACTGGGAATTATAAATGAGGCGTGAGCGTAGCCGGCTCTCTTTACCGAGACCGGCGTTCGCCCTGATGTTTGCCGATATCCAAAGGTGCGGCCATTGTAGACCCAACGGTCTGCAAGCCAAAGACCAAATGTCACAGCCAGCCTCGCCACCAACGCAAGCGTGGACGCAGATAAGATGCTTTTGCGGGGACAGGATGGAAACATACTCGGGTTTGGAAGTCTCTATTTCAGTTCGCGACGCACCCACAGCATGGGCCAAATCATGGACAGCCCGACGAGCGTAATGAGGATGGTGGCAATCAGAAAAGGCAACGCGCTGAAATAGCGGCGTTCCATCACTACCACCAGCACCAGCGGCAAGCTCAGGATGGTAATTGCATTGGTGATCCCCACGCGCCAGCTCCAACGTTGCCCCGACTTTATTCCGGAAGCGCAATAGATCGTAGATAAGCCCAGGGGGACGAGCAGAATTCCCACCACGGCATGATTCAACAGAAACGGAGACCAAACGAACTCAAATGCCCGAGGCGAAAGCAGACGGACAAAGAGGCTACGCAATTCCGGAATGACCAGCAGGTGGATGGCGGCTACGATCAGGAGCAGGATCCCTTCTACCATCATGATGCGGGAAGAGATCAGGAGCTTGCTCATCGTGTACCTCGGTTGATTCAATGAATCCTTGGCGGAGAGTGATACGGGGGAATTCGTTCGAATGTTCCCTCGGCGAGCTGTGACTACGACTGGTCCTGCTGCCGTTGTTTGGTCTGTTTCTGAAACATAATCAGTGCGGCTACCAGCACCAGGACCATCACCGTCAGCAGCGCCAGTTCGATCAGGGCGTGGTTGAACACGACGCCACCGGCCTCGGGCAATTTAGGCAATTCGGCGGTCAGGACGAGAATTCGACGGATCACTGCAATCAGCGCGACCACCAGGAACGGCTCCACGAGCAGTCCGTGTTCACGAAACGAGACTTGGACGGTATAGAGCAGCTCGATGATGAGCAGAATCAGCAGGAGTTGATCTAGCAGGCCGACAATTTGCCCGGGCAGCGACCAGGAAGACAACGCTGTCGCAAAATCCTTCAATGCCGCAGCCAGCAGCGCAAAAGCCACAATGGCCAGAAGAACGCCCAAGCCGGCGTAAACAATGTCTTCCACCACGGCCAGGCCTTGCCCGACAAGTACGCGCAGACGCTCGCCCATGCGTCACTGCCCTTTTCAACGCTCAGGAGTGTTGGATGCTGGAAAACCTTGGGAGAACATGATTCATCCGCTACTTTGCGCCTGAACTCGCCGCCGAGATCGGGTTGGTGTTGCGACAGTTGGGATCAAGTTCCCGAAAAGAGGGAATGCGGGCTCTCAATGCCGGCGGTTGATCGCCTGGAGCAGACTGTTGGCTTCAGTAGCGTAGGCGCCGTCAGGCGCGAGTTGAAGGTACTTCTCGAGCGCACTGATGCTCGCCTCGGGTATCTTGAAATTGCCGCGCTTTGCGCTCTCGCCAAGCAATGCGGAAGCCTTCACGAAATAGGCTTCAGCCATCTGCGGATCGGCGGCGATGGCCCGATCGCATGCGTCCACCGCGGCCTGCAGGTCGTTCATGTCGAACCGCGTGACGCAAAGGTTGAAATATGCCAACGCGGGATAGTCGTGCATGGTGGCAGCCTGGGCGAACAGGTCGGCGGCCTGATTGTATTTCCGCAACTGGAAATAAGCGTTGCCTTCCGCCAGCAGCATTTGTCCGGCACGCGACTTGTAGTAGGACCTTTCTTCGGCCGCCGACAGCATCCGATCAGCATTTGCGGCATAAAGGCCCTCAACCTGATGGCCCGGCGTCATGACAGTAGGGTTGATGTTGGAATGTGTCGAAATCTTATCGAACTCAATCTTTCTCTTCGCTAACAGGATCCCTCTTTCATAGACACGAATGGCGTCCTCATATTTCTCCAGGTTGCCTTCGATTCCCGCCAGGATCTGGTAGAACTCCGGCTGTCTGGGGTCGGCGGCGATGCCGGTGGCGCATGCTGCCAGCGCAGCCTCGGCATTGCCTCCGTGGTATTCGGCGATGCAGAGATGCATGTAAGCCAGGGCGGGCTTGGGGTCAATTTCTGCCGCCTTGCGGTACAGGGCAGCCGCCGTATCCGGTTGATCCAACGCACTGTAGGCCTCGCCTTCGCCGATCAGCATTTGCGCTACGGTCGCGCTCCGTTTGTGCCGTTCTTTCTTGATGCTGTCATCGTAATCGACGACCTCAATCCCCTTTTCCAAAGACTGGACCGCCTCCTGGTACAGGTGCAGGTTCCGCTGCATGATGCCCAGGTTCTGGTACAGCTGCCATTGGTAGGGCGCGATGGCAATAAGGCGTTGGAGCAGCTCCGCCGCTAGCGGCCAGTTTTGCGTCTTGATTGCGGCCTGGGTTTCCGGCGCCAGTTCGTTGTAGTGGACGATGGCCGCGTTTTCGGCGCGAAGCTCGGCTCGTTGCTCTGGGGTGAGATCGCCGAGCGTGGCCTCGGTGACGTTACGCCACGCGGCGCCTTGAATCTCCTCGGAGGTGGGTCCCTTGAACGGCGCTAGCGAGGCCTTGGTGGGAACCAAGGAGAGATCAATGTAAATGACGTTGAGAGCCTGCTTGTCCAAGCCGTACGCGGGCTTCTTGCCGGAGTAAATGTGCCGTCCGTCAGGCCCGGTGATCTCGACCTGATAAGAGTCGGCGACGATCAGCCCGATCATGTCAAACTTGCCGTTGCGATCCGTTTGCGTCCTATAAGTCTTGCCGTTGGCGACGTTGGTATAGACCACCAGCGCGCCAGCCATGGGTCGGCCCAGCATGTCCATGACTTGGCCTTGGACTTCCGCCAATCGTTCATTCTGAGCAAACACGGCGGTCGACAGGAGCAGCAAGCGCAGATATCGCTTCATGGGCGAGCCTCACGCATCGAGTGCATCCAATCATCCCACTTTTGCGGAGACGATCAACAGCAAAATGGTCCAAACGTGGCATGCGGCCGGCCGCGGCCCGTGACAGGCCAGAATCGCCAAACCGGATCAGAGCTCTAGGGCGGACCTTGCAGCTTCAGGCCAGCGACCCTGGCCCGCACTTTCCGCATGAAGTCGGCGCCCGGGTCGGGTTTGGTGTTGCGATATTTTGGATCACGTTCCAGAAAAAAGGGCGTGCCTTCCATCCGCCGGTATTCCATGTGGCCGATCAGATGGGTAATCGGATACTGGCCAGCCAGGTATCGGACCAGCGCAGCGTTAGCCTCCACCTGAGCCTGGGTAAGGGGAAACTTTTCGCCATCGCCCACGTTCTCCACGCCGATGGCCACGTGGTTGAGGCCGATGCAGTGCCGGGCCATCCAGGTCTCCGGCATCAGGCGATAGATGGTTCCGTCGCGATCCACCAGGAACTGCGCGGAGACATTGACCTCGCCGGCTGCGGCCAACTCTGCCCGCGCGGCCTCAGCGCGAGTCCGGTTAAAGTAGTTCCACGTGGATATGAACGACGGAATCCCGGTCCAATGCAGAATGATCATCTTCGGTTGGATGATGACATCATGCGCAGAAGGGTCCTGATGAAGCCGCCGGTAAGCGATGGTAAGCTCGATACGCTCCTGGTCAAAATTGATGGGCTTGGAAACAATGCGAAACCCGCCGGGAAGACTTACGGCGGCCAGGTCAGGCTGCTGCGCGCGGCCGGTGAAAGCCATCGCGGCCATGACCGCAATCATCATGATCGCCGGCACCCTGGCCTGGGGCAGCCTCGGGGCAGAAGAGAAGGCTGTCGATCTGTGGCTCGGCGGAGACGTCAACCTGGGCGATGGCGGGCACGGGCAGTTGCAAGGCATGGCAGGAATAGTGCAAGGCGCAGTTGGGATTGTCAATCTGGAAGGCCCGGTGGTGGAGCGTTCGCAGCTACGGCGGGGCACACTTGGCTTGTGGAACGCGCCCAGAGCCCTCGCGGAAATCTCCGTCCTCAACGTGAAGGTTGCCGGCATCGCCAACAACCACGCCAGCGATGCGGGAGCGGCCGCAAGGGCTCGGCCCGCGCAGCTACTCCGCGAACACGGCATCCTACCCGCAGGCGGGCCGGCGGGAACCGCCTTGCTGCATCTGGATGATGTAACGATTGCGGTGACCGCACACGATCTCACCCGCGGCGTTCCCACCACACTTGCCGGCGACCTCAAGGCCGCGCGCGGCCAGGCCGATGTCCTGGTTGCCACCTTCCATGTGACCGGCCCTCCGTCTTATCTTCCCCGTCCGGAACTGCGGCAGGCTGTGGAACTGGCTTACCAGGCCGGGGCCAGCGTGATTGTTGCCCACGGCACCCATGCCCTCGGGCCCGTAGAGCGCCGCGAGCATGCGGTGATCGCCTGGGGACTAGGCAATGTGGCCTTTGCCTGCGATTGCACACAAGAACACGACGCCATACTGCTGCGCGTGCGACTGGAACCCGGCAAACGCGTCAACGCGGAGGTGATTCCGATTCAAGCCGGTGTCAACTCCCAGCCGGCGCTGCCGAGTCCGGACGCCAAAGGGATCTTCGATCTGCTGGAAGCCATCGGCAGCAACAAGCTCGCGCGGCGCGGCGATCGCGCGGCATTTTGAACTCTGCCGCGGATGGACGCGAACAAACACGAATCAACCTGAATCACCGAAGACAAATTCACCGCGGTTTGCTTTATTCGCGGCTTGAGCAGCCTCTGTGTTTGCGCCCGGACCGGGCGCGGCTGGTGCTATCAAGCTCGCGCGAACCAACCGTCTTCTTTCTTATGCTCGTAGTCGGTGAGCGGGCCGCCGAGGGAGTTCTCCAGGCTGAGGATTACGTTGATGTTGCGCTTATCTACAGCGGTCAGACGGGCGTCAGTATAAGCCGGGTCAGCTTTATACCATTCCACAGCCTCGAAGTAGGCCTTGAGTAAGTCCGAGTGGAACGGGAGGCCGCGCCGGGCATAGATGAGATTGCGCAACAGCCGGAGGTCGCGGCGGGAAAAATCCTTCAAGCTGTCCACGGTGATCTGCTTGTCCAGCAGCGTGGGATCCTCGAGCGGAGTGCGGTCCTGGTCCGGAGATCCGGCCCACTTGCCCAGGCGCATGGAAACCAACCGCAGTTCGATCTTGTCTTCCGGCGTTTGCGGGTTGAGGAACTCCTGCTGCATGGCCCGCAGCTCATCGCCGGGGATGGCCGCGTCATACTCGGCAATGATCTCGGCGTTCTTCTTGTCGAGCGCCGTGAGCTTGCTCTCGTCCGTCTGGTCCAGCGGGTGGTACCAAGGCAGGGCGGAAAAATAGGCATTCAGCCACTGCTTGCGAAACTTGTTGCCGGCGCGGGCATAAATCGTGTTGCGCATCAACGAAAGCTCGCGCAGGCTTCGGCCATCGAGATCGTCCTTGGTGATCTCGCGGGTGTAGTAGAGTGGGCGTTTCCCTTCCCGGGTGCCCGGGGCCTGGGCGAAGCTGTGGGCGCTGCAGATCACTGCCGCCAGGATGAAGAGCGCGAAGCACGATTTCTTGACCATATATGCGGGAGCGTAACAAAAATGCGGCTCGCAGGGAATGACTTTCTGCGCCGGCTCCCCTTTTGACGGTCCCCTCCGGTTACGGAAGTTCCCGGCCTGTAAAATAAGCGTCTTATGGCGCAGGCGAGCGATCGATTTGATGTGTTGGTCATCGGTGCGGGGCCTACGGGCATGGCCTGCGCCATCGAGGCCCAGCGCGCGGGGTTCTCCGCGGTATCCATCGACAAGGGATGCCTGGTGAACTCCTTGTTTCACTATCCAGCCAACCTGGTTTTCTTCACCACGCCGGAGCTGCTGGAGATCGGCGACATCCCTTTCACCACTGCCAACCAGAAGCCCAACCGCCAGGAAGCGCTCGAATACTACCGCAATGTGGCCCAGCACTACCGGCTCGACGTACGCCAATATCAGCAGGTGCTGGCCGTAACCGGATATGACGGCGCTTTCCACGTGCAAACTCGCGACCGGAACCATAAAGAGCGCGAATACACGGCGCGCAAGATCGTGGTTGCCACCGGATACTATGATCGTCCCAACTACATGGGCATACCCGGCGAGGACCTCCCCAAGGTCATGCACTACTACACTGAACCGCACCCTTACTTCGATACGGACGTGCTGATCGTGGGAGCCAAGAACTCGGCGGCCATCGCGGCGCTGGAGCTGTGGCGGCGGGGAGCGCGGGTTACCCTGGTGCACCGCGGCCCGGGCATTCACAAGAACGTGAAGTACTGGATCAAGCCCGACATCGAGAACCGCATCGCCAACCGCGAGGTGGGAGCGTACTTCAATAGCGCCGTGGAAGAGATCTTGCCGGAATCGGTTCGCATTCGTACGCCTGAGGGGTCGCGCGTTCTGAAAAACGACTTTCTCTTTGCCTTGACCGGCTATCATCCCGACTACGAATTCCTTCGGTCGTTGGGCATCGAGCTGACGCATCCGGAGATGCGCCCGGTGTGCGACCCCGACACCTTCGAAAGCAACGTCCCGGGAATCTATGTCGCGGGCGTGATCGTGGCCGGCAGCCGGACGAGCGAGATCTTCATCGAAAACGGCCGCTTCCACGGCAAGCAGATTGCGGCCGATTTGAAGAAAAGGCTCTAGATGTCTTCTTCCAGATAGTCCATCACCGCATGCAGGTTGTTCTCTTCAAGAAAGACATCCGGAAGACGAGTGCGGCCTTCGTTCTGGGCGCGCTGGGCCACAGATTCGGCCACGAGCAGGTCCACGCGCATTTCTTCGTGCAGGAACGACACCAGCTCTTCGGCGTCCACGCGGGCCACAAACGTGCCCCCGGGGTTCTGCTCGAACATGATCTGATAGGTGATGGGCTGGCCCGAGAGCTTCATGACATCCACGGTCCCTTGAGGCATAAATGTTTCCTCCACCAGGGGTCCCTGGCCTGCGTGGTGTTCGCACGCCGGGGTAAGGTAGCATATTAGACGCAAAGTTTAACGCTCGAGTTGAAGACTATGCAAACGGTTGCGGAGCCGGGAGCGGCAGGGTGTGCCAAGGCGGCGGTAAAAAAATCATAGGATGGGAGAGAAGTTAAGACGATGAAACATTTCGCCATGCTGAGTGCTGCGGTGTTGTTGGTGGCGGCAATGCCCGCCGCGGGGTGGGGCCAGGTAAGCAAACCCCCGGGGCAGACGGAAAACAAGGACCACGGCAATATGGGCGTCTATTTTGGCGTCGCGCACGTACAGGGTTACACGCTGTTCGGCGTCGGCGGCAGGATGGGTTTCAATGTTCATCGCCGAATTGTGCTGGAAGGAGAGTACGCGTATTTCTTTCAACGCAGCCAGACCCAGACCGTCGCGGCTGGCGGAAGCAGTAACACCATCACCACCAACTTGCGGATGTGGGACGCCCTCTTTGGCCCCAAAATCAACATCACCAAGCACTTCTTCGCTCTGGCCAAAGCTGGCATGGCGGATTTCGGAGTGAGTGGCCCGGCGCCTCCCGGTGGGATCAATAACCAGATCGGCGGCATCGTCAACGGGAACCTGGATAAGGTTATTTACCCCGGAGGCGGAGTGGAATTCAAAGTCGGCCGGGTGCATTTCCGCGCCGAAGCCGGCGACGAAATCATCTGGTTCAACAACGGCGCCCATAGCAATCTCCGCGCCACCATCGGGCCACAGCTGAGGTTCTAGAAGAGCTGCTTGCGCCGACGGGCGTGGCGTTCAATCGGCCCATGAGCTCAAAACCAAAACCTGCACCGCGCACACGGGAGCACGCAACTAATCCCGGCGCTGGAGGGGTAGGGCGTTTGGCCCGATCTACCCGATGGTTCGTGGCCTTTAGCTTTCCTGCCGCTCAAGAGACAGTGGTTTTTGGGCCGGCTAAAAAGTATGCTGACGCCAAGAGACTGCGCCACTCGTTCGCACCCCAGCGACATCTAGTTTCGGAGGTGGGCTCGCGTGTCCACGCGCACGGATTTCCCGCTCAGTCCGGCTCAAAACGCCGCCCTGAATGCTTTGCTTCAAGCCGTTCAGGTGGGTAGAGTAGTGCACCTGCAAAGCGCCACCGGGCTGGGCAAGACGGCGATCCTGCGGCAGCTCCAGCAGAAGGTAGGGGGCATCTACCTGAACAACCGGGAGATGATGGAGACCGCCGCCGGCAAGCATCCCCTGCAGTTGGAAGACGCGTTCTACTCAGTCGTGCTCAAGGCGTTGAAGGGGAATGACGTTGTAATCGTCGACGACTTCGATCTCGTCCACCAACTGTTTTGCTGTAACCACTTTTATCAGCGTTCGCATTTCATCGATGTCCCTATGTTGCTGTTGTGTGAGTACGCCGAGGCGGCGGGGAAAAAACTGGTTTTTGCCGCGCGCAGCCTGCCCTCTTCCGCTGAGCGGCGGAGTTACCTGGTGGAACTGCCAAGGTTCCAGGTGGCCGACTATTGCGCGATCGCGGAGTCATTTCTGAAACCTGATACGCTGAAGAACGTCGATTTTGCCAAGGTTTACCGCTTTGCTCCCAAGTTGAACGCCCACCAGATCAGGTCCGCCTGCGAATGGCTCACGGCCACCGAGCCGGACGAGATCAATACCGAGCGATTCATCGAGTACCTGCGCTGCAAGCGGCTGGCCAGCAATGTGAATCTGGAAGAAGTTGAATCCGTGGACTTGGCCCAGCTTAAGGGCGTGGACGACGTGCTCCGTAGTCTGGGGCGCAACATCGTTCTTCCGCTGGAAAATGATGAGTTGGCCAATGAATTGGGACTTCGCGCCAAAAGGGGAGTGTTGCTCTACGGGCCTCCGGGAACGGGAAAGACAACTGTCGGTCGCGCGTTAGCTCACCGGTTGAAAGGCAAGTTTTTCCTGATTGACGGCACGTTCATCGCCGGGACCGACGATTTCTACAACCGGGTGCACCACATCTTTGAATTGGCCAAGGAGAATGCCCCCTCGGTGATCTTCCTGGACGATGCCGACGCCATCTTCGAAGACGGCGAAGAGCGCGGTCTTTACCGGTATCTGCTGACGATCCTGGATGGACTGGAGAACGAAGGCGCCGGCCGCATCTGCTTGATGTTGACGGCCATGGATCTGGCCCACCTTCCGCCCGCGCTGGTACGCTCGGGACGCGTGGAGTTATGGCTGGAGATGAAGCTGCCCGACCAGGAGGCGCGGGGGTTGATCCTGCGTCAGCATCTGGGCACCCTGCCGGCGTACCTGCAGACGGTGCGGGACCAGGAAATCGTCGCGTGTACCGAAGGATTTACCGGCGCCGACCTCAAGCGACTCGTGGAAGACGCCAAGGCCCTCTATGCCTATGACCGCGCGGCCCTCAACGCTCCCCAGGAGTTCACCTCGTACCTGCTGACCGCCGCGGAGGGCCTGCGTGATAACAAGCGGCGCTTTGCCGCGGCCGGCGCTTCAGTGTGCGTCACTCGCCAACAGAACAATGGGTCGGACAAGATGTCGGCCACCTTTGTCCAGCACATGGCACAGGCAGCGAGAGAAGATTCTTAAAGCGATCTTGGCCCTCCGGACTGCCGCGCCGATGGTTTGACGAAGAAAACCAAGATCCATCGACACCTCTTTTCCACACACTTACACAGACATGCACAGGTTAGCTGGGGCGCTGCCAGCCAATATAATGAAAGATTAGGTTCCCATGTCTGACTTCGTCCATCTTCATTTGCATACCGATTACTCGCTGCTGGATGGCGCTTGCGACGTTGACAAGCTGATCAAGCGCGTTGGCGAGGTCGGGCAGAAGGCCGTGGCCATGACCGACCACGGCAACATCTACGGCGCAGTCCACTTTGTGGACGCGGCGGAGAAGGCCGGGATCAAGCCTATTGTCGGCTGCGAGCTGTACATCTGCAAGAAGGACGATCACCGCGCCCCGCCCGAGGGCGACACCTATAACCATCTGCTGGTCCTGGCGGAGAACGAAAAAGGCTACGAAAACCTGATCAAAATCACCTCTGAAGCCTCGCTCAACGGCTTCTACTACAAGCCGCGGGTGAGCAAGAAGTTTCTGGCCGAGCATTCCCAGGGGCTGATTGGGCTCTCCGGATGCCTGGCCGGTGAAGTCTGCGAGCAGCTGCTGGCAGGGAAGTATGATGCGGCCAAAGCCGCAGCCGCGGGCTACAGCGAGATCTTTGGCAAGGACAATTTCTTCATCGAGATCCAGGACCAGGGGCTGCCCGAAGAGCATCGCATCCATGCCGATCTCTTTCGCCTGGAAAGAGAGCTGGGATTGCCGATGGTGGCCACCAATGACAGCCACTACCTCTGCGAAGACGACGCTCACGCCCAGGACGTGCTGGTCTGCGTACAAACCGGCAAGTCCATTCACGATGACAACCGCCTCAAGTTCCACGGCAATCAGTTCTTCGTGAAGTCGAGCGACGAGATGGGACGTGTTTTCTCGGAACGGCCCGATGTCCTCACACGGACTCTGGCCATCGCCGAGCGATGCAATTTCAAACTCAACAAGATCAAGAATCCGTTCCCGGAATTCCAAGTGCCGGCGGGCTACACCCTGGACAGTTATTTCGAACACGTGGCCCGCGAAGGGTTTGCCAGGCGCTGGCAGTCTCTGGGAGCGCTGGAAGCAGCAAGCAAGTTGAAAAAAGTGCGCTCGGAGTACGAGCAGCGGCTGTCGCACGAGATCGAAGTTGTCCAGCAAATGAAGTTTTCGGGGTACTTCCTGATCGTGTGGGACTTCATCCGCTATGCACGGGAAAACCATATTCCCGTTGGGCCGGGTCGGGGTTCCGCGGCGGGCTCGCTGGTGGCCTACTCCATGCGCATCACCGACCTCGATCCGTTGCAGCACGAGCTGCTGTTTGAACGCTTCTTGAATCCGGAGCGCGTTGATTGGCCCGACATTGATACTGATTTCTGCATGAACCGCCGCGGCGAGGTCATCAATTACGTCACCCAGAAATACGGCCGTGCCAACGTGGCCCAGATCATCACTTTCGGCACCATGGCCGCCAAGGCCGCCATCAAGGACGTGGGCCGGGCCATGGACATTCCTTACACTGACGTGGATCGCATTGCCAAGATGGTGCCGCCCACGCTGAACATCAATTTGGACCAGGCGCTGGACGACTCCCCGCAGTTGCAGCAGGCCTACGAGAACGAGATCCAGGTGCGCGAGCTGATTGACACTGCGCGCAAGCTGGAAGGGCTGGTGCGCAACTCCGGCGTCCACGCCGCCGGGGTGGTCATCTCGCCTAAGCCGCTCACCGACCTGGTCCCGCTGCACAAGACCAAGAACGATGAAATCGTTACCGCCTTTGACATGAATGCGGTGGGGAAAATGGGCTTGCTGAAGATGGACTTCCTCGGGCTCACCACGCTGACCATTCTCGACGATACGATCAAACTCATCGCACAACGCGGCCAGGCCATCGACCTCAATGCAATTCCCCTGGACGATGCCCCGACCTATGAACGCGTCTTCCATGCTGCGTTGACCTCCGGCATATTCCAGTTCGAATCGATCGGCATGGCCGACGTGCTACGCCGCTACAAGCCAAGTACGGTGGGCGACCTCACGGCCCTCAACGCCCTTTATCGTCCCGGACCCATCCAGGGCGGGATGATCGACGACTTTATCGAACGCAAATGGGGCCGCAGGAAAGTCGAGTATGAGCTGCCGGAGCTGGAAGAGATCCTCCGCGAGACGCTGGGCGTGATCGTGTATCAGGAGCAGGTCATGCGGATCGCCAACGTGATGGCCGGGTATTCCCTGGGCGAAGCTGACATCCTGCGCAAGGCCATGGGCAAGAAGATTCCCGAAGAAATGGCCAAGCAGAGAGAGCGTTTTGTCCGCGGCGCCCTGGAAAAAGGCTTTCCGGAAAAGAAGGTCGTAAAGATTTTCGACCTGATGGAGCAGTTTGCCAAGTACGGTTTTCCCAAAGCCCATTCGGCGGCTTATGCGCTGCTGGCTTATCAAACGGCATTTCTCAAAACGCATCATCCGGTGGAATTTATGGCTGCGCTGTTGACCTCGCAGACCGGCAACACGGACAACGTGGTCAAGTACATCAACGAGTGCCGGGAAATGGGCATTCCCGTGGAGCCTCCGGACATCAACGTGAGCGATGCCAACTTCACGCCCCACGAAAACGCGATTCGCTTTGGGCTGGCGGCGGTGAAGAACGTGGGGCGCAACGCGATTGAATCGATCATCGCCGCGCGCCAGGAGCTCGGCCGCTTTCATTCCATCTTTGAGTTTTGCGAGAAAGTTGATCTGCGCCTGCTCAACCGGCGGGTGATGGAGTCGCTCATCAAGAGCGGCGCCATGGACGCCTTCGGCAACCGCGCGCAACTGATGACTGTGCTCGACAAAGCTATGGAACGGGCGCAGAAGTCGCAGCGCGACGCTGAACTCGGCCAGCACGGGCTGTTCGGCGTCTTTACGCACGACGGAGCCGAAGCCGAAAGGGTGAATGGCCATGCTGACCGGCTGCCCAGCGTTCCTGAATGGGATGAGCACCAGCGCCTGGCCAGTGAAAAAGAAGTTCTGGGGTTTTTCATCACCGGCCATCCTCTGGAGAGATACCGCGAAAAGCTGGAGGATTTCCACGCGCTGACGGCGGAGGCCATCGGCGCCATGACCAGCGGCACCGGGCGCGACGAAATCTGCGCCGCCGGCATGATTTCCGGCGTGCGGGTGATGAAATCGCGCAAAGGCGACCTGTACGCCCAGGCCGTGCTCGAAGACATGACCGGCACGGTGGAAGCGATTGTGTTCCCGGAAGCCTACCGCCGGCTGCAGGCTATCCTGAAGCAGGAGATTCCCATGCTGGTGCGATGCAGCGTGCGTGTGGAAGAAGGATCGAACCCCAAGATCGCCATCAGCCAACTAACGCCGCTGGAGGAAGCGCAGCCCAAATTGCCGCGCTCCATACGCATCAGGATTCCGTTGGAAAGCGCCACGGCGGCCACCGTTGATGTGTTGTACTCCATTTGCCGGGAGCGCCGCGGCGAGGCCAAGGTATTGTTCGACGTGGAACGTACCGGAGACTTGATGGTGGTGATGGAAGCTGACGGATATAATGTTTGCCCAGACCGCTCCTTCATCACGCGCGTGGAGGAACTCTGCGGGCGCGGCAGTGTGCGGATTGTGGATTAGCCGCCAGTCTATAGCTGCTGGCGGGCTACGGCAGTCAGATTCTTTGTCAAACGCAAAATTAGATGAGAGATGAAAAAAACCTCGCGTCCGCTCAGTCTCTAGCAGCCAGGAGCTAGAAGCTAACAGCCATTTATGGACCCAGCCGCTAAAGCACAACGCCAACTGGAGAGCATCGAGAAGCAAATTGCCCAGCTTGAGGCCAAAGCGGGACAAGATCACGAAGCACGTCTCCAGTTGAAGCATCTCCAACACCAGATCACTTTCCTGCGCGAGCAGATCCGGCACGCCAACGCCTGGGAAAAGGCCGAACTGGCCAGGCACCCGAAGCGTCCGTTCACGTTGGACTACGTGGAGCGGATGTTCAGCGACTGGAGTGAGATCCACGGCGACCGCGGATTCGCCGATGATCCCGCCATTGTCTGCGGCATGGCGCGTTATCACGGCGAGGAGGTCATGGTGATCGGCCACCAGAAGGGGCGCGACACCAAGCAGCGCCTTTATCGTAATTTCGGCCAAGCTCTTCCGGAAGGTCATCGCAAAGCGCTGCGCTGTATGAAAATCGCCGAAAAATTCGGCAGAGCGGTTTTTACTTTTGCAGATACCCAGGGAGCTTCTCCTGGTCTGGGCGCGGAAGAGCGCGGACAAGGAGAATCCATTGCCCGCAACCTGCGCGAAATGGCGCGCCTGCAGGTTCCCATCATCGAGACCATTATTGGTGAAGGCTGGAGTGGCGGGGCACTGGCCATTGGGGTAGCCGATCGGGTTCTGATGATGGAGAACTCAGTTTTTTCAGTCATCTCACCCGAAGGCTGCGCCTCCATCATGTGGCATGATTCGTCCAAGAAGGAGATTGCCGCGCGCGCCCTTCGCATCACCGCACCGGATCTCAAAGAAATGGAGATCGTGGATGAGATCATTCCCGAGCCGGAAGGCGGCGCCCATGCGGACTATGACGCCGCCGCGGCCCTCGTGGACCGGGTGCTCCTGCGGCACTTCCAGGAATTGAAAAATCAGCCGGCCCGGCAGCTCATCGACGGACGCTACAAGAAATTCCGGGAGATGGCGCGGTTCTACACGGAAGAATAGTCCCTTTGCCCACTGACCCTTTGTACACCGGCCAAACGATCATTGCCCATGCGCCATGCCGTGTGGACTTGGCCGGTGGGACCATGGACATCTGGCCGCTGTACCTTTTCCATCCGGGAGCCCTCACCGTCAACTTTGCCGTGAGCATTCTCACCCGCTGCCGCATCGCGCCGTTGCCGGACAGAGTCATCCGCTTCCGGTCCGTTGATACCGGCAGCGCAGAGGAGTTCTCCAGCCTGGAGCAGTTCCTTTCCACCAGCAAGTTCCAGCACGCTCTGGCGGGCCGGCTGACGCGGTTCTTCGCGCCGCAGCAAGGCTTCGAGATGGAGACTAGCTCCGAGTCGCCGGCTGGAGCAGGCATTTCCGGGTCATCCGCGCTGATGATCGCCGCCGCCGCGGCTCTGGCGCGATTTACCGGGCGTCCACTGGATCTGGAGCAGATTCGTGTACTTGCTCAGAACGTTGAGGCGCAGCTGATCCGCGTCCCCACCGGATGCCAGGACTACTATCCCGCGCTTTATGGCGGCGTGAGCGCCATCCATCTGCAGCCCGACGGCATTCATCACGAGACCGTACGCATGCCGGCGGATGAACTCGACCGGCGTTTTGTGCTGGCGTATACCGGCGCGCCGCGGCAATCAGGGATCAATAACTGGAAGGTCTTCCAGGCCCACATCAGCGGCGATCGCCGGATCTTTCGCAATTTTGAGCGCATCGCCGAGATCGCTCGGGCTATGCGCCAGGCGCTGAAGGAAGGGGACTGGGAAAGCGTTGCCCGCCTGCTTCGCGAAGAGTGGAAGCTGCGCAAGACCAACGCTCCGCGGATTACCACGCCGATGATCGAAAAGCTGGTTGCCGCGGCGCGGCGACGGGGCGCACTGGCGGCCAAGGTCTGCGGGGCCGGCGGAGGCGGCTGTGTGGTCTTCCTTTGTGACCCGGAGGCCAGGGAGAGTGTGGCCGCGGCTATTGCCGGCCAGGGTGGGCAAATCCTCCCGGCCAGGGTGGCCCGGGCAGGCCTCAGTGTCAGCGGCGAGCCTCCACGGTAGGCCAACCCGGCATCTAATCCCAAAGAATCTGCCCATGTGGGTTGAAAATTCGCTTGATTTCGACAATAGTTACGTAAGCAGCTAATCGGGTATCTTGTCATGTTCCGGCGTATTCCATTCTTGCTTGCTCTAACCGTTGCGGCTTGGAGCCTTGCTGCGGCCCAGGAGCCGGCTGCGACGCCCAACCAGGGCCAGACAGCGGATCCACAGTCCCAGCCCAAATCAGACGCGCCGGCGGCCGGAGCTCAATCCAAACCTGCGGGTCCGGATGTGCTCATTCTGAAGACGCCGCAGGCGGCGCCTTCGCAGCAAACGGCGCCCGAGCTGCGTGCTGTGGACCTGGAAAAGCGGCCGAAATTGAGCGATGCCACCAGGCTCCAGCTCATCCAGTTGATGGACGCGGAATTCGTCCACGTGCGCAAGTATTTTCCGCTGGGGGACAAGTCGCTGGTGATCAATCCGCAAGGACATGTAAGCCCCGGCGATGCCGCCCTGTTCCAGCAGATTCAGGTGCGCGGGGCCGCCGCCAAAGTGGGGGACAAGGTACAGATCACCGGTATTGCGATTCACGAAAAGGCCATTGTTTTGCAGCTCAACGGCGGGGCCAAAAGAAAGTCCAAGTGGTATCAGCACATCAGCGTCGGCGTGGGCGGTCCGGGAGGCGGTGTATCGCCCACCGACGATCCTAATCAGGCCCAGCCCACCGGTGCGGAGATGACGTTGCAGTTCAATAAGCAGGTCCCGGAAATGACCGCCGATGAACTCAGGAAGCTGCTCAGTCCGGTGCTCGACTTCTCCGTCAAGACCGCGGCTGAAGTTTACGTGGAGACGTTGCCTCCCAAGATCAAGGAGGCCGTGAAGAACCATGAAGTGCTGGTGGGGATGAATCGCGAGATGGTGATTATGGCCAGGGACCGGCCGCCGCAGAAGGACCGCGAAAAAGACGAGAACGGCAAGGAATACGAGGAATGGATCTACGGCGCGTTTCCGCAAGACGTCGTCTTTGTTCGCTTCTATGGGGACGAGGTCACCCAGGTCAAGATAGCCAAAGTTGGCGGCCAGCTCATCGTCAAGACAGAAAAGGAAGTGGACGTGAAGGACGGCGTAGCCACACTGGCGGTCCTCCAGGCCAGCAGTTCGCCGCAAGATGTGAAGAAGGAACCAGACCAGCCGCAGCAGCCGACGCACAAGCCCACGTTGATCCGTGAAGGCGAAAAGCCGGACACGGAGATTCTGCGGGCTCCCAACGGCCAAACGACCGGACAGCAGCAACCCCGCCAGCCGGATGAACCGGAGTGGGGCACCAACGGCCCGCCGCAGCCGCAAACCGGCCAGGCGCCACAAAGCGGCCAGCCGCAGCCGCAAAATGGCCCGCCTCCGCAAAACGGCCAGCCGCAGCCGCCGGATCCACAGAAGCCGCCGCAATAGCTGACGCGCACCCGAGCGGCGGTTTAAACTGAATATGTGAAGATTGCGTTGGGGCAGATCAATCCCACCGTTGGCGATTTCAGCGGCAATTCCAAAAAGATCATAGAATCCGCGAGCCAGGCACACGCTCGCGGCGCGCATCTGGCATTGTTCCCCGAGCTTGCGGTGTGCGGTTACCCGCCCCGAGACCTGCTGGAGAAGCCGGCGTTCGTCGCGCGCAGCCAGCAGGTGGTCGAGGAGATCGCGCGCGTGCTTCCCGACATCACCGTGATCTGCGGATTCGTTTCGCCGGCCAAGGGCGAGACCGGCCGGTCGGTGATGAACTCCGCCGCCACGCTGCGCCACGGCCAGGTCCAGTTTGTGCAGTCCAAGATGCTGCTACCCACGTACGACGTCTTTGACGAGCTGCGTTACTTCGAGCCGGCGTCGTCGCAGAAGGTCCTGCCCCTCGACGGCAAGCAACTGGCAGTCACCATCTGCGAAGACGCCTGGAACGACAAGCATTTTTGGCACCGGCGCCGGCTCTATAAGATCGATCCGGTGGATGAGCTGTTGCGGGCCGGAGCCAACCTGATGCTGAACATTTCCGCGTCGCCCTTTCACCTGGGAAAACGCGAGCTCCGCCGCGAGATGCTCGAGACCATCGCGCGTGACAACCGCGTTGCTGTGGTGTTCGTGAACCAGGTGGGAGGCAATGACAGCCTGGTCTTTGACGGATCGAGCATGGTCATCGCGCCCGACGGCCGGACGGTGGCGCGCGCCAAATCGTTTGCGGAAGACCTGGTGTTCTTCGATACGGAAAGCATGGAGGGCGATCTTC
Source organism: Candidatus Angelobacter sp. (assembly GCA_036521855.1). GTDB lineage: Bacteria > Acidobacteriota > Terriglobia > Terriglobales > Acidobacteriaceae > Angelobacter. The sequence goes on from DATDGY010000233.1 coordinate 34,712, forward strand.
ATCAGCAGATTGAGGGAGAGGAGGCAAGCGCCTACGCGGCCCTGGTTCTGGGGACTCGCGATTACGTGCGCAAGTGCGGCTTCGAGCGCGTGGTGATCGGGCTCAGCGGCGGCATCGATTCGGCCTTGACCGCCGCGATTGCCGTGGACGCCCTGGGCGCCGATCACGTGACCGGCCTGGCCATGCCCAGCCAATACTCCTCCGAGGACAGCGTGCGCGATGCCCGCGAACTGGCGTGCAAGCTCGGGATTCGCTTTGAAGTCGTGCCCATTGGACAGATCTTCGATGTGTACCGCAAGGCCCTGGCCCCGATTTTCTCCGGCAGGCAGGAGGACGTGGCCGAAGAGAACATCCAGTCACGCATTCGCGGCAACCTCCTGATGGCGTTCTCCAACAAGTTTGGCGAGTTGGTGTTGACCACCGGCAACAAGTCAGAGCTGGGAGTCGGATACTGCACCCTTTATGGCGACATGGTAGGCGGCCTAGCGGTGATTTCCGATGTGCCGAAGACTCTGGTCTACCGTCTCAGCCGTTACGTGAATTCGCGCAAGCCGGTGATTCCCCTATCGACGCTGGAGAAGCCTCCCTCCGCGGAGCTGCGGCCCGGGCAGAAAGACAGTGATACACTGCCTCCATACGAAATTCTGGACAACATCCTGGAAGACTACGTGGAGGATTACCACACCGCAGAGCAGATCGCCGAGCAGCGCGGATATGACCTCAAGCTGGTGCGCGACGTCATCCGCATGATCGAGCGCAGCGAGTACAAACGCCAGCAGGCGGCTCCCGGCCTCAAGATCACCCCCAAGGCCTTCGGCTTTGGGAGGCGTTTCCCGATCGCTCAGAAATCGGAAGTCTGAATCCCTATGACAAAAGCCATTCTTCTTGCTTCTCTTCTTGCTATGTGTGCCGGGGTGTTTGCGCAAAACGCAGCACCCGGCAAACAACCTGCGGCGAAAGTCGCTGCCGCTGCTTCCGGACCGGAATCAAAAGCTGGACTGCCGACGCAGGCCCAGATCGATGCGGCAATGCAGCGCACGTTCGGCTATGATCCGGGGCTCCAGTGGCAGACCTTGGAAATCCGGCCTTCGCTGATTCCAGGCGTGGCCGAAGTTTTGGTTTCGCTCAACAAGCAGCCACCCAATCGCCTGTACATTCTTCCGGACGGCCAGAACGCCATCGTTGTAGCCGATGTGATTCCCTTCGGCGCCGACCCATTTGCTCCCGCGAGGGCCAAGCTGCAAGCCGCAGACGGGCCCGTCAAGGGCGCCCAGAAGCCGCAGATTCTGATGGTCGGTTTCAGCGACTTGGAATGCCCGCATTGCAAAGCAGCGGAGCCGATCCTGGACAAGCTGTTGACGGACTTTCCCCAAGTGCGGTTCGTTTTCCAGCAGTTTCCGCTGCCCGCGTCGCTGCATCCCTGGGCGATGAAAGCGGCTCAATACGCCGACTGCGCCGGCCGCATGGACAAAGACGCGTTCTGGAAGTATGTAAACACCGTCTTTGAAAACCAGGGAGGGATCGCCCTGGCCACCGCTGACGACCAGTTGACGGCATTTGCCTCCGCCGTTGGCCTGGACGGAGCGAAAGTTGCCGCTTGCGCGGCCGCCCCGGAAACCGAGGCGCGGGTGAAGAAGTCGATCGATCTGGGCCAATCACTGGACATCAACGAAACTCCCACAGTGTTCATCAATGGGCGCCGCGTCAAGAGTCTTGCCAGCATTCCTTATGAGCAACTGAAGGCCCTGGTGCAGTTCGAGATTGACCACGCGGGGCGGTAGGGAGCAGCATTGTTCTCGCGGGCGCGCGGGATTCGCCGCCTACTGCACGTCCCAGAACACGCTGCGTCCCTGGTTGTGCAGCGGCTCGCGCACCACGTAAGGAGTAACCACCACCAGGATTTGACTTTGCGTGCGCTGCTTGGAATTGGAATTAAGGACCGCTGACGCGCCGGCGACCTGCCCTATGCCGGGATAACCATTGGTGGAGCGGGCTTCCTGTTCGCTCATCTCGCCCGCAATCACTGAAGGCTCGCCGGCTTTGACGGTGATGTTGCCTTTGAACGACCGGTTGGTCAGCTCAGGGATGTTGTTGAGCGATGCCGTTCCCAGTCCTTGGATTTGCAGCTCAAAGTCCAGCCTGATTTCGTCCCCGGCCTGATAATGCGGTTTGACGGTGAGCGTGAGGCCCAGGTCCACATACTGAAACTGGGGCACGTTGCCGAGGTTGGCCGCGGCCTGGCCGGAGACGGCGATGGTCGAAAACGAGCCTGTGACGATGGGAAACCGGTCGCCCAAGCGAAACAAAGCGGACTCTCCGTCGACCGCGCGCAGCGTTACATGGTCCAAGGTCGAGGCGATGGAAGAGTTCAAGGACAGATTCCCGCTGATGGGTGGAGCGGAAATTCCTGTCAGCCCCAGTCCCTTGCCGAAGAATACGAAGGGCGCGAGCAGCGGCGATCCCTGAAGATTCGCCAGATCGCCGGCGGGAATCGTGGCCGGGTTGATCGTGCCAGTCTGGCTCAACTGATTGATGACTGCCTGCGCATCAGAGCCGAGAACGCGGTTGATTTCCGAGTAGATGTTGAAGACTGAAAACGAATTAGGCAAATCCAGGCCATACTGTGTGGCTTTGCTTATGTCTAATTCGATGGCTTGCACGTCCAGCATCACTTCCGGGCGCGCGTCCATCACGTTCTCGAGAAAGAGGGCGGCTGCTTCCACAGTCTTTCGTGGGGCTCGCACGGTGATAGCTTTCTGGGCCGCCTCAACGTTGACAATTCTGATCTCGAAAATATTACGCAGTACATTGGCCAAGTCGGTCAGTTCGGCGGCCGAAGTTGCGTTGCCCAGATAAAAGGTGCGCAGCGAGAGTCGCTCGTACTGGCGCCGCATGTCCTGCGTGTCCCCGGCCACGATGATTTCATGGGCGGAGACCGGCGTCCAAAAGGTCCTGGTCATCTTGCCCGCCAGTTCCATGGCAGTGTAGAAGTCGACGTCGTCCAGGTCAAAGCGCAGAGTGCGACTGGGCAGCGCCTGGTCAAACTGAACGGAAATGTTGAACGCCTGTCCAATCTGCGTGAACACGCTTCGCGTGTCGCCCCGCGCGTGGATGCTCTTCTTGCCGTTCGCAGGCGCGACGTCCGTCTGGTCCACGGACGCCAGCAATTCCAGCGTGGAACGGCCTTCCGGGTCCTCGGAAGGGGAGACGTCGCGCAGTCGCTGTTGCGCGTAGCCGTTCTCAGGGTCGATGGATAATGCTTCCCGGAACTGGGCCGCGGCTCCGGCTTTGTCGCCGGTTTGTGCCGCGCGGTTGCCCCGGCTCAGATAGCCGCCTACAAGCTGCTGCCGCAGCATCTCGCGCGCAGTAAAATACTCTATATTGCCCGGAAAAAGCTGGACCGCGCGCTCCATCGCCTGCAAGGCCTGATCCACATGCCCGGACTTCTGCAGCTCTACCGCGTGGGAGAATTGTTTCTCCGCCGCCTGCCGGTCCTTCTTGGATACGTGCGCTTGAGGCGTCTCCGCGGCCGTGCCGGCCAGGCACACGCAAGCAACCAGGATGAACAACCAAAATCGCATGGGAATCAATATTCTACCTTGAGAATAGAACGATTGCCGGGCGAATGCTTGCGCATGATGGCGCAAGTTTTTTGCGAGACGGGCGGCCTCCGCCAGCAGGGTGTTTCGCGCCCAAGCATGCCATTGACAGCCTATCCATAGATGAGCTATACATTAATCCTATGGTTAAGAGGCCCGAATTGCTTCCGGGAACGCTGGATCTGCTCATCCTGAAGACTCTGGCTCGCGCTCCGCTTCATGGCTACGGAATTGCGCTCTCCATCAAGCGCCTCTCCGAAGACGTACTCACGGTGGAGGAGGGCTCGCTCTACCCGGCGCTCCAGCGGCTGCTGCTACAGGGATGGGTCAAGGCGGAGTGGAGGAAAACGGAGACCAACCGCCGGGCCCGCTACTACACCTTGACCGCCTCAGGCCGCAAGCAACTTGGCTTGGAGCGTTCGCAATTTGACCAGATCATCGCGGCGATTGGACGCGTACTCGAAAGCACCTAGGAGATGTTATGGAAGCCGTACGTCGTATGTTCAGAAAACTTTGGTTTGTCGCCCGCCGCGAGCGGTTCGACAGCGAACTTGGGGAGGAAATGGCCTTCCATCGCGAGCAGATGGAGAAAGAGCATCGGACCGACGGTCTGACGCCCGAATCTGCGCACTACGCCGCGGCGCGGCAGTTTGGAAACGCTACACGGCTCCAGGAGCGGAGCCACGAGATGATCGCGTTCCAGTTCGAGACCGTTCTCAAAGACCTCCGCTACGCCCTCCGACAGTTGCGAAAAAATCCCGGGTTCACCGCCACCGCAATTTTGATTTTGGGGTTGGGTATCGGCGCCAGCACGGCCATCTTCAGCGCGGTAAATCCGATCCTCTTCGAGCCGCTGCCGTATCCGCATGCCGGCCGGATCATGATGATCTGGGAAAAGAGGGCGGATGGCGGCCCCTCGCATCCAAACTTTGCCACCTACGTTGGTTTGCGGGAGCGGAACCGTTCCTTCGACGCGATTGGCGCCATGAAGCCATGGCAGCCGACCATGACTGGCCCGGCGGAGCCGGAGCGATTCGAAGGGCAGCGCGTGAGCGCAGCGTATTTTCGGGTGTTGGGCGTCTCACCTGCGCTGGGGCGGGATCTCCAGGCCTCTGACGATCAGTTTCACGGACCCAACGTGGTGATTCTCAGCGACACGCTATGGCGGCGGCGCTTCGGTGGGGAGCGCATGATCGTGGGACGCCAGGTTACGCTGGACGACAATATCTTTACCATCATCGGCGTGATGCCGCGAGCGTTCGAGAATGTCCTGGCGCCCTCGGCCGAAATCTGGGCGCCTTTGCAGTACGATCCTTCACTTCCGCCGGATAGCAGGGAGTGGGGGCATCACCTGCGCATGGTGGGGCGGCTGCAGCCGGGCGTCAGCCAGAACGAAGCAACCAGTGAGCTCGATGTGATCCTGCAGACTCTGGCGAAGATCTATGCCAAGGGATACGCCGGCTCGGGCGGTCCGTCCAGCGGGTTCATCGTCACATCGTTGCAGGACGACGTCACGCGCGGCGTCAAACCGGCTCTACTGGCCGTTCTCGGCGCGGTCGCGCTGCTGCTCGTGATCGCCTGCGTCAATGTGACTAACCTGGTGCTCGCGCGCGGCGTGCAGCGCCGTGGCGAATTCGCGGTGCGTGCCGCGCTCGGTGCGGGACAAACGCGCATGGTCCGGCAACTCCTCACCGAAAGTCTGCTGCTCGCGGCTGTCGGCGGGGCTCTGGGCATGATCGTCGCGCAATGGGGTGTCCGCGGTTTGGTGGCGCTTAGCCCGCCAGGCTTGCCGCGCGCCGCCGCGATCGGCGTAAATGCTCCAGTATTCGCGTTCGGGCTGGTCGTTTCCACCGTGGTCGGCTTGGCCTTCGGACTGATCCCGGCGCTGCCGGCGGCGCGCATCGATCCACAGCGGGATCTCCAGCAAGGCTCGCGGCACACCACCGCCGGTCACCGCGTGACGCGCAGCGCCTTAGTCGTCACCGAGGTTGCGCTCGCGCTCGTGCTTCTGGTTAGCGCCGGACTGCTGTTGCGGAGCCTCCATCACCTGTTTGCGGTTGACGTGGGCTTCGATTCGTCACATCTCCTCACCATGCAAGTGCAGGAGTCGGGTCGCCGGTACGATAAGGACAGCGACCGGTTGCGCTTTTTTGAGCAGGCGCTGGAAGCGGTACGGCGCGCGCCCGGAGTCTCCTCAGCGGGGTTTACCAGCCAGTTGCCGCTGAGCGGCGATTTTGACGTCTATGGCATTCAGTTCGAGAAGGACAACAACGGCAAAGACGATGATCGTGAAGGCGCGCTTCGCTACGCCGTAACCCCAGGCTATCTCGAGACGATGCGCATTCCTATCCGCCGCGGGCGTCTCCTGGACGCACACGATACAGCCGGAGCGCCCAAAGTAGTGCTGATCAACCAATCCCTCGCCAGCCGCAAATTTCCCGGCCAGGAACCCGTTGGGAAGCGCGTTTGTGTCCGCTGCGACGTAGGTCCTAACCGTCCCTGGGCCACCATCGTCGGCGTAGTGAGCGATGTGAGGCAGGTGTCGTTGGAAGCAAGCGACGTGGATGCGGTGTACCTCCCAACCACGCAGTGGTACTGGGCTGACGAAGAGCTTTCGCTCGTGGTCCGCACCCGCGGCGACGCGACAGCGCTTGCCCCAGCCATAAGAAAAGCGATTTGGTCCGTGGACAAGGACCAGCCGATCGTACGCATCGCCACCATGGACCGGCTGGTCGCCGTGTCCGCAGCCGAGCGGCATTTTGCGTTGATCATCTTTGAGGCATTTGCTCTTGTGGGCCTGGTGCTCGCCGCCACAGGCATCTATGGCGTGCTCGCCGGCAGCGTGAGCGAGCGAATGCGTGAACTGGCGGTGCGCTCAGCGCTGGGCGCGTCACGCGGCAACATCCTCGCCCTGGTAGTGCGTCAGGGAATGACGCTCGCCGGGCTGGGTGTCGTAATCGGGCTGAGTGGAGCGGTGCTCGCGAGCCAGGCCATTGCCGCTTTGCTGTTTGGCATTTCGCGGCTCGACCCAATTACGTATCTCGGCGTGATTGCCCTGCTGATGGGCGTCTCGGTAGTCGCATGCTGGATACCGGCTTGGCGCGCGGCGCGGGTGGATCCTGCGATCACGCTGAGGGCGGAATAGGAGCTGCCGCATTCACGTACCCACGCAGGCACCGGGTGGAGCAGGTCTTCAGGCCTGCGGTGAGCTGGTTGATGAGCCGGCTTTCAGCCGCTGAGGTGGACTGCTCCAGGGCTGAAGCCCTGCTCCACCTGGCTGATCTAGACCAGCGTGACGAGAAGTTCCGAAGCGCAATTCAGGCAGGCGTCAGGGGACCATGCCAACAAATCGGTGAAAGAGTAAATACCGGTAGCCAGGGCAATCACGGGAATCCCCACCGAGCGCGCTGCTTGAATATCGGAAGGCGTGTCACCCAACACGCAAACCGAGGCCGCGGGCCCTAGTTTCTGCCGCGCCAGCATCACGCCGTGGCCGAATATCTCGGCTCGGGTTTCACGCGGCCAGGAAAACGCTCCAAAAGCAAACGCCGGCTTCAATCCTGCCTTTTCCAGCTTCAGCCAGCCGATCGGCTCCAGATTACCTGAAGCCGCACCCAGCAACTTGCCTCGTTCCTGCAGGTAAGCCAGCAAATCACGGATTCGCGGGCACAGCTCCGGCGCCACGTCGCTACGATTGCGTTCCACCTCAGCACACATCTGCTCGACCATCTGCGGCAAGTGCGCGTCGATGAGCGGATCGGAAAGGCCGGCGCGACGCAGGGCTGCGCGGAGAATGCCAGGGTCCGTATTGCCGTGGACGCGCAGGCCGTCGAAGCTGGTCTCCGCGCCGCATACGCTGCGCACCGCGTGATGGAAGGCCTGGTAATGCACAGAGTCGCGGCTGTTTAGCAGGGTACCGTCAATATCGAATAGGTAGGCATCCGCCGCGCTCCAGACAAACCCGGCGCGGAAGAAAGGAGCGGGCGCTCCCGATGACGCAACCGACACGGACATGGTGAGTTGGATTCGCTATTTCCGGCAAGAGCTGCCGCTTTCAAATCAGCGGGCTGCCTTTTTCTCCAACGGCAGCGGTTTCTCGCTGCGCACGGGCCGCCGGCCGCCGTCGCGGAACTGGCGCACATCCAGTTTTAGCTCGGCGATGGTGCGGCTTAGAGTGTTCCGGTGCATACCCAGCTCGCGCGCGGCCTTGCACTGGTTACCCCGGTTCTGCTGGAGGACGTTCATGAGGAAGCGCTTCTTAAATTCACGCACAGCCTCAGAGTAAAGAATACCGCTGCTGTACATCTGTGCTACGAGTGCTTCGAGCTGGTCCTTCACACGGTCCTCACTTTCCGGTTGCGCTTCATCATTTTTGTTCTTTTGTTCTATTTTCCTGCCGCCCCGGACCCAGTACTCTGACGCAGCTTCACCACACCTTCGCGAAACTTCTGGCGAATGTCGTAGGGGGCCAGCCAGCTTGCGCCGTGTCCCGCCACTAAAAAAAAGCCCGCAAATTGCGAACCGGCCAGCTCCTGCGATTCGGGAGCAAAAGCCGTGAATGCCAGAAGCCCGGCAGTTACGATCACTGCACCACGTACAAAACCAAAGGCCGCGCCCAGGGAGCGATCTACCCAGCGGAACCCGGCCTCATGAACCATCCATCGCACGATCCTGGCGATGGCTCCGGACAACACCACCACCGCAAAGAAAATCGTCAGGAACCCAGCCAGTTCAGCAAAGGGCTGCGACTTCACATACGGCAAAAACCACGGCGCGATCCTGCCGCAGCCCCATGCTGCCAGCAGGTACCCGGCTACGGCGCCCGCCAGCGAAAGGATCTCGAAGAAAAAACCTTGCGCCGCAGCCACCAGCGCCGAAATCATCAGGATCAACAGAATGATCCAGTCCAGGGCATTCATGGCGTCCCTGACCGCTCAGCCCGCCGGCAGCTCGCGCCCGGCCAGGACTCTGTAGGCCTGTATGTACTTCTCGCTGGTCTTGCCGGCCACTTCGTCGGGAAGAGCAGGAGCAGGGGGCTGCTTGTTCCACTTGATCGTTTCCAAATAGTCACGAACAAACTGCTTGTCATACGACTCCTGCGATCGTCCGGGTTGATATCGATCGGCGGGCCAGAAGCGCGACGAGTCGGGAGTCAGGACCTCGTCTGCCAGGATCAGGCCGTGCGCGGTCTGGCCGAATTCAAATTTCGTATCGGCGACGATAATGCCCCGGCCGGCGGCGTAGTCGGCGGCCTTTTTATAAATGCGGATGCTCAGGTCGCGAAGCTTCTCCGCCAGATCCTGGCCCGTGCGCTTGCACATCTCATGAAACGAAATATTTTCATCATGCCCACTGATCGCCTTGGTAGCGGGCGTGAAGATCGGCTCGGGAAGCTTGTCCGAATCGCGCAAGCCTGCAGGTAAGTTGATCCCGCACAGCGCACCCGTCTTTTGATAATCCTTCCAGCCTGAGCCGGAGAGGTAGCCGCGCACCACGCACTCCACGTCGATCATCTGGGCCTTGTGGACCAGCATGGAGCGGCCGCGAAGGTGTTCCGCGTATTTCCTCAGTGGCGCAGGGTACTCGTCCACCTGGGCCGTCACCAGATGGCTGTTCACCGTCCCCTTCAGAAAATCGAACCAGAAGAGAGAAAGCTGGGTGAGTACCCGCCCTTTTTCCGGGATTCCACTGGCAAGAACGTAATCGAAGGCGGAAATCCGGTCGGTGGCGACAAATAAAAGCTGCCCATTCAAACTATACAGATCGCGGACCTTGCCGCGTGCATGCAGGGTGAGCTCCGGGAAATCAGTTTGCAGGACGATGCGGCTTGAAGATATTGGACTCATCTGGGGAAAATTCGAAGCGAGGCGTTATTCTAGCTACTCAACTGTTTTTGTCAACCTTAGAAGTCGCGCGTCAACTTGCGCGGCAAAGAAAGCGTCGCGTGCAAGAACTTGCTGAAAAGGAACGCCTGCAGAACCCGCATGAAACGAGGACTTGAAGGCATTGATTTTCACTCACGTTTGTAGTACCCGTTGTCAAAAAAATTAACCGCCGCGGGAAAAACTTTTTTTCGCCGCGACTGTGCCATGTCTCCGCGGGCAACGAAAACTACGGGCCAACGAAAGTACCTGCTGTCCGTAAACCCAAGTGTGTGATGCCGGCGGTCGTCATTTGGCGGCCGGTTCAACGTTCGGAGGAGCGGCCACATACTCGTCGCCAGTCCGCGCCAGGAGCAACTCCCGCCGGTGCTTCAGCAGTTCCAGCCGGCTGGAGACGCGAATCCACTCCCGCTTTTGCACAGGAGTCAGCTCGGACTCGGAACGCCCCAGCTCATCCAGCCGGGCCTGCAGACGCGCCAGTTCGCGATCCATGAATACCGGACGGATGTCCGGCGCTTTTTCCTGGCCGTTCTTCAACAGCAGGTGGTTGTTTTCAATCCACACCGGCAAGATGTTCACGTTGCTGATCTCAACGCGAATTCCTCCAGGACCATAATCCTTCTTGACCACCGCGAACCTGGCTACGATGGAATCGCGCGGCTCACCGGTCTTGTCGGGCATCAGGCCGTTCACGTAGGTCCGGGACTGGTTGGCCAGAAAATTTCCGAGAGAGAAAAAGATGACCGCATTCCTCTGGTCCTGCGTGGTATAGGTCTCCACCTGTTGCAGCACATGCGGATGATGGCCGATCACCATGCCGGCCCCCGCTTCGAGCATGCGATGCGCCAACTCAACGTCGTGAGGCAGCGGGTCCGGCGCGTACTCGACTCCCCAATGAATGGAGATCAGGAGCAGGTCACACTGAGCGCGCGCCGCCTTGATCGCATCCAGCAGGCCGGCTTCACTCAGGCCGGTTGCCTCGTCACCGGAGCCTGGATAGGGAAGAAAGGCCACGTGGGGCTCAGCGTCTTTTGCGGGATTGTGATGGCCGTTGAGCCAACGCGTCATGCCCAGCCAGCCGATCTTGATCCCGTCTTTTTCCAGGATGACGGGCTTCCATGCATCCTCGGCAGTAGCTCCCGCGCCGACAAAAAGCAACCCCTGCTCGCGCAGATGGTCTTGGGTCTCGGCAAAGCCTGCCTGCCCCTGGTCGAAGACGTGATTGTTGGCGAAGGAAACCACCTTCACCCCGCTGGCCTTCAAAGATTGCAGCAGCACGACCGGGGCGTCGAACTGAAACGGCTTCGATCCCCGGGAAGCCTTCGGCGCTACCGGAGTCTCCAAGTTGACAAAACCAAAATCGGCTTGACGGAAGACGTCGGCAACGCCGGCGAACAGGACATCCCACCCGCCGTGACCGTCAGGCGGCGCGTCGACGTTCTGGGGCCCGGCCTTGTCTTTCGCCGCCGCCTGCTCCTGAGCAGCCGCGGACTGGACCACCGACTGGTGGGGAATTACGTCGCCGGCCACGGTAAAGGTAACCCGAGCGATCTCGCGCGGGCGAGGTTGAGAAGCCTCGACCCAAGGCTGCCGCCAACCGGGAAGAGAAAGAAACAGCAGAAAAAGCAGCGGAATCAGAGCGCCTGAGCGCAGGATGTTCTTGATTCGAATCCAATCGGGAAGTGAGATAGCCATTGTCAGAATACTACCCCGGATTTCGTCCGTTGCGGCGAATGTTCAAGACCAGGATTAACAGAGATTCAAAGTAACCGCCCGGCGTCTTGGCACATCCAACCGAAAATCAGGTCGATGGCCTGGGCGCGAACGGCAAGATGGTGGTCATCGACGCCACGCGCTACAGGATTGAGGTCACCCATCCAGTTGATTGGGGCAGAAAGAGCATCCAGGGATGGCCCGCGGGCGCATCGGCCGATTCGGAAGACACGCTGCGAGTCGCTGAGCTTACCGGCGTGCGTCCCATGATCGAGAAATTTCCGCTGGCTAAAGTCAGCGAGGCCTCCGCGCATGATGAGCGGCAAGGCAGAGTTCAGAGTCGTATTGACCGTGTAGAAAATCGTATACCCGCCTAAGGCATGAGCACCAGAGGGTAGGTATTGATGTGGATGCGGTTCGGCACAGCTCCCGACGCATCTTGACTCAAGATGTAGAAACTGAGCGGAACCTTGCGGCCATCGGCGTAAGTCAGCGTGATGGTGTTGTTACCGATGCGGTAGGTTCCACGGCCGCCATTCTGCTTCTGGTCACGGTAGTTCACCAGGTTGAGCATGCCATTCTCAGTGAAGCTGCCGTCGGAACGGAAGCGTATGGTATAAGGCGCAGCGGCTGTCCCTTCCTGATGATAGGCCCCGTTGAGCTTCAACCCGTCAGATCTGGGGACAGGGAAATAGCTGTCACCCTGGATCTTCAGCGACGTGCCCTCGCGTGTTGCCACTTCAGTATTGTTGTCACCCCAGGTAATCTTGATCGTGTTGCCGTTTACGCGGTAGCGACCGCAGTAATCGCGGTCCTTTCTTACGGCGTCTTTGAAATCGAAGTTGTCCAAGCCTTGCTCCGGCAATAGCCGGACTACGTTGCCATCAGGCAGGAAGGTCAGATACTCGAAATGTGTGCGGAGTCCCGCCATCCCGCGCATCTTGTAGCCGATGTACACGCCTTGCATGCCCGCGGCCACTCCGGACTTTGCGGCCGCCGGCTCGCCCGCGGGCGACGGCCCTTTGCCGAAGAACAGGCTGTGTTCGAAGTCAGAAAGGGAATCGCGGTAGCTGTAATAGCCGGTGTTATTGACCCAGTAATAGCCCGCCACCCGGTTGCGTGCCTGGACCGCGACGAAGACAAATTCCGAATATCCCAAGGCCCGGCTGTTGACGCGCGCGTCAATCCGCAGCACGTCGAACCCATGCGGATTATGCTCAGCTTCTATCTCTCCGGTTTGCTGTACCTTGAATTGCTTCCGCCACTCCGCCCAGTGGGCGTTGAACCAGGAGCGAAGATCGCCCTGCAGCTCTTGCGTCGGGATAAAGTCGATGAACGCGGCTCCGCCTTTAGGTAGATTCTTAGGCACGAGCATCGCACCGCCCTGTGACTCTACGCGTTTCCAGCCGTCGGGAATGTTGAATTGGAAATCGCCCACTCGGGCGTCGGGCTTCCACGCATCCTGCGCCCAGGTTTTCCCCGAAGCAAGAAGACTCGAGCCGAGCACAGCGAGCACCAACCAGGTCCCCGGAGCCCTGAAGCGCATAGGTTCCTCCTGAGTCAGTTTCAAGTTGGCCCGCCAACGGCGTGAGATTAACACATTTTTCAAGCGCCGAAACAACGTCTTACCCCCTGAAGTTACGATAACCGAAGGTCACTGCGATCGAAACATAACGCCTCAAGGTTGGCGCATCGGGGAGAGGAAAGTTAAAGGCATCGGCCAGGCGGTCCATGGTGGAGAGAATGAAGCAGACGTAGATGACCTCGCGCAGCGCCAGGTCATTGAGGCCGGCTGCACGCGCTGCCAGTACGTCCGCGCGGCCGATCTCGCCTGGATTGAGAGACAACTTCTCGACGAACGCGAGCGCGGCGCGGAGCCGTGGTTCGAGATCGGCGGTCCGCCAGTCGGTCACGGCTCGTTTCACCTTTTCGAAGTCTCCCAGAGATCTCACCGCGACCGCGGCATGAGAGATTGCACAAAACTCGCAGTGGTTCAAGCTGGAGACGAGCGCAGCAAAGAGTTCAATCTCCCACACAGACCATTCGCGCGCGCCGCGCAGGCCTTCCTGAACACAGCCTGCCAGGTGCCGTCCGCAGGCGTTGCGCCGGTAGGAGAGAGCCAGGATGGGGCCCGGTATCGGCCTGCCGAACGCGCGAGCCAGTACGAAACGCATCCTCTGCCTCAGGTTGATAGGTTGCTCAAGCGAAGCCGGGCGCATCAGGAAGCCTCATCCAGGGCGCGCAGACCGGCGTCAAAGCGTTGCAGTCCCGCGCCCATGGCGGCGGCCAGAGTTACCTCGTAGAGTTGACCTTCCGAGTATCCGGCGGCCCGCAGCCGGGCAAAATCTTCGTCGCTCACGGTCCAGGGGTGGTCCGCAATTTTGTTCACGTAGTCACGCAGGGCCTCAGGTACCTGGCCTTCGCCCGACCGCGTGCGCTCAAGTACCGCACGGCGGAGTGACAGTTCCGTTTCTCCCGGCTGGCTGAGAATGGCAGCGATCGCTTGTTGCAACTTCGCAGGCAGGGGCATGGCCGGGATTATATTACGCACCCGGAAGGCGGTTGGGCTTGTTCGAAACCTGCGCAGGTGAACCCCGTACCCGGCGCATGACCAAGTTCAACCACAAATGCAGCGGCGGGCGTCGAATGATGACGCCCGCCGCAATTATAGATAAGGGTTGCTTAGCGGTGATCGTGGCCGTGGTCATCGCCGTGCCCGTGATCGTCGTGATGTGCTTCTGCATGACGCGGGGCTTCGTAGTGATGTTCCTCCACGCGCGCGTGGCCATAGCGTTCGGCGGAGCGCTCACGTTCGCTGCGCCCGACCAGTTCGTGATGGTCATGCCAGTCAGGTGCGCGAGCCACGGCAACCCGCCGGATGGTGTAGGGGTGAACATAGGTGGTGCGATTCACCCACGTCCGGCCCCAGCGGGCGTTGTTGATGTAAACCACGCGTTCGCCCCAGCCGATGCGGTTCACGCCCCAACCCCAGGGACGAAACACCGGACCCAGGGTCACGCCGAAGCGGAAGCTGATGCCGGCGCCGACGAAGAAGCCCGGACGCGGCGCCACGAAGACCACCGCCGGATCATAGTAGGGAACGGTTACAAACTCGGGGCGCACCGGCAGGATGGTGATGTACGGACCACCGCCTACGATGACCTCAGGCCCCGTGCGCAGATAGCCGAATTCGCGGGCGTGGTAGCGCATTCTCTGTACCGCCGCCATCACGTCCTGCTGCTGGGCAAGAAAAGCGTTGCCGATCGAACTGGTCCAAGGCATGTCCCGGGCCATCATGTCGAGCACGGACGGAAACGGCAGCAAGGCCTGCACGCTGGGGTCCCATGGCACCTGGTCCGCCGAGATGGCCTGAGCGAGCCCGTCGCCGGAAAGATAGTGATGCTGGTCAGACCACCGGGCAGCATCGGGAATCTGGTCGGGAAAAGTCGCCGCGGCCAGGGTCTGCGCCAATAAAGGATCAGGATAGAGAGCAATTCGCGAAACCATCCGATCGAGGTCACCGGGCGAATACTGCGGTGGCCCCTCTTGCGCCATGGCCGGCAGCGTCAGCAGACAACACATCACGGCAGTTAAAATCACCATGTTGATCCCGCTTCTCATCCGATTTGAAATCTTTCTTCCTGGCATGACAACGCTCCTCTTTTGTGGTCAAACTCCGTTCCCGAATTGCCTCAGAGCCGACACTTTGGCTTTCAGATTCGTTGCGTGGCTCTCAGGAATTGTAAGTCCGTGTTGCACCTATCAACCCAAAAATGTGCAGGAAGTTTGGTTACTCAGGGATATGCGCCGATGGCTCTTGATGGAAAGCCTTACAGCTCAACGGCATGGAGCGATGATAAGAACTGTTAACCGTCGCGACTTGGCGCGTGAATCTCATTGCTTCCCGTGCACCTCAATCCGAGGACGCGGGCATGGCCATTCAAATTTTCCTCTATTCCTTGAATCCACCGGAAAGTTAGAATTGCTGCTCAAGGACGAAGATTGCATGAAACGCACACTCTTGCCGTTGTTTCTCTTGGTCGCGACAATCGGCGCAAATTCCCAGGAAAGCCCGCAAACATCACCCTCCCAGCCTTCCGGAACCTTGCCCGCTCCCGTCCAGCTTTCTCCCACGAACGGGGCGCGGCTGCATGGGTATCCGCGAAGGATCGTCTTCGAGTGGTCGAAAGTGCCCGGCGCTGACGGCTACGGCATCGAGCTCGATTATTACTGGGGCCAGTGGTCTTCGCAGGCCGGCAAAACCACCCACATGGAGAGGGTAAACGATCCGACCTTCACCTTCGATTTCTACGGCAACCAGCCCGGTAGCTGGCGAGTCTGGGCGATGGATAAGAAGGACCGTCCGGGAACGGTTAGCGCGTGGTCCCTGTTCAGTTTTGGTCCGGAGAACGAGGTCATGCCGCTGCCACCACCCGATTCCCCGCCTCGCTTTTCCCAAATGCCTGTTGCCGCGCCTTTACCGACACAGGTAGGCAAGGTACATGAGCCGCCACTCTCGGATCCCGAGACTGGAGAACCTTGTAACTGGCCTCCGCCCGGTTTGCCCTCAGGAGTCACTCCACCGAAGGTGACTTACCATCCGATGCCTGAATTCACGGAAGCCGCCCGCAAAGCCAAAGTGAATGGGGGCCGTGACACTCGCTCTCGATGTTGGTGTAGATGGCTTGGTGAAGCGCGTGTGCATTGTTAGCGCCTCGCGAGACGACCTGGGCCTCTCAGCGGTCAAAGCGGTGCGGACTTGGCGCTTTGAGCCTGCACGCAAGGACGGTCAACCGATTCCCTACAGCACGACCTCGGAAGTGACCTTCCGGCTCTACTAGGCCGATCTTCGTGGAGCGAGCAGGCAAGCGTCGTCTCGCGCGTGGAGCGAGCAGGCAAGCGTCGTCTCGCGCGTGGAACGTGTCCCCGCGGTCCTCTCCTTTTGTAACTTGCCGGGTCCAGCGTGCCATGCGAACCTCGAAGTCTCCCCTGTAGGCCCTAGTGGGCCGGAAACCGTCTTGTTTCTCAGAAAGCTAATTAGGAGACCCTACCCGGGATGAGCAATCTTCGTCGCGCACTCCTTCTGGCAATAGCGCCGTTTTTGGCTGTGGTTTCGGCGCAAGCGCAGCAGCCCAACACAGGAATCGAGATCACTACCAGTTCACCCGAAGCTCGCGCCTCGTTTCAGCGCGGGCTCCGCCAGATGGAGACCCTGCACTGGGAGGCGGCGCTGCAGGAATGGCGCCAGGCCGCGCAGGCCGATCCGCAGTTTGCATTGGCGCATATTTTCCTCGCCATGCTATCGCGCGACCCGGCGGAGCAGGTGGCGGAACGGGAGAAAGCTCTAGCCACCAGGAATGCAGCGGGAGCTGAGGAACAGCTGGTCATCGACTGGATTGCCAACGCCGGCGAGAGCCGCTGGGTCCCCGCCATTCAGGCGATGAACACGGCGCTCGACCGCCATCCGCAAGATAAGCACCTGGCTTGGCTGGCCGGGTTGTGGCTGGAAAATCAGCGCCAGTCGGAACGCGCCATCCCTCTGTTCGAACGCGCCAACCGGATCGATCCTGATTTTGCCGATCCGCTCAACCAGGCTGCGTACTGTTATGCGCGGCTGGGAAATTTCGATCAAGCCTTCGCCAACATGAAGCGCTACGCCGCCATGCTTCCCAACGAAGCCAACCCGCAGGACTCGCTGGCGGAGATCTCGCGCATGGCCGGACGATTTGACGAAGCCCTGGAGCACTACCATGCGTCGTTGAAGATCGATCCAACCTTCATCGAATCGCAAGCCGGCCTGGGTGATACCTATGCCGTGATGGGCCAGGAAGCCAAGGCACGAGTCGAATACGCCGCCGCCATCGAGAAGGCGACCACGCGCGTCGAGAGCGTGAGCTTTGCCTTGCAATCCGCCGCTACCTATGCCCGCGAACAGGACTACGCCAAGGCGGACGCCGCTTTCCAGGATGCCGCGCGCGTGGCCCATGAGAAAGACCTGGGGGCCCTGGAAGCCGAAGCCTGGCGCAGGATGTCCGTGTATCAGAAAGACAACGCGCGGGCCATGGAACTGCTCAAGAAGGCGGAAGCAACGCTGCATGAGACGCACGAAATGAGCGTAGCCGCGCGGGAGCAGGAGCTGGCCATCATTCTGCGCACGCGCGCCGGTAGGGCAGTACACGATGGAAGCATGAGTGTCGCCCTTGCTGCCTTGAAGCAACTCAAAGCCCTAACCGCCACCAACAGCGGCGGACTGGTCCAGTTCTCCTATAACGGCGCAGAAGGAGCAGTGCTGCTGGCGCAAGGCAAATACCAGGACGCCATCTCCCGCCTCCAGGACGACGACAAGAACCCCTTCTCCATGCAGCGTCTGATCGTTGCTTACCAGAAATCCGGCGATAAAGACGATGCCGGGCGCATGTCCCAGAGACTTTCCCGCTTCTACGAGCCGACCATCGAGCAGGCCGTGGTGGTGCCGGAGTTCCAGAAAACACTGCTGGCGATGAAAGACAAGAACTGAGGCTCGCGCTGCACTCCCGAAAAACCAAACAGGATCGGCAATCGGCCTAACTTTCCGCGCAGTTGTGATTTTTCGTCGGCGTTTTCCGTGGTCATCGAGTTTTGGTTGTGCAGCCTAGACCCCGAACAGGCGAAGATAGCAGATGTCCTGCCAGTCGCAAAGAAATTGAAAAGGTACGCCCGCTCGGTTTCCAATGTGCCGCGACGCGCGCATAGCAGCGAAAGCAAAAGCGGATCGCGTTCCACACTCCTGTCCATCGGGCCAATGCGGCCCTTTTCCTTGCAACCGAAAGAATGAGTGAGCCGTATTCGGAAATATGCGGCCGACCTCCTTTTGGGTGATCGTTAGCATATGCGCGGTTTTTCTGCTGTCGGCCGGGACGGTCAACGAGCGGATGCGCGAACCTGACGCGGCCGTCCTGGCTGCTCTGGCAAACTATCAATTCGACCTGGAAGGCGAGGGCCGGAACTTCCTCCTTGCAGAAGCCAAGAACAATGACTTTTTCCTGCTGGGAGAACTGCACGGCGACAACGAGATTCCGGCGCTCCTCGGGAAGCTATGGCCCGAGATGTGGAAGCAAGGATACCGCCACATAGCAGCTGAGGTCAGTCCTTGGGCCGCGTATGAGCTTGAACTTGTGCCGGCCGGTAAAGCCCACGAGATTCAGAGTCTTTGGACGAAACAGGAAGCAACGCAGGTGCATGCTCTCGCTGATCCCAATACGAATGTGCTCTGGGGCTGCGATATCGAAGAAGTCCAGCCGGAATTCCTGATCCGGGAATTGGCAGCGCTCAATCCCGATGACCAGAGCTTCAAGCGGATGGTTTCGATGACGAACGACGGGTATCGCAGGGAAATGGCTCCCGTCTTGCTCGACTTGGCACTAGGAAGCAAAGCGAACAGGGATGAATCGCTGAACGACGTGTCCCTTCGTGAGAGCCTCCTGTCCACTCTGGAAATTGAAGAAAATCGCTTGAGCCCTGAGACCAAGATGGTTGCTCAGAATAAGAGGGAGCTGCTTATGAAGCAGCAATTCCTCACACATTTGCGCCGCGCTTCTGCTTCAGGGACTCCGCAAAAAGTGCTGCTTCGTTTTGGACGCAACCACCTCCATCGTGGGTACGATGTCCGAGGCATTTCGACACTCGGCAACTTTGTCGTGGAGCTTGCTATCGTCCAGGGCAGGAAGGCCTTTAATGTCGGCGCGTTTGGCGCTGGGGGTAAGGCAACTCTGCTGGGAGAAACCTTCGACGCAGACGAAAGCCGTAACGAGCCGGCTTTTGCGTTGCTCGGCGAGAAAGCAAAGTATTCGGCGACGCTCTTTGATTTACGGCCCATCCGGCCCTTGCTACACCGCATTTCTCAACAGAAGCGCTCGGCGCTGGAGAGCAATCTGATCTATTGGGCCGATTCCTACGACGCTCTCATCTGCTACAAGTCCGTGACGCCACTGAAGCCATGATCACGGCCTAAGGCACGGTTGGCGTGGGTGGGGTGCCGGGAATCTTTATGGTGCTGGCCAAGCGATGCGCGTCAGCGTTGGTGAACGTGCGCACGTTTTTCTTAGGCTGCGACTTATAGTGGGCGGCGACCTCACCCAGACTGGGCGGGGGCGGCGCTGACGCGACTGCAGCTTCATTGCCGTAATACGACGGTCCCAAATCGTTAATCAATCTTCCCGATTCGGCCGTGGCCGCCTCCGGAGCGCCATAACCGCCAGTCGCGACCGCGGGCGCCACACCGTAAATTGGCGATCCGAGAATCACACTTGGCTGGAACGAAACCGCGCCTGTCTGAAGAGGCGTTTCCAGGCTGATGCCGGCGCGTCCGGCTAACGAAATCCCAGTGTTTTGGACCGGCAGCGTTCCCGGGTTCGTCAGGTAGAGTCCGGTACCGTAGCTTCCGCCGCCCACAACGTAGACATAGGGATTGGCTGGAACCATCACCACGGATGGTGAGTTGGCCTGAGTCACAGCGCTCGGTTGATTTTGAAACATGGAGCCAGGCTGGGACTGAGCGCAAAGGCCCACCGCTGTGGCCAGACTCGCGGCCAGAAAAAATCTCCGCAACATAACAACACCTCCGCAACCTTCAACATGGTGATTGGATTGCGGACGGCTAAACATGAGATGCCTTACCGCGTGGGCCCCAAGGCCCAGTTTTCCAAGGCGCCGGTCTGGCGCAAGAGCTGCACCTGGGCTTTGTCGAGATCGAAGCTGGAGCTGAGATACGCGGTATAGCGTTCGTGCTCGGCGACGCGCGCGTTTTGCTCGTCCTTGAGAGAGGCCGCTCCGGACTCAATCTTGGCATGCGCGGTGTCGATGTCAGACTCAGCGAGTTCATGTTCCAGTTGGGCCACGTCGCGCGCGGCAAACAGCTGCTGCACTGACCGCTGCAACTTGAGAGTATCCGCGCTGACTTGCTCCTTCACAGTCCGGACTTCCTGGCGGGCTTTGACGGCGTCAAATCTGGCGACGTTCGCGGCCGCGTGCAAGGTCGGGTTGAAAAAGGGGAAACGGATGACCACGCCGATGCTCAGGTTGTTTCGTTCGAAGGTCTTAAAGAACTCGGCGTAATTGTTGTATTTGGCCAGCACGGCATACTGTCCGGCCAGGTCCACCGTGGGATACAACTGCTTGCGCTCCGCCTTGGCGCGGAATTCTTTGGCCACGGCAAACTTCTCGGCCACCTCGACCAGAGGATTGTTGCTCGCCGCCTGGCCGGCGAGATCATCGTCCTGGGAGACGGAAGGCAGTTGGGGAATGGTTTCCGTGGAAGTCTGGATGGCACTCGCCGGCAGCCCGGTGAGCTGAGATAGACGAAGCCGTAGGGCGTCGGCCGCAGTGCGCGTGCGGGCGATGTCCAGCCGGGTCCTGGCCACGGCCAGTTTGGCCCGCTTGAGTTCTACCGGGCTGTCCAGACCGGCCTGCACCCGCTGGTTGGCGACGTCCTCAAACTTGGCTGCTGCTTCTTGCTGTTCCTTCTGCACGGCCAGCGAAGAATCGAGAAGATCAAGCTGCATGTAGTCGAGCGCCGTTTCCATGATGACGTCATTACGCCGGTCGGCGTTCTGTGCCGCAGTGGCCTGGGCGTCACTCCTGGCCGCCTTGACGTAATCATGCTGCGCGGCGTTGAGCAGAAGCCCCTGGATATTGACGTTGAAGAGCGAAGGCGCGGAACCTTCTAGGCTGAGAGGGAAT
Source organism: Candidatus Angelobacter sp. (assembly GCA_036521855.1). Lineage (GTDB taxonomy): Bacteria > Acidobacteriota > Terriglobia > Terriglobales > Acidobacteriaceae > Angelobacter. Next base: position 55,623 of record DATDGY010000233.1, read on the forward strand.
CCGTTGGAGTAGCCCAGCGCGGAGCCCACCGTCATGGAAGGGACGAACTGGTCGTGGGCTTCGGTGACCGTGGCTCGGGCGCGTTCCAGGTCGGCGCGGCTCAAGCTGCTCGTCGCACTGTTCCTCAGGGCAAGTTCGATGGCGGTGCGAAAAGGCAGCGGCTTGCCTTGATCTTGCGCGGGAAGACTTGCGGCCAAGGCCAGAAAACAGAACGCAACAGCAACCACGCGGGCATGAGGTTTCATTTTTCACCTTGCAAGCAGGAAGATGGGTGATGGAAAAACGTGATTCTATCGGGAAATGCGGGCCAGCGCATCCCGGGCAGGCCGAAACTGCGGAGCCATGGCCAGGGCGGCGCGAAATTCCTCAGCGGCATGCTGGCGCTCGCCCTGTTTTTCCAGCAACTCTCCCAGCAGGAAATGCGCATGGAACGAGGGCCCTTCTTCGGATAAGTCCGAGCCATCAAGATAGTCGCGGAGCATCTCAATGGCGCCGGGAAAGTTGTGTCCGGTGCGCAGCAGGAGAAAGGCGCCATCGTAGGCGGGCATGCCGTCATGATGGGTGGCGCTCCTGGCCGATGTGATGGCCGACTCCATGTCCTGCGGCCGTCCGGCCCGTCGATAGTAATAAGCCAGCTCCACCCAGTATCGGGCCGCGTTATCGCTGGCGGTGATGGCTTTCTTGTATAGCTCCTCGGCGCGGCCGGAGCCTTGTTTCTCTTCCACCTTGGCATAGAGATACTGTGCCATCGCCGGGTCATGCGCGGCGACGGCGTCGGCTTGCGCCCGGGCCTTGTTCTTGTCGCCGCCCAGAAAGCCAGGAGCTTCCAGATAGTACTCGGTCAGGTCGGAGCGAGCGGAGAAATTATCGCCATCCAGGGCAACGGCGCGTTCGAACTCGACCTTCACCCGGCGCGCCAGCCCGAAAGCAGTAAAGGGATTGGAGTTCTCCGCTTTGCGGCCGGCCGCGCGTCCCAGCCACTGGTGGTAAAGGCTGTTGCGCGGCTCCAGGGCCACGGACTTCTCCGCCATGCGCAGCGCCGTATCCCACTGCTCGAGCTGAAAATAAACCCGGCTGAGCATGTTGTAAGCCGCAGCGTTGTTGGGATGGCTCTGGACTTCGGTGTTAAGCGCGTGCAGGGCCTGCTCCGCGTTTCCCGACCTAAGCAGAGCTTCCGGATCGGTATCAGCCCAAGCCCGCGAAGCCGGCCCGGCCGCAGCCACAGCCAGCCAAGTCAAGACATAAAAGAAGGACAGACCTACCGGACGCCTCAACGCTCGACCACCTTTACTTCCATCCCATTGTGCAGCGTCGTCGGGTTGATCGCACTCAACGCCACCTGGGCGCCGTCGGCCAGCCCTTGCACCACTTCCACGCGAGTGAGGCTGGTGATTCCCGTGTGCACTTCCTGGGAGTAAAGCTTGTCGTCCAGGATCTGATAAACGAAGCGCTTGCCATCCAGGTCATGCACCGACTCGCGGGGAATGGTAAGCGCGTTGGCGTGCTCGGCGGTTACGATGCTTACGTTGACGTTCACGTTCGGCAGCAGCTTGCGGTCGGCATTCTGGATCTCGCAGGTAATCTCACCCACCGTGCGCGTCCCCACCATGGTGACCACTGTGGGCACGCGTGTCACCACGCCTTCCCAGCTGCGTCCCGGGAGGGCGTCCCACTTCACGTTCACTTTCTGCCCCGGCGCCAGACGGCCGATCTCCGGCTCGTCCACGAAGGCGCGCACCTGGACTTTCTCCAGGTTGGCCACCTGGACCAGCAGCGTCCCGCTGGGGACGTAGGCCCCGGGCTTGACCGGGACCTGGTACACGGTACCGGATCGCGGCGCTTGCACGTTGGCGTTCTTCACCAGTTCCGTCGCCGCGGCGTAAGCGGCGCGCGCCTCGTCGGCCGCCGCCTGAACTTTTTCCACCTCCGGCGAAGAGTAACGTCCTTTCAGCTTTTGTTGCAAAAGCTGCACGTCAGCGTTCGCCTTGGTCATACGATCTTGCGCGGCCTGCACTTCGGCCGCAGATGCGGCGCCGTTCTTCTGCAGAGTCTCAGTGGCTTCCAGGCTCCTGCGGGCCTCGTTGCGCTCCGTCTGAGCCTTTTCCAGCGCGGCTTGATTGCTCAACACTTCTTCGTTGGTGCCCCCGGACTGGACGGCATTAAGATCGGCTTCGGCCCCGCGTAGCTGGGCCAGGGCTCGGGCTGCCTGGGAGCGGGCTTCCACGTCGTCCAATTGCAGCAGGAGCTGCCCTGCCTTCACGTGGTCGCCTTCGTGCACCAGCACCCGCTTGACGATGGCCGGCGCCGACGCGTGCTGCTCAAAGTTATTCACCGGCTCGATCTTGCCGTTGGTGGAGATGACATTGGAGATGTCCTGACGGGTGACTTTCTCGGCCCGCACCGGCACGCTGCCGCCACCCCGCAGCTTGACCCAGCCGGAGAACAGCACCACCGCGCCCAGCAGGGCAATCAAGACGCCTATAAGGCGGTTGCGCTCGGCGTTGTTGTTTTGCGTTGCCATTCTGGGGAACTTTTAAGTATAACCAAGCACGCCGGAAACCAGCCCACAAATCCTCGCCCGTTCAGGTCCGAGAACCACGCAAGCAACGCTGATGCCGGCCAACCACTTGCGTTAGATGCCTGAGGCTCGCATTCCGATACAAACCTCCGTCGCCGATGCCAGCCGTCTCGTCTTTTGACACACGCCACACGCCGTCGCCATGGTAAGCCGTCTGCGATACCGACCCGGCGGTTACCGCACTGTCGCCGCGCATGCGCCTCAACTCCGTCACCCAACAACGCGGTTGCTACAATAGTCGCGATGGCACATCGCACCGGCTATACCGAACATCATGCCAGGGCCGGCTTGGACCATGCCTTCCCGGAAATCGATACCTGGCCCAACCAGTTCCCCGACTACGAGATCGTCATCGACGTTCCTGAGTTCACCTCGGTCTGCCCCAAAACCGGCTTGCCCGATTTCGGCGTGCTGGAAATCCGCTATGTGCCCGACAAGCTCTGCCTGGAACTCAAGTCGGTCAAGGAATACCTTCTGCACTACCGCAACCTGGGAATTTTTCAGGAGAACATCGTCAACCAGGTGCTCGAAGACGTGGTCCGCGCCGCTAAGCCGAAGACGGCGACGGTTAGAGGTGTGTTCCGTCCTCGTGGCGGCATCGGCACCACCGTGGAAGCCCACTGGCCCCGCCCCAATCACCGGCCTGTACGTGGCGCAAAGAGAAACTGAATTCCTAATCAGATCTTCCTGTTCGCACCATCGCGTGATCAGTGCTATCAGTGTCATCAGTGGTAAGGTTTTTCGGGCCGATGT
>DATDGY010000234.1:0-30644 GCA_036521855.1 Candidatus Angelobacter sp.
CATATTCGGCACGCAGGCGCTTTTTCAGGGCGCCGGTTCGCGAATTGCGGGTATTGTAAGCCTGTCTTATGGGTTGTCAAGTAGCTCTCCAGTAAACGCCCAGGCCCTGGTTGACGAGATCGATGAACCAGCCCCAGGGACAGGTTGCCGACGCACTTCCTTCCGCCCCGGGATCAACAACAAGTTGGTAATCCCGGCTTAAGAACCGAGCTCATGCCTGTCCGCCTGGCATCACTGAGGCACCAGCTTGGAAGAGGCGGCATGGAACTACATGCCGAGGTCAGCCGGAATTTTGTTTGAGGGGCCGATTTGGTGAAGGAAACCCGGATTGGCGGGCAAGAGTCTGCCGGTCGATGGACGATCAGCAGAAATGCAAGCGGATGGTCGGTGAATCGACGAAAAACAGTATGTCATGAGAAGAATAAATCGATAGTTCACAAACGTAATCGAAGTTTTAGCCCTACCTTCCATGGGTTTGGTAGCTCTTACCAAAATCGTTGCGGCTGACTTCTGATGAATGGCGTTCAATTCCAAATTTGGAAGTTGAGCACGAGGAAAATTCTAAAACAGATAGATTACCTTGGTACCATGCATCTAAACGACTGGTTCTAAAGGTAATACTTGTGGAACTCTGATTGCCTCTTGTGTAACAAGCAAAAAGATGACAAGTGGGGGGGATGTGGTTTTCAGTTGTGGGGAATTTGAAGCCCCCGTCCATTGTCATTTTTTTAACGACCAATTCCAAAATGGAGAGAAACAGGAATGAATACAAGACTGCGCTATTTCGCGGTTGTGTTCGCGGTAGCTTTGGCATTGGCATGGTGCATCCCGTCTGTGGGTCAGGTGCTGAAAGGCTCGATCTCCGGCACTGCGGTTGACCCTCAGGGCGCGGTTGTTTCCGGTGCCCAGGTATCGGCGAAAAACATCGACACGGGTGTCGTGTACCCCACGACCACTGACAGCTCGGGTCTCTTCCGGCTCAACTTGCTGCCGGTGGGGACCTATAACGTCAGCATCACCGGGAAAGGTTTCAAGACGTCCGAGAGCAAGGGCGTAGCAGTAGGACCGGGCACGGACTCTGGGCTGGGCTCCATCCACCTGAGTGTGGGCGAGACCTCCACTACGGTCGAGGTTAACGCCACGGCTCCGCTGATCGACACCACCCAGGCCCAGGTCACCAATACCTTTAGCGGAACCACGTTAAGCGGTTTTGCCGGCATCCAGGAGAACGAAGGTCTGGACCGCCTAGCGCTGTTTGTGCCGGGCGTGGTGGCCACCCGCAGTGACAACTTCTCCAACACCAACGGTGTTGGGTTCTCCAGCAACGGTCTGCGCGGCCGCAACAATGATCAGGAAGTTGATGGCCAGAACAACAACGACAACAGCGTCGGCGGTCCCGGCCTATTCGTGTCGAATCCCGAGTTTGTGGGCCAGTACGTGATCGTGACCAACAACTTCGGTCCGGAATACGGACGTAACTCCGGTTCGGTGGTCAACGTCATCACCAAAGGCGGCAGCAACGCCTGGCACGGCGCCATCTTCGGCGAAGAGAACAATTCTTACCTGAACGCACTGAGCAACACGCAGAAGAACACTAACAAGCCGGGAGGCGCGCCCTGCGCAGTTGGATCATCGCTGATTTGCAACCCGTTCACCGGTCCGCCGCGGAGCAACAACGAGTTCTCCGGCGGCACCATCGGCGGGCCGATCCTGAAGAACAAAGCGTTCATTTTTGGAGGCTTTGACAACCAGTTGATCTCCGCCAACTCGGTTTTCACGACCGCCTCCACGACCCCCACCCCGGCCGGCTTGGCAACGCTTGCCGCGTGCGCCGGAATCAACACTACGGCGCTTTCTGTGTTGCAGAACTTCGGGCCTTATGCCTTTGGCTTCGGCAATCCGACTCCTAGAAGCCCGACAACGTCTACTTTCGCGATTCCCGGTGTCCCTACGGGTTGCCCCAACGTACAGACTGGCGGCGTCACGCGCGTAGTGGGCACTCCATTCCACGGTTTCGACTGGGTGGTGCGGCCGGACTTTCAGATTGGCGGCGACAGCTTTAGTGCCCGCTACATCTTTAACCGGGGCAACAGCTTCGTCAACAACGACAACGCAGCCGCCGGCTGGGTCTACAACGTCCCCGCGCTCAGCCAGGCGGTGTTGCTGAGCTGGACGCACAATTTTAGCTCCCGCATGGTCAATGAAGCCCGCCTCAGCTTTGGCCGCCTGAACGTGGAGTTTGGCGGCGGACTGAACTCCTTGGAACCCGTATCAGGAAACCTTGCGAATGCCTTTACCAACATTACTTTCCAGGGCGGCGGTCTGGGCATCGGCCCGGCCACCAACCTGCCCCAGGCCCGGCTGGTGAACACCTGGCAGGCGCAGGACAACTGGAACTACGTGCTCGGCAAGCACAGTCTGAAGGCGGGCGTGAACTGGACCTACCAGCGGTCGCCTAACACCTTCCTGCCTGATATCAACGGCGCGTACCGCTTTACCAGTTTGGACCAGTTCCTCTTCGGTACGGCCACCACACCCGCCGATGTTGCCAATCGCATCATCGTCGCCAATGGACAGCCAACGCTCGATTTCCGCGAGTATGACACGTTCCTGTACGCAGGCGATGACTGGAAGATCAGCCAGAACCTGACCCTGAACCTGGGCATCACCTGGACGTACTACGGATCGCCCGCGGATCTGTTCAACCAAGTGACCACCACGCGCGAAAACCAGACCAACATCACTCCGGGTTGCGTCGCTGCTGGCACATGCGCTTTCTGGCTGCAGTCGCTGCCCCTTTCCGTCCGGACCGATCCTTCGGTGCCCGCGGTCATGAATAGCTTTGGCCCTAGTGTCGGGTTTGCGTACTCGCCGCAATGGGGCGGCTTCATAACCGGCCACGGCAAAACCACCATCCGTGGCGGCTATCGCCTGCTGTATGACCCGCCGTTCTACAACATTTTCCTGAATGAATCCACGTCATCGCCGCAGACCTTCCTGCAGACAATCACAACCGGGCTTAATGCGTTCCCGATGCCGGGCACACCGACCGGTCCCAACGTCCGCAACGCGCTGGGCGCAGCCCTCCTACCCAACACCTTTGATCCGCGTACCCAGAACGAGACCAACATCACCCCGAACTTTGGTCCGGATAAGGTGCACACGTGGAGCGCTGGTTTTGAGCGCGAGATGAGCAAGAACTCAGCTCTTGAAGTCCGCTACGTGGGCAACAAGGGAACCAACCTGTTCCAGACGGTGGACGGCAACCCCTATCTGGGCACGGCCGCCAAGCCGGGTCTGTTGCAGACATTCCCGCAACTGATCCCCAATGGCTCCTCGCTAACTCCTTGCGCGGCAACGCAGCAGGTAGGAGTTCTTCCTGCCACGGGTCCCACAGACGTAGGCCGCGAGCAATGCGGTTTTGGCGTACTGCGCACCCGCAACAATGGCGGCTACTCCAGTTACGAGGGACTGCAAGTGGAGTTCCGCGCCAACAACATGGCCAAGCAGTTGACCATGCGCACGGGGTTCACTTGGAGCAAGACCATGGACAACGTGAGCGAAATCTTCTCCACCGGCACCGCCGGCAACACTGTGTTTGCCTCGCAAAACCCGTTCAATACCACATCCGGGGAATACGCCATCTCCGGCTTGAACATCCCCAAGACTTGGAGCCTCCTGTTCGTCGAGCAGCTCCCGTTCTTCAGGGAGCAGCATGGATTTATGGGTCATGTGCTGGGTGGCTGGTCGATTTCGGCAGATTACCTCCTGGCCTCAGGCCAGCCCTACAATGCTCAGCAAGGCGCTATTTTCGGAGCCATTGCTCAGTTCACAACTTGCGGTTCAACCGGCGCCGTTTGCACCGGAACGAACCCGAACTACTACGACGGCGGCTATGCCAGCGCGTTCTCAGGCGAGGCGGCCCGCCCGTTCTTCGGGAACGTAAACGCTCCGGCGAACACTGTGGGCATAATGGCCGGTGACGCATGCTCGTTCTTCGGGAACATCGGAGGGGTATGCGCGTTACCTGCGACGCAGCTGATCAGCTTCAATGCTCTCAATGCGCAGATAGGACCGACCAATGGTCCTGGTACGCTGGGCTGCTTGCGGGGCGTTGGGACTTGTCCGCTTGTCACCGTCACCAACAACGATGTGAAGTTCATCATCAACGGCAAAGCCGCTCAGTCTGTTTTCGGCACGCCGTTTGGCAATGTGCCGCGCAACGTCCAAACCGATGCAATCTCCAACATCGTCAACCTTTCCGTTTATAAGAACTTCAGGCTGGGCGAACACGCGACGTTCGAAATGCACGCGACTGCGCTCAATGCCTTCAACCACTTCAACTTCAGCAGCATCGACCCGAACGTGGAAGATGCCGGCCTTCAGAACTCGTTCGGGTCGGGATTCGCCAACCCGGCGACTACTTCCGCCAACGGCCGTACGCTGTACGTTGGAGGCGTGATCCGCTTCTAAGAAGATCGCAACCTCTACCTTGGCCCGCCGGTTTACTCCGGCGGGCTTTTTCATTGGCTTGAGGGCGAAGCCGCCCTGGTTTCCTGGAGGTCTGCCGATCTCACGGCGAAAGCCCCGCCGGCCAGCGCGAGGACCGCCGGGAAACACTCCAGGACATAACGTGATTCGGGATTTTCCAAGCTTCCGAGAAAAGCCGAACGTAACACAATGAATCCAACGAGAATGGCGCCGGAGAGCCCAAGCTTCCAGTTCAGCCAGCCACGGAATGCCGCCAGCAGATAGAAGAGATTGATTCCGGCGAGCACAAGCGCCAAGGCGCTTTCGAGCGGATGGGCTGAGAACTCCCACCAGCGCGATTCTATTGGCATCAGTTCGGTGCGCGGCCGCAGCCACATATCGGCGATCCGCAGAAACGGCAGCCAGACGTAGTAGCGCAAAGGATTGTGGCCAATTCGTTCCTGCGCCAGTTGCTCGAACTGCGCGTCCAATGCCGGCCCCAGATTCAGATCCCGGTTGTAGAGATCGATCAGCGCATGAGTCCGGTCGTATTCGCGGCGGGAGTCGAAAGCGCGTTCGGGAAGCAGGCCGGCATCGATCGGCTCTTCGGGGCGGCGCCGGTAGATCTCCTGCACGGAGACGTAGTCGGCCATCCAGCTCTTGGTCCAGTCGATGAAGCCATGCGGCACAAATTCCTCAGGATTATTGGCATACGGGGAGGTCAGCGGCTCGAAAACGTGAAGGTGTGCCAGTTGCGCAACGTCCAGGGGAGCAAAGGGGCGAGGCTGGTGAACACGAGCAACGAGCCGGCCAGGATGACGCGCATTTGGGCGCGCGTACGGGACAGCAGAACCAGCAGACCCAATCCGAGCGCGACCAGCACAATCCCGCCATCGGGACGCACCAAAATGCCCGCCGCCGTCCACATACCGGCAGCGAACCAGGCCAGGAGCGCAGGCTTCCCGCTCTCCAGTCCCATGATGCCGCGCACACCGTAATAGAGCGAGTGAGCGGCGCAACAGATGGCCAGTGTTTCCGTGAGCGGAGCGGCAACATAGTTGGCGGTGAACGGGCAGAGTGCACTTAACAGATAAGCGGCCTTGGCGGCGCGGGCATTCATGAGTTGCAGCGTCAGCGCGGCGATCACCAGGCACGTGTTGGTGTCAATGAGAGCCTGCGCGATCATTACCGCTGTGTAATGTTCGCGCCCAAAAAGAGAAAAGATGAGCACCAGGAAAGCGGGATAGCCGGGCATGCGGACCAGGGTGGGCTGGACGCCGTGGTCTGCCGTCATGCTATAGATGCCCTGGTCCATCCAATGGCGGGCAATATCGCCATACACAAAGGTGTCGCCATCGACACGCGGGAAGACGAAAACGAAGAAGAGCCGCAGAGCCAATGCGGCCAGAGTAGCGAAAAGAAAGAACCATTGATTCCGCCGCAGGAGTTCCAGAAGTTCCTTCATGGGGAAGAAGCGCCAGTGTAAAGGCAGGTTGGGCTGTTGTCTAATCGCCGGCAAGAAAGACTAACTGAAAACACGCAAACACTGGCGCGATGTATCAATCCCTGGTAAGCGCCCTACGGTTTCGTGGACGATCAGCAAAAACCAGGCAGATGGCCGTCAATCGTGCGGAAACAGCGTGTGACGAGAAGAATCAATCGATCATTCACAAATGCAATCGAGGTTTGTGCTTTACATTCCATAGGCCGGGTGACTTCTACCAAATCGGCACGGCTGACTTCGATTGAATAGCATTCAGTTCCAAATTTGGAAGTTTAGCTATCAAGAAATTCTAAAACAGATAGATTACCTTAGTACTGCTCGTCTAAAAGGTTGATTCTAAGGGCAATACTTGTGGAACTCTGATTGCCCATTGTCTCTAAAGAAAAGCGACGGGGACGTTTGGCTTTCGGTTGGCGCGAAACTTGAAATCCTTTCCTTTTGTCCTTTCCAAAAATTGACAACATGAATGGAGAAAAATGAATAGCAAACGCGAAGGCTATTTGACGTGGCGCCTTGTCACGGGGCTGCTGGCGACAATTCTGATCGTGTCGCTGGCACCTCCGGTAGCTTGGGCTGCTAATACGGGAGACCTCAGCGGCACCGTAGTTGACCAGAATGGGGCGGTGATTCAGGGAGCGACGGTGACCATCAAAAACACAAGTACCGGAGCGGTTCGTACCGTTCCGACGAATGAATTCGGCCTGTTTTCGGCTCCGCAACTTGAGATCGGTAGTTATACGCTAGTCGTCAACAAGAGCGGGTTTAAGCAATATAGCGAGACGGTCATCGTTCGAAGCGGCGAGAACACTCGAGTTGCCGCGCAATTGCCCGTAGGCGGGACCTCGGAAACGGTCACGGTTGAAGGCGGCCTGGTGCCGACGCTCGACGTTGCCACAGCTCAAGTCAGTGAATCTTTCAGCGCGGAACAAGTGCTGGCGCTGCCGAATCAGGCGCGCGATCCGGTGGCTTATGCCACTCTGTCCCCGGGAACGGTGCCCGTCTCAAAAGACAATCCGTTTCTGGGAACGGGCAGCTTCAATAGCAACGGCTCACGCGGCCGGGCCAACAACATCACCGTGGACGGCATCATCGCCAGCGACATCTCGACCACGGGAGAAGCCGGCCTTGGCACCTTCAGTTATGACGGCGTGCAGGAGTTCAAGCTGATCACGAACAATTTCGACGCCGAATTTGGCCGCAACTCCGGTTCCCAAGTACAGATCATCACGAAAAGCGGGACCAACGGTTTTCACGGCACGGCCTATGAGTTTTATCAGGCCAGCTTCTTCAATGCCCGGGACTTCTTCCTACCCACCAACCCCGATGGGACGCCTGGCGTCGTGCCCAGGTTTTCGCAGAACCAGGGTGGCTTCACTTTTGGCGGCCCGATCTTCAAGGACCATACCTACTTTTTCGGCCACTGGGAGATGGATAAGACCCGCGGCTCAGGAGGCGTTGGAATAGCGCACGTGATGACTTCGGCACAAGCAGCGGGCATTACGGACCCATCCTCGCTGGCCTTGTTCAATGCCCAGGGCTCACCGAGTAGCGCCACCGGACTCCTCGCCAACCCAGCCCCGAACCAGGACAATGGGCACGCGTGGTCGGTTCGCATTGATCAAAATTTGCGCGGCGGCAAGGACAGCTTTTTCGTCCGTTATGGCGAAAACCCGGACACGTCAGTGAACCCAGGGCTGACTTTCATCGGTAGCAATCTGCCCGGCGTCGGTGCGCAATTCACAGGCACAGCACGTACCGTGTCGCTGGGATGGTCGACGGCAGTCTCGACGAACCTCCTTAACCAGTTCCGCGCCGGCTTTGGCCGCAGCGTCGCTGACTTTGCCAGGTTCTCGACGTTTCCGGAAGGCCCCCAGGTTGTTATTGGCGGGCTTGACTCCTTCGGGACAGACCAGATTATTCCCCAGGGACGCACGCAGAACGTCTTCCAGTACGGCGATACTCTGTCGTGGGTCCACGGGCGCCACACCTTTAAGTTCGGTGGCGACGTTTTCCGGTACCAGTCGCCCAGCTTCTTTGACGCGGCCTTTGCCGGAGTAATCACTTACGCCAACGTTGCGGCATTCCAGTCCGGCACGGTGACGAGTTGGGCCCAGCGCGTTGGCACTTCTGATCGCCACAACTTTGCCCTGGATTTCTTTGAATTCGTCCAGGATGACTTCCGCGTGACTCCCACCATCACCTTGAACCTGGGTTACCGGCTGGAATCGTCCGGGGGCGTCTCCGAAGGCAGCAACCTTATCTCAAATATCGACCCCACCAACCACACGCCCCTCGGGGTGCTCGGCCTAGGGCCTCTCGGCGGCGTGGATCTTGGCGGCACCGCATTCCATCGCAATTGGAACTCGGCCCCGCGCGTGGGAATAGCCTGGAACCCGGGGCGGGGAAAAATGGTGGTGCGCGCCGGCTACGGCATTGCGTACGACTACATCTTCCTGAACCCGATTACCAATCTACGGTTTGCGGCGCCATTTATTCCGACTCTGACCGTGATCAGCCCGAGTCCTGGTCAGGTGGCCAACCTGCTTGCCGGAACCGATGCTACGCAGGCGGCGGCCCTTGCCGCAGTCGGCCATTTCAATCCCGCGTCCTTCAACTTCGGCAGCATCTCCGCTGTCGCCCAGAACCTGCAGAACCCGCGCAACCAGCAGTGGAACTTTGGTCTGGAGCATCAGATAACCAAGGCGCTCACTCTCAAGGCCAGCTATATCGGCACTAAGAATGACCACCTGCAGGTGACGATGCCGTTGAATCTCACGAACCCACTTCTCCGGCCGGCGCCGGCCACCAGCTTGGCCGACCAGTTAGCGAGAACCCTTGCGTTCAAAACCTTTATAGCGGGTGAGACCGGGAACGCCGGACTTGCCGCCATCAACCGTATCGATCCTCGGTTCAACACAGTAACCCAAGTGCAGAGCATCGGTACTTCGAGCTACAACTCTCTGCAACTTGAGGCCATCGGGCGGTACGGCAGCTGGCTGACGTTTAATGCCAATTACACCTATGGTCACAGCATTGACACGGTTTCTGACTCTCTGGGCGTGCTGGTCAATGACTCGGCCACTATCGCCAATCCAACGCAGCCGCTTTCGGCGAACCGCGCCAATTCGGAGTTCGACCTGCGCCAGCGGTTTGTCGCCAACTACGTGTATCAGATACCGTTTGCCCGCAACTTGAGCAACCACGCCTTCCGGCGCGTCCTTGACGGATGGAGCATAACCAACATCTTCTCCACCCAAACCGGATTCCCGGTTACGCTGCTCGCAGGAAGCCTTCCCGGCTTCAGCGATCCGCTTCTCCTTGGCGGCGGTCTCCTGTTGGCCAATGGCAACGCCTTAACCCTTCAGCCAAGCGCATTCACAGCTGGCGGTGTGAGCAACTTTTCACAACCCCTGGTTGGAAACCAAGGCACCAGCGGACGCAACCATCTGCGTTTGGACGGGCTCACCGATCTGGACACGGCCCTTACCAAAAGAATCTCCATCACCGAAAAAACCAACCTGCAGCTCCGGTGGGAAATGTTCAACGCGCTCAATCACCCGAATCTCTCGGGTTTCCTGAACACGTTGACGGCCAACCCGGCGGCCTCGGGCTTTGGCACCTACACCAGCACTGCAACCAACATGCGGCAAATGCAAGTCTCCGCACGGTTCCAGTTCTAAGCCAAATGCTATGAACAACGGGCCAGCCCTCTGGGCTGGCCTTCTTTATCTAGTAGTAGTATTGCGATGAGACCACTTCGCAAGCGGACGCCCGCGTTCGGGAAATACAAGGATTATTCATAACAGTTACCGCGAGCCGATTAGCGTTCCCCGGGGGCATCGCAAGGAGATTGGCATGAGACCTTTAACCCTTTTTGTCCTGTTGTCGATGGCTCAGTATCTGGCTGCTCAGGAGACTCAACCGCAACCAGGCCGGAGCCCAACCCAGCCTGATCGAGCCAACCAAGCTGCGACCCAGTCAGCAGGGCCTTCCGCTGACAAGACAGCAAAAGAGCCCGCCAGCCAAGCTGAGTTTAGGCCGGGCATTGGAACAATCATTGTGGCCGAGTTAACGAATTCGGTGTATGCGAAGAAAGCAAAGATCGGCGACCGCGTGGAGTGCACGGTGGTCCAGGACTTGCTCTATCAGGGAAAGATTGTTGTGCCCAGAAACGCCAAGGTGGTTGGGCACGTGACTGAGGTGGAGGTATCAACAAAAGAAAACCAGCAATCGCGACTCGGGCTTTCCTTTGATCGCATTTTGCTGAAGGATAAGAAAGAGCTCTTGTTTCAGAATCCGGCAATTGTTGTGGCCCTGGCTCCTCCAATCAAGCGGTCGGTCAGAACAGCCACCGACGTGCGCGACATGCCGTTGGAGATGCAAAGAGGCGGCCAATCGTCTCCGGGTGGCGCGTCGAGCGGTTCAAGCACCGGCGCCTCGGTGTTAGGTGCTATTACCTCGAATGCGGACCTGCTGGGGGCCAATATGCCTTCCAATGGCGCCGCTCTGAGCGGAACTAACCGTGGAGTTATCGGATGGCCAGGATTGTTCCTCCTGAAGGGGGCGCCCGGGACATCAATCATCGCCTCTCCAAAGGGCAACGTACAGCTGGGGTATGAAAGCCAAATGGTGTTACGCGTCATGGAATCAGGCCCTTAGGGAATCACCGAATGCCAGCCTCAAATTGACCCGCGGTGCGCGGCAGCTTACGATGCTTTCAACAGATTCCCGCAATGGCGAAACCGGTTTTCTACGATCCGCAGCAGAAGCGGTGGGGGCGTTTACGCCGGCTCTTGAACGTGCTGGGTGTAATCATCACCGGGCTGATACTTTTCTTTCTTATCACTGTCGTCTTTGAATCCGAGCCGTTACCGCGCCTGCAATTGCCCGGGCAAAAGCATAATTTGCGCGCATTGAAAGAGAAAGACCGCTCCCGTAAGACCAAGGTCAAAGGCGCCCACCGCAAAACCAAGGCGCCTCCGTCGCAAGTGGTGCTCAATGCGGACGAAGGAATTCGCGCCGCCTACTACGTCAACTGGGACGCGGCCAGCTTCGTCTCCCTGAAAGAATACTATCCTCAAATTGATCTTCTCTTTCCGGAATGGCTGCACGTGTTGACTCCCGACGGCAACCTGCAGGGCGTTGACGAGACCAATCGGTTCTTTCGCGTGGTCCAGGGCAGCGCGGTCAACCCCGTGGACAGCCGCGTCATGCCCTTCTTGAAATCAGAGAAGGCTAGCGTTGACGTGTTTCCGCTGGTCAATAACTACGATCCGGCTAGCCCGCAATGGGTAGCCAATGTCGGCCAATTCCTGCAAGATCCTGAGGCCCGCAACCATTTCCGGTCCCAGCTTCTGTTGTTTCTCGCGAGCGACCATTTCAAGGGAGCGACCATTGATTTCGAGGAGATCCCCGCGAAAGCCCAGCCGGGATTGCGTGCCTTGATTGCCGAACTGGGCCAGGACCTGCACTCACGGGGAATGAAGCTCTACGTGAATGTGCCCGTGGGCGACGATGATTACGATCTTCAACAACTCGCTGCCGCATCGGACGGCCTGATCCTCATGAATTACGATCAGCACCATCCCGATAGCGCTCCCGGTTCCGTGGCCGCGCAGGATTGGTTCGCCGCTAACCTCACGCAGGCCCTGAAAACGGTGGACAAGACCAAGATCATCTGCGCGATAGGAAGCTACGGATACGATTGGGCTACATCCCCCAAGAGCGGCCGCGTAGTTTCGGTGGACGACAACACCGTGCAGCAAGCCTGGCTGCACGCAAGCGAGTCCGGATCACAGATCGTCTTCGACCCGGATTCGCTCAACCCGCACTTTGCTTACGAAGATGACGACGGCACGCGCCATCATGTTTGGTACCTGGACGCGGTCACGGCTCTGAATCAGATGCGGGCGGCGCGGGACTTTGGCATCCGCACCTTTGCGCTATGGCGGCTGGGATCGGAAGACCGTTCTTTGTGGGCCATCTGGGACAATCCGCTCGATCCCGGCGCTACGCAGAAACTTTCGAGTGTTCCGCCAGGGCAGGACGTGGACCGCGAGGGTTCCGGCGAGATTCTTTCTATTGAACGTGAGCCCAGCCCCGGAGAGCGCGTGACCACCATCGATCCGGACAGCAAACTGGTGACCTCGCAGAAGATGACCGTCCTTCCCGAGCCCTATCAACTCGGCCAGTTCGGTTGGCAGCCCCAGAAGGTGGCCATTACCTTTGACGACGGCCCCGCCCCCGAGTTCACGCCCAAGATTCTTGACGTGCTTAAAGAAAAAAACGCCAAGGCCACATTCTTTCTGATCGGCCTGGAGATGCAGAAATTTCCCGGCCTGGCCCAGCGAATTTACGCGGAAGGCAACGCGGTGGGGAACCACACCTTCACGCATCCCGATATCAGCGATGTTTCCGCGAGCTACTTGAAGCTGGAGCTCAATGTGACCGAACGGCTGTTTGCCAGCAAGCTGGGCATCAAGCCGCTTTACTTTCGCCCGCCGTACTCCATTGACGAGGAGCCGGACGTGGCGGAAGAAGTCCAGCCCCTGGAAGTTGTGCAAGGCTTGGATTACATCACGGTCGGCTCCAAGATTGATCCCAACGATTGGCAGAAGGGCCGCACCGCCGGGGAGATTACGGCTGCGATCATGGAGCAGGCGCAGAGCGCCGCCACGGCCGGGTGCGAATCCCGTCCGCCGCTCTACTGCGGCAACATCATTCTTCTCCACGACGGCGGCGGCGACCGCAGAGCCACTGTACAGGCCCTGCCCGCCATCATTGATGGTTTGCGGCAGCGCGGGTTCCAGATTGTCCCGGTGGAAGAACTCATTGGCAAGACGCGCGACCAAGCCATGATTCCACTGGCGCCGAATGAGATCTGGTCCGCACGTCTCAATGACGCTTCCTTCACCTTGTTGTCCTGGATCCAGGGTTTTATCGTGCTGGTGTTCTTCCTGGGCGACATCCTGATGAGCGGGCGGCTACTGGGCATCGGCGCTCTGGCTACTTTCGATCGTTTGCGCAACCAGGAACCGCCGGCGGCGCCGGATTTCATGCCTCACGTCACCGTAATCATACCCGCGTACAACGAAGAGAAGGTCATTGAGCGAACGGTGCGCTCGGTACTGGCCTCTGACTATCCCCATCTACGGGCCATCGTAGTGGACGATGGTTCGCGGGACGCTACCGCGGAAGTGGTTCGCGACAAATTCCCCGGCGAGATTGCTCAAGGCCGCGTATTGCTGCTGACCAAAGCCAACGGCGGCAAAGCCAGCGCCCTCAACTACGGCCTGGAACATACAGACGACGAAATCTATGTGGGCATTGACGCCGATACCGTAATTGCGCCCCGCGCCGTTTCGCTGCTGGTGGCCCACTTCACTGATCCAAGGACGGGCGCCGTGGCCGGCAATGCCAAGGTCGGCAACCGCGTGAACCTGTGGACGCGCTGGCAGGCGCTCGAATATATCACCAGCCAGAATTTTGAGCGCCGCGCTCTCAACGTCTTTGGCGCGGTCAGCGTGGTGCCGGGCGCCATCGGCGCATGGCGGATGAAAGCGGTGCGCGCAGCCGGCGGCTATCCCACCGACACCGTTGCCGAGGACGCCGATCTGACCATGTCGCTGCTGGAACGCGGCTGGCGGGTAGTGAATGAAGATCGCGCCCTGGCCTTCACCGAGGCGCCCACCACCGCCAACGGCCTGATGCGGCAACGCTTCCGCTGGTCTTTCGGAATCCTGCAGGCGGTGTGGAAGCATGGCGCAGCCATGCGCAAGCGCAGCCGTTTGGGATGGATTGCCCTGCCCAACATCATCGTCTTCCAGATTCTGTTGCCGCTGGTCTCTCCTTTCATCGACATCATGTTCATCTTCGGCTCTCTGTGGTTCCTGGCGAGCAAGTACTTCCATCCGGAAAGCACCGACCCCCGCGACTTCGAGCGGCTGGCCTTCTTCTTCGTGCTCTTCCTGGCCATTGATTTTGTGGCTTCGTCTCTGGCCTTCCTGCTCGAGCGCCGCGAGAAGGGACAAGGCGAAGACATGCAGCTGCTCCTGCACCTGTGGCTGCAACGCTTCTCCTACCGCCAGCTCTTTTCAGCCGTACTGCTCAAGACGGTGAAGCGCGCCATCGACGGCAAACCGTTTGCCTGGGACAAACTGGAGCGCACCGCGGAAGTCTCGCAGATTCACGCGTAAGGCATCAGAGGAGCACTAGATCAGTTTCGTGGTCACCATAGACTGCGTGGAGCAGGCCTTCAGGCCCTTGCCCGCTCGACATCTCCAACGTGCCGAGGAACGTGCAGAGGGTGGAGCAGGCCTTCAGGCCTGCGGTAAGCTGTTGTCAACTGCCGGCTTCAGCCGCTGAGGCGCTGCAACTTTGGCTATTTCTATGGAGGAGCCGCAACAGTCCGCCACTTTGTCACTCCAAAGGTCTTTGAAAGGAAGAGCCTCTTGCAGGTCGACAAGATGGGCTTGGTTCAGCAAACCTATCGTTCAAATTAGACGCGGTACCTCAGCGGCTGAAGCCTATTTCTTAAATTCCTTTGCCGCAGGCCTGAAGGCCTGCTCCACCCTATGTTATACAGGGGAGAAGTCATCCCATCGTTCAAATTAGACGGGGTACCTCAGCGGCTGAAGCCTATTTCTTGAATTCCTTTACCGCAGGCCTGAAGGCCTGCTCCACCCTGTGTTATCCAGGGGAGAAGTCATCCAAAAAAAGCCTGAGGCGAAACCGCTGCTTGCCTCAACAAGTTTGTAGCCAGCTTGGTTGGGCGATGGCGTCAGCGGCTGATTTTCCGCCGACGCCAATCTGGTTCATCGGTTATTGCACGCCACAAGCACTCATGTACTCGTGGTTGTAGGCGAGGACTGGGTCGCCGTTACCGTTCATGGTGCTGGCGCCCCCGTTTCCGTTGGGTGTGTCGCGGTCGAACGACCAGAAACGTACAGCGGGCAGGCCGTTGGACTTTACGAAGTTACATATAGTATCGACGTTGGCCAGGCTGGTGACCTCGTCCTGGGTATCATTCTGTCCGATATCCACGGTGAGCCCGATGTGGCTAAAGGGGATGCCGGATTGCTGGTTGAGGGCCTGCGCAGCGGCAATCGCGGACTGCCCCATATCGCACAGGTTGTTCACCACCACGCAGTTGTTCGCGTTGGTGGAGCCGTAGTCCATCGCCATTAAGTTGACAACGTAGTTGCCACCCAGGTTCAGGCGCTTGATCTCGTTGACGACCGTCGTGCCCACGCTCCCGCCCGTGATCGGATTGGCTGAGAGGGAGCCGAGGGAGGGGATGGTGAAGCCGAATCGGAGATTGGGGAACTGCTGCTCCGCCGCGATCGTCGCGTTGATCAGATTGTCTATCACTTGCTGAGACTGGCCGCCCTCGATGTCGAAGTCGATACCGACCAGGTTCGGCGAGTTGTAGGTATTGATGAAGCCGATCAACGCCGATCCGCTGGGGCAGTCGAATGTCCCGGCGGCGCCGCCCGTGCTGATGATGTAGTTCTTGCCGGCGTTGACGAAGTCCTGAACGTTCGTGGCTTCCATACCTGACGTGATACCGGCCCAGCTTTCCGCACCGCAGGTTCCGGTGGCAAAGGCCCAGATCAGCGTCTTGTTCGGCATGGCGGTGGTGACCGGTTGGACTGTGCCGGTTACCGCCGACTGCTGGAGGCCGGTATTAAAGTTGGCGTTGATCGTGACATCTTTGTAGACGGCGAAGATCAGGCTGCCCGGCGGCAAGGGTGTTGGCGTGGGAGTTGGCTTGGGTGTGGGCGTTGGAGTCGGCGTCGGCCCAGTCGAGCAAGGGACGGGAAGGCCCCACGGATCGCCGGTACCCGCCGCGCCGCTATTGCCGGGAGTAGTCGGATTCTGATTTTCCGTCCAGAAGGCTGCGGTGTAGTTGAAGCCATTCTCGCTGGCCATCATGCCGCCGGTATAAATCTGGGATGCGCTCCAGGGAGGCGCACAGTTGCCTCCACCACCCGGAGGCGGCGTCGGCGTTGGCGTCGGCGCCGGGGTCGGAGTGGGCGTCGGAGTTGGGGTTGGGCTCGGCGAACCGCTTACCGGCTGCCACAGCGCCGGAACGTTCGGCGGTTCCCAGCCTACTTCGGAAGTATGAGCCTGGATGCATTTGTATTCGACGCCCTGGTACATCACCAACGAGCCGACGGAATACGCGGTATTCGGAGCCCAGTTGGGGATAGTTTGCGCGAAAGCTGCCAAAGACAGAAGCAAGCAGAGCATGGCTCCTGCGGCGAGGACAAACAGGGACTTCTTCATCGATGACCTCCTTGACGGTTCGTAACTCCAATTGCGGTCGTTCTGGAGCGACGCCCGGGGAATGGACGTGCGCTTCAGCCATCGGGAAACTGCCGTCAGCTCGAAGGTTCTTGAAGATTCGCCTTGCGGAAATTCGCGGGTGTTCAAGCAGCACAGCGAGCCGCCGCCAGATCGCGCGCCAGTTTAGTACATCGAGCGAAACGATTCAATAAATTTATTTAATCGATTCACTAAAGGCTTTTCCATTTCGGGAAGCATTGTGGGAAGAATGACCGGTGAATGAACGGCCATTCATGGGTGGGATACAGACAAGCCGGCACAAAGAACCGAGCCGGAGGTGCGGCGTTATTCAGTAGCCGCGGATTTTGCCACGATATTCTCCAGCGGAGGCGCGGCAATCTGGTTCTTGCGCAGCAGGTCCACGATCTTATGGAACAACCGTGAGCGTAGTTCATGGCGTTCGTTCGCGCGGGTGATGTAGCGCACGATTACGCTCACGCCCAGGGTTGTGGGCCGCACCATGATGGCCGGAACCGGAGCGAAGGTGCGCCCCACGTGCCCGGGCACCGCGCGCTGCCACTCCTGCTGCGCCAGGAGCATGTTGGCCTGAGTCTCGGCCACCACGGTCTTGTGTACGGCCTCAGCAATGGGATAGGGATCGACGCCGGCGGGGATAGGCACTTCAACCTCGTCCCACAGCCACTGCCCGGTGGTGGAGAAATTGAAGTAGTGGCCCTCGATGGCAAAGCTGTTGACGAAAGTCACCTTACGACCCGTCGGATGCCCCGCGTCTGACCAGTCTCCGGTCTCAAGGATGACGGTATGCAACAGGCCGACTTCCACGACCTCGCCGCCGATGCCGTTGATTTCCACCCAATCGCCCGGACGAATGCCGCCCGGTCCCATCAGGATGAACCACCCGAAGAACCCGACGATGAAGTCTTTGAGGGCCACGGTGAGACCGGCGCCGGCCAATGCCAGCACCGTGGCCGGCTGACTGGGCGGGCCAAAGAGCACCAACAGGATCAAGACCACTCCCACCACTTGCACGGAAACACGCGCCACAGGGCGAACCGTGTGCCGGCGCCGGCCGTCCGCAGCCAGTCGTGCTACCAGAGAGCGAACCAGCTTGCCGGCAAAGAGCACAAGCAAGAGCAGAACCAGGATCCAGCACGCCCCTTCAATCACGCCCTTCAGGTGTTCTTGTGCGCGTTCGCTGGACAAAGTCTCCCACTGCTTGTAGAGGGCATCGAGTTGCTGGAAGTCCGCCGTCCGTTTGTCCAACTCAGCTAGGTGCTTCCGCTCCGCGGCCCTCTCCTGAAGCGTTGCGTAGAGCTCTTGTGAGGCCTGACC
Source organism: Candidatus Angelobacter sp. (assembly GCA_036521855.1). Taxonomy (GTDB): domain Bacteria; phylum Acidobacteriota; class Terriglobia; order Terriglobales; family Acidobacteriaceae; genus Angelobacter. The sequence continues at coordinate 17,615 of DATDGY010000234.1, forward strand.
GGGGCCCGGGGCCGCGTTGGCTTGAGCCGGAGCATTAGCCGGAGCATTAGAAGGTTGGTCAGGTTGGTGCGGAGCCTCGGGTGGTTGATCCGGACGAGTTTCTTCGTCCAGGGCCTGATGTTCGCGGGCAAGCTGGGCTTGGCGGGCCTGTACCTCCTCGCGCGCGGTCGCCACGGCTTTTTCCTTGGCCGTCCATTGCCGCCAGGCGCGGACCTGCACAATGAAGGTCCGAGCCTCAGCTTCCGGGGGCGCTGGCGCGGTCTTGCCGGGCGCCGCTCCCGCCGGGCTTGCGCCCGTCTGCTCGTGATCCAAGGCTTCATGCTGGTCCAGTAATTGTTGTATCTTGCTGCGCGGATCGCCGCCGGCGCGTATCAGTTCTTGACTCGCCGCGTCCAAATCTTCCTGGTCCACTTCCAAGGTTGCGTCAGCGAGCTGAAGATTTTGCTCGAAAGAAGGTTTGCGATTTTCGTCGGCCTTGGCTACAAGCTCCTTCAGCCGGGAAATCTGCTTCTGCTCTTCCTTCACCCGCTCTTGCAGGGACTGAACGCGGGCCAGGATGGGGCGGGCCGCCGCCGGTATGGGAGCGGCATGCTGCGTGGCCTGGTGCAACGCCGCCGCGAATGCCAAATCCACTTCATGATCGGCAAGACGCAGCGCATTTTGCGCGAACTCCCGTTCTTCTGGAAGAGTCGCCAAAGCAGCCAGTTTCTGCGCCGTGATCAGGGGTTGTTGATCGACCAGGGCGGTCGCGGCCGGTTTGGACCGGGTCGTTTCCGGTTGCGGCACGGAGTTGATCCAGTAGCGGACCAGCACCGCGCCTGCCACCACCAGCAGAGCAATCAGCACGCAGGTGAAGAGCAGGGCGCGGCGAAACGTTTTCATGGGCATCGGAGTCAGGATTGTAGTACAGACTGGCGACGGTGGTATGCTGAATCCTCTTTTGCGTCCCCGCTACGTTTGTAACGTGTTGCAGTCAATGATTATTCCCCGGAGGAAATGGCCATGCGTCTCCTGCGCTTACGCGCAACCTTGATCCTGGCGCTCCTTGTCTGCCTTGCTGCCGCGGCGCAAGCGCGCGTCGTTCGTGTGGAGATCCTTTCCCGCAGCGACGTCCAAGACGGCAAAGCATTTGGCGCGGCGGGCGCGTACGAGAGGATTACCGGTCGGGTTTATTTCGCGGTGAATCCCGCGAACATCCACAACCGGCAGATTGTGGATCTCGACAAAGCCGCCCGCAACGCCCAGGGAGAGGTCGAGTTCTCCGCCGACCTTTATCTGCTGAAGCCCAAAGAGATGAATCGCGGCAACGGTGCGGTTCTGTTCGAAGTCTCAAACCGCGGCGGCAAAGGCATCCTGCGGCTGGTAAATGGCGGCAATCCCGCCGACGAAGTTGGAGACGGGTTTCTTATGCGCCAGGGCTACACCGTGGCCTGGGTGGGATGGGAGTTTGACGTCGCCGATCAGAACCAGAACTTGCGCCTCTACGCTCCCGTGGCCCGGGCAATCGTGGCGGCAGTTGAGCCCGCACGCCCGAGCGATGACCGCGCTCAGCGAGCGCAGCACCTGAATGAGGATCCTGGGCACGCTTCCGATCAGGAGATTCATGGCCTGGTGCGTTCGGATTTCACGCTCTCAGTTGGGCGTGACGAGATGCCCGTAGGCCACATCATGCTGGGTCCGGCCGGCGGAAAGAGTTATGCCGTTGACAATCCCGACAGCCCGAGCAACGTCCTAACCGTGCGCGATACGCGCGACGGCCCGCGGCAAACAATTCCTCGCGGCCAATGGAGCTTCCGTGACGCGCGCTTCGTCCATCTCAATGGCGGCTTTGTCCCCGGCAAGATCTACGAGCTGGTTTATTCCAGCAAGGATCCCATGGTGGTTGGCCTGGGGATGGCGGCGGTGCGCGACTTCCTTTCGTACCTCAAGCATGATGCGCAGGCGGTGGCGCCGGTGGCGCGCGTGTATGCCGTCGGGATCTCGCAAAGCGGACGCTTCCTGCGCCACTTTCTCTACCAGGACTTCAACGCCGATGAACAAGGGCGCAGGGTGATGGATGGCGTGATCGCCCACGTGGCCGGAGCCGGCCGGGGCAGCTTCAACCATCGCTTCGCCCAGCCGTCGCGCGACAGCCAGCCTATGTCCAGCATTTTCTTTCCCACCGACCTCTTTCCGTTTACCGATCTGCCTGAAGTCGATCCCGCAACCGGCGTCCGCGCCGGTCTGCTGGATGCGGCCACCAAGTCGCGTACCGCGCCGAAAATCTTCTTCACCAATACTTCCTACGAATACTGGGGCCGGGCCGCGTCGCTCATACATACTTCGGCGGACGGCGCCAAGGACGCCACGCTGGGGAGCAACGTCCGCGTGTATCTGCTGGCCGGGTTGCAACATTTTTCGGCGGTGTTTCCTCCGCAGAAGAGTACGCCCGGCAACCCTGATTACACGGCGCAACAGCGACACAACCCCAACCCCATTCAGTGGTTCTGGCGGGCCTTGATCACCAATATGGACCAGTGGGTAAGGAAGGGAACTCAACCGCCGCCGAGCACTTATCCCAAGATCGCTGCCGGCACGCTGGTGCCCCTGGAGAAATGGACCTTCCCTGCGATTCCCGGCGTCAATCTTCCCCATGAATACAACCTGGCCTACCACCTGGACTTCGGCCCGCAGTGGACACAGGGAATCATCAGCAACGAGCCGCCCCAAGTGGGGCCGGCGTTTACCGTGCTGGTTCCGCAGAGCGATGCTGACGGCAACGATCTGGGCGGCGTGCGCCTGCCCGAACTCGACGTCCCACTGGCGACCTATACCGGTTGGAACCTGCGCGATCCCAGCATCGGCGCGCCGCAGCAGCGCGAAAGTTTTTTGGGCTCGTTCATCCCCTTCGCCCGGACGGAACAGGAACGCAAGCAGTCAGGCGATCCCAGGCCCGCGATCGCTGAAAGGTACGCCTCGCGCGAACAATATCTAGAGAAGTTTTCCGCTGCGGCGCAAAAGCTGATTCATGAACGCTTTCTGCTCGCCGAAGATTTGCCCGCGATGGTGGCCAGAGGACAGCGGGAGTGGGAGGAAGTGATGGGAAAGGCGGAATCTCCGCGCTGACAATCTGCTGCTCAGGTTCGCAGGTCAGTTGGGACCCACGGTTGTCTTCTCCGGGTTGTAAAAGAACTTGGCGCGAATCGTGACATGATCTTTCGGGGTAACATTGTCCAGCCGGGGAAACGGGCTCGCTTGACGGACCGCGGCCATGGCGGCTTCATCAAGGTCTGTATCCCCAGAACTGGAGAGAATGGCCGCCTCTGTAAGTGCCCCGTCGCGCCGGATGGTGAACTGGAGCGCGAGGCTGCCCTGTTTCATTTTAGGCGCGAGTGCAGATGCGGGAATCAACTGGTACCAGCGCTGCTGTATCCTCGCGATCAGTTTTTCACTATAGCTCTTCAGTTCGGGAGTGGTTGGTTCAGTCAAAAGGGCGAAGGGAGAGCTCAGGCTTGCATCCGTCCTGCCCATCACTTTCAGGATGATGAAGCCCTGCTTCGTCCGAACCACCTCGGAGATTTCGCCGGCCTTCATGCGAAAAACCAACTCCTCCAGGGAGGGCGCAAGTTCGCCGCGCTTGAAACGGCCGAGAAAGCCACCGTATGAGGCCGTGGGGCCTTGGGATTGGGCCTTGGCTACGTCGGAGAACGAGGCGCCACGAAGGATTGCCGCGCGCAGTTCGTCGGCTGTGCGTCTCGCCTCTGCGACCTGGTCGGGGTCATAAGGCTTAGGAGTGAGGATCATAATCTCGCTGATCGCCACCTCCTCCGACGAGCCTGAATCAACCTTGGGCCCACCGGAAGCCGCGGCAGTCTGCGCCAGGCAATGAGACGTTATCAAAAGTCCCGCCGTAGCGAGTTGGTGCCAAAGGCGCATGTTCGTCGCTTCGCTTAGATTCCGTTTCCGCATAGAGGTTCGACGAAACGGCATTATACGACGATCAGCGGAGCCAAGTAGACGAGCTCATTGCCGCTGTGATTGATGTTCTTAGCTATTGGTGCGCCGCCACGGTATCCGCTACCGGCCGATTCGCGTAGTACCCTTTGCGCGCGAACACTCTGTAGCCTTTCTCCTGCGTAGAGATTTGGATCTTGCGGAACTTGCCGTCCCAATTCTTGTTGGCAGGATAGTAGCCCAGGCTGTATTGATGATGCAGCTCTTCGGAGATCTCATCCAGCGCCGCCTCTAGCTTGTCCATCCCATGGACTTCCAGCATGCGCCCGCCGGTAGCCTCAGCGAGTTTTTTGAGCACGGCTTCTCCGTGGTCGTCCTTTTCATAGGTGTGGATCACATCACAGTGGTCTCGATGCGTGCGGTCGCTGGGAGGATCGTAAATCTGCAGGACGTAGGCGATCACGTCATGTTCCAGCAGCGCTTCCAGGGCTTCTTCCATGGAGGACTCGCTCTTGGAATCGCCGGAGAGCGCGACGATCACCACGGCTTTGCGTCCCACCTCGTGCGACAAATAGCGGAGCGTGGAGACCCGAAGGGCGTCATAGAGGTGAGCTTCGCGGTGCAGGTTCAAAGCTTGCCCGTTGATGCCGACGGTCCCGCCACCACCGGGCAGCCCAATCGTTGGCGGAGGCGGCGGGCTTTCGTCCGGCAGCCCGATGGCGGTTCCCCCGGCACGAATCGTATCGACCTTCTGCTGCAGGAGCGCCGTGTCGGACGTGGGCACCTGGACGGTTTCGACACGCGAGGCGTAGCTCAGAATGAATCCCAGATCGGTAGGGCGCACCACATGCTTCATGAACATTGCCGAGGCTTGCGCCTCCTCGCCCAGGATCCAGGCCATGTTGGTGCCCGTATCCAGGAGCACGCCCACGTTCAGAACCACGTCGCTATGGTGAGCGAAGAATTTGATGGGCTGCTCCCGTCCGTCTTCGGACACCCGGAATTTGTCTTGGGGGAGCTCGCTGGCCAGGCGTTTCTTGTCATCGCGCACGGTGAAATAGATTGACACCAGGTCCACCTGGCTGCGAATCACGCCTTCCTGGCTGCCCGCTTCTTGACTGCTCTTCTCTTGCCCGAAGACCGATTGTGGCCGTCCCAAGCCGGTCAACGCCAAGCCCAAAATCATCAGTGACACGCCGACTCGTTTAGGCATAGCAAAACTCTCCTATCCCGATGAACGTGTGTTGTTGGATGCACAACGGTTGCAGCCCGGTTGTCGCTGAAGACACTGTAGCCCTCGCCCGTTAAAGACGCAATGCATCATCGTGCCCTCAATTTGGCGTAGTCAGCCTGAAGTTGCCCTCCATCCGCTCAGCCGCCAAGTGGACCACGCGACGCGATTCGCGGGCCGGGCGCGAAGCCTCATACTCCAGGAACTCCAGGATGACTTTGCCGGCGTCCTTATACCCTTGCACGATGACCGGCGCGATGATCTCACCGTCAAAGTCCAGGGCCAGTGCGGGCAAGGGGCTTTGCGGGGCGATGCTGAAGGCCTTTACGTACCGGTAACGCTGCGTGCCGATCTCCAGTTCCAGTTGCTCGGGTTTCACACCCAGTTCAGCGGCGTAGACCGAGCAGAGCCCGTTGATGTTGTTCAGCAGAGTAATGTCCGACTTGAAATTCTTGGAGATCAGGATGTCCACGGCATGCACTCCGACATCGAGGAAGGTCTTGATGGAACCGGAGTCGTCGCCTCCTTCCAGCGGCGTCAGCAATACCAGGAACAGCACGTCAGCGCCCAGCCGTAGCGCGGGCAGGATAGGCTCGTTGGTGATGATGCCGCCGTCGGTCCAGAGCCGGCCATCCATCGGCACAGCTTCGTAGGCGAACGTATAAGAAGAGGAGGCTACCGCGGCCTGCACCAGGTCAGGCGGCTGCTCCACCTCCCGGCGCACAAAATCCTGATTGACGCCGGCATCTGCCGCCAGCACTTCCACCGGGACGTTCGAGAAAAACCTCCCGGTAGCGTGCTGAATGTCCGTGGCAGTCATGATGACGTGGATGGCAGAGTTGCGCAGCTTGTCCTGGGGAATGCGTGCACGCAGGAACTTGGTGCGCTCAAAGTTCGCGAACAGCCCGGTGCGCAGCGGCAAACGCAGAAAGCGATGGCTCAGCCGGCTAAGCGGCTCGCGCAAGAGACGATATATGCCCCAAATCATGAGGGCAGCCAGAATCAGCGGTAGGGGCGCGCTGAACTCCAGTGTCTTGCCCTCCTCCGGGCTCATCAGGTGCAGGTGGGTGAACCCCAGAAACAAGACCAGAAAACTAAGAACCAGTAGATTGGCGACCAGCGAGATCAAAGTCTTGCGGCCGTCTGCCTCCCAGCGCCTCCGGCGAAAGCGGTTCAAGGCCACGTATCCGATGTAGGAGAGCCTGTCGGAAAAGAACAGGATGACGATGCCGGCGGACGCCAACGCCAACCACGTGATCTTGGGATGATGCGCGTGCAGGTAGATGCCGTGTTCTTTTAGCCATTCCCAGATGAAGTTGCCAATGCCCGCCGAAGCCGCCACCAGTCCGGCCAGCAAAAAAATGTAGCGTGACCAGTCAATGCCCAGTGTGGCCGGCGTCAGCTCGATCCACGACTGCACCAGGTGATCGGCCTTGCCGACGAATCCGTCCGCCTGGGCCGCAAAAGAAGCGGCATTAATGCTGCCGACGGAAGTTGCGGTAATCACGTGCGTGGGAACTTCCGCGTCCTGGAAAGCCATGAGCGCGCCGGCTTCATAGGCGCCCCGCGCTCCGCCGCCCGAAAGCACAACGCCGATGCGGGAAGCAAACACCGCCGGCCGGCGGGCCGCGGCAACCTGCTGTTTGAATTGGCCGCGCAGATTTTCCAGTTCCGTCAAGGCCGCCTGGCTGCGCGCTTTCGGGCTTCCATGTGCCATCTAAGGCAAAGCATAACCCATGCTGTGCAAAAATGATGCCTTAAACCCGCATCTCTACAGCCTGTGCGCTAAACCTGTAACGGCGCGGACTTCCACGCGCCAGGCATTTTCCAGGTTGACGCGCTGCGGGATCGGACTTAATATCCGCTCAAGGCAGCTTCGTCCCTTGGACCATGCATAAAGTCGCAAAGCACACTGCGCGCAAACAATCATCGGGCGAAGTTATCATTCCCGACAAGATCTACTTTCGCATCGGCGAGGTCAGCCGCTTGTGCGGGCTGCCCAGTTACGTCCTGCGCTTCTGGGAGAGTGAATTCCCGCAACTGAAACCTCCCAAGAGCAGCACCGGCCAGCGCACCTACCGCCGTCCGGACGTGGAAAACGTACTCCGTATTAAGAGACTGCTGTATGAAGAAGGTTTCACCATTCCCGGAGCCCGCCAGCACCTGCGGGACGAAGTGAAGGGAAAGCAAAAGCCCTTGCCGTTTGCCCTTCCCGCGGGCGGGCGCACGGAGCTGAAACAAGTGCGACAGGGCCTGCGGGAGATTCTGGGCATTCTGGGCGGCAGGCGTTCGGCGGTCTAGCACCGAAGATTCTCCGCGGTTCCAGAAACCTGAGCTGCATTCCCAAAAATGGCTATAATGGTAGAGGTCACTCACCTTTTGAGTGTTTTTTCGTCTTTAAGGAAACGTCTTTAGGTAAACAAGGGTCTTCGATGTCAAAAAAGCTGCAAGTTCTTCTTCTTACTGCCTCCATGCTGACCATTATTTTTGTCCTGGTCAGCGGCTTGGGTGTTCACGCCTACAGCAACAATGACAATAACAGTGACGGCGTATACAGCCACATGCAGGTCTATAGTGAGGTCCTGCACCGCATTCGCACGGAATACGTGGAAGAGCCAAACATCAATTCGGTGACCAGCGGCGCCCTGCATGGGCTGCTTGAGTCGCTGGACGCGGACTCCAGCTATCTCAGTCCGGCGGAGTACAAGGCCTACAAGGAGGCCAAGGCCAACGGGAAAGCCAATATCGGCGCGACTGTTTCCAAACGGTTTGGCTATGCCGCAGTAGTTTCGGTAATCCCGGGCGGCCCCGCGGACAAGGCCGGCGTGACCGCCGGCGACATCCTGGAGTTTGTGGACGGCCAGAGCACCCATGAAATGTCCCTGGCCGAAATAAGACGCCGGTTGAGCGGTGAGCCTGGGTCGCGTCTGGACGCGGCCGTGATTCGCGCACGCAAGATCGAGCCGCAGAAGATGACGATTGTGCGCGAGATCGAAAACGCGCCGCCGGTCAAGGAACAGGAGCTAGCGGACAGCGTTGGTTACATCAAGGCCGACGTTCTGACCAAGGGCAAAGCGCAAGAGGTTGCCAATAAGATCAAGTCGCTGCAGAAGGATGGCGCCAAGAAGCTGGTGCTGGATCTGCGCAACGATTCTGAGGGCGACGAAGAAGAAGGTGTGGCCGTGGCCAACCTGTTTCTGGGCAATGGTCTGATTACCTACCTTCAGGGCCAGAAGTTTGAAAAAGTCACTTTCAACGCCGACCCGCAGAAGAAGATCACCGACCTGCCGGTGGCTGTGCTGGTGAATCGCGGGACGTCCGGCGCTGCTGAGATTGTGGCGGCCGCCATTCTCGACAACAGCCGGGGCGACGTAGTCGGCGACAAGACCTTCGGCGATGGGTCCGTGCAGAAGCTGATCGAGGTGCCGGATGGGTCGGCCCTGATCCTTTCCGTGGCCAAGTACTATACGCCTAAGGGCAAGGTCATTCAGGACACCGGAATCACTCCCAACATCCAGGTTGCTTCCAGCGATGACTTGGCGGCGGCTCTTCCCGACGACGATGACAGCAACTCCCCAAGTGAGCCCCAGAAGACTCAGCCCAAAGAAGACGACCAGTTGCATCGCGCAATCGAGGTACTCAAAACCAAAGCTCCCAAGAGCTAAACGACGTTTTTGGCACGAAGAGCGCGTCCATCTGGGCGCGCTCTTTCGTTTTAGGCCAGAGAACGGCCGGAGCCGGAATCATGCTATTCTGGCCTAGCTTTATCCTCCTCCCATGAAGTTTTTGTACGCAGCGCTCCCGTCGTTTCACGTGGCCGGCAACAAGCTGGTTGCGCGCGTTGTGTTCGGGATTCTTGTGCTGGCCTCCGCGTTGCTGGGAACGCTGGCAGGGCTGCTCATTGTCTACTCGACGGACCTGCCGCAGATCGCCGATCTTGAACGCTACCGTCCCAGCACCATCACCGAATTGTATGACCGTCAAGGAAAAGTGATCGGTTCGTTTGCGCTGCAGCGGCGCGTCCTGGTCGACTATGCCGGTTTCCCGCGCGTGCTGCGCGACGCCATCCTGTCCACGGAAGACAAGAACTTTGAAAGCCATTGGGGCATCAACTTCTGGCGGGTTCTGGGCGCCACCTATCGTGATTTATCCTCGGGATCGCGGGCGCAGGGCGCTTCCACGCTGACCATGCAGCTTTCGCGCAACCTGTTCCTCTCGCCCGAACGCCAGTTCGGCCGGAAGATCCAGGAAACCATGCTGGCCCTGCAGATCGAGAGGCACTTTACCAAGCAGCAGATCTTTACCTTGTACGCCAACCAAATCTTCCTCGGCCACAGCGTTTATGGATTCGAAGCCGGCGCCGAGTATTACTTCCACAAGCATGCCAAAGAGTTAAAGCTCGAAGAAGCCGCTTTGCTGGCCGGCCTGCCCAAAGCGCCTGCGTTTTACTCTCCGGTGAACTATCCCGAGCGCGCCCTCAAGCGCCGCAACCTGGTCATCAACAACATGCTGGAAGACGGCAAGATCACGGCGGAAGAGGCTGCCCGGGCTAAAGCTGCGCCGCTGCGATTGAACATTCGCGCGGAGAACTCCCCGGCGCCCTACTTCGTGGAGGAAGTCCGGAGATCCCTCGAGAAAAAATATGGCTCTGACCAGGTGCACGAAGGCGGGTTGCGCGTCTATACCACGCTTGATCTCGATCTCCAGCGCGCCGGTACCCAGGCCGTGATGGACGGTTTGGCTGCCTATGAGCGCCGCCACGGCTGGAAGGATGATCTCAAAAACGTAATCGCCGCCGGTGAGACGCTCAGCAACTATCATGATCCTGATTGGGACCAGCCGGTCTCGCCCGGCAGCTACTTGCACGCGCTGGTGGTGGATGTGGGGCTGCAATTTGCCAAGGTCAGATTTGGCAGTTACAGCGCCTCCTTGGGTCCGGTTGAGCTGGCCTGGACACGCAAGAAGCTGGCCAGGAATCTTTTGAAGCTGGGCGATCTTGTCTACGTCAAAGTTCTGTCGCTTGGCGCCGACGGTTCCGCGCGGGTGACGCTCGAGCAGGACTCCGGCGCACAGGGCGCGCTGCTGGCGATCGATAACGCAACCGGAGACATTCAAGCCATGGTCGGCGGGCGCGATTTTGACCAGTCCAAATTCAACCGTGCCACGCAGGCGCAGCGCCAGGTTGGATCTTCTTTCAAGCCCTTCGTATTTACCGCCGTCATTGACCAGGGCGCCGATCCCGACGATCGCATCCTGGACGAGCCTGCCACCTTCAACAGCAATGGCACGCCATATACTCCGCACAATTTTGACCACCGCTTTGAAGGCAACATTACTTTGCGGAGAGCGCTGGCGGAGTCGCGCAACATTCCCGCCGTCAAACTGGCGCAGCGGGCCGGCATGGCCTCGGTCGCCGAGTATGCCCGTCGCTTCGGGATCACGTCGCCCATTCCGCTGGTCCTGCCAGTGGCCTTGGGTGCGGCCGACCTGACTCTCTACGAGCAGACCGCCGCGTTCACTGTATTTCCCAATGACGGCATCCGCATTGAACCGCGTTATATCAGCAAGGTTACCGATTACGAGGGCCACGTGTTGGAAGAGGATTTCCCGGACGCCAAAGATGTTGTCAGCTCACACACGGCGCGGACCATGGTTTCACTTCTCGAGGGCGTGGTCCAGCACGGGACCGGCGCGGCGGCACGCAAGCTCAATCATCCTTTGGCGGGTAAGACCGGCACCACCAACGACTACACCGACGCCTGGTTCATTGGATTCTCACCCAGTATTACCTGCGGCGTGTGGGTGGGCTTTGACGAGAAGAAGCCGCTGGGCAACAACGAAACCGGCGGCCAAGCCGCTCTGCCCGTCTGGATGGACTTCATGCGTGCCGCGATCGCCGATCCCACGCGAAGGTATGAGTCCTTCAGTTTAGCCGGCGATCGCGGGCAGACACCCCTGAAGAAGGCCGCCATTGCGCCGCCCCGGCGTCCCGGGACCGCGGAGGTCCACTGAGTGCTGCGCAAGCTGCTGCGGTATTTTCTTCTGGCTCTGGTGCTGCTGCTGGTCTTTCTCGCCTCGGCACTCCTGTCGATGCGCTTGGCGATTCATGGCCGCGAGGTTCGCGTGCCGGCGCTGGCCGGCCTGACATCGGCGCAAGCTGAGCGTATTGCCAATGCCAGCGGACTGGTGCTGTCGGTGGAGAACCACTTCTACACTCCCCAGGTGCCCCGGGGCCGGATAGTTTCCCAGGTGCCGGCGCCGGATACGCGCGTCCGTCGCGGTTGGAAGGTACAGGTAGCGGAGAGCCTGGGGCCGCAGCGCGCTGCTGTCCCCAATCTGATCGGGCAAAGCGAGCATGCAGCCGATGTCAATCTCGGCCGCCACGGTTTGGAAGTCGGCTCCGTGGCCACGCTGCGCCTTCCCGGGGCCCCGCCTGACACCGTGGTCGCCCAGAATCCGCTACCCAACACCAACGATGCAACCTCGCCCAGGATCAACTTGATTTTCTCTGCTGCGAACAACGCCAGGAATTACGTGATGCCTAGCTTCGTGGGCAAAACGCTTTCTGAAACTACGGATGCGTTGGAAGGAGCAGGATTCACGGTCGGTAAAGTGTGGAGTGTAGCCGCGCCGGCCACCGAGGGAAGCTCGTTCGGCGCTCCCGAAATCATCGTGAGGCAGTATCCGCCGGCCGGACAAAGGGTGATAGCCGGAACCCCGATCAATTTCGAGGTGAGCAAGTAGGAAATCCCTGAGCGTAGCTGTTTCTGAAATCCCGAAGCGCAGCGAGGGATCGCTATGGCCACGAAGGACGCGAAGGAACACGAAAGAGATCTGGCTTGAGGATGTCGAATGCGCTCCAGTTTCGCGCTGCTGTTTCGTTGGCCGAAGATTCAGGCTCGGGATTTCAGAAGCAGGTCATCCCAACCGTTCGCTCGCGCCAAGGCGGTAGCCGCTCACGAACTCACGTGCAGAAATGACCTTCTTGCCTTCCGGTTGAACCTGCAAGAGCTCTAGAACGGTCCCCCGACCGCAGCCAGCAAGGAGTTTCTCGCCGTCGATTCGCAACTCTCCCTGAGAAAGATTGGATACGCCTTCCGCGGGACGCGCAGCGATGATCTTCAGGTTCTTGCCCCGGAAATGAGTGTAAGCTCCCGGCCAAGGCTGAAACCCGCGCAGGCGGTTATGAATTCCGGCTGCATCGCGGCGGAAATCGACCTGCCCGTCTTCCTTCTTCAAGATGGGAGCCAGAGAGGCGCGAGCGTGGTCCTGAGGAACCGGGTGAATCTCTCCTCTTTCCAAACCTTGCAAGGTTTCCACCAGTAAGGCTGCGCCCAACTCGGCCAATCGCGGCGACAGAGTCACCGAAGTATCTTCGGGAAGGATTGGCGTTTCCGTTTGCAGAAGAATGTCGCCTGTATCCAGCCCTTCGTTCAACAGCATGGTGGTCACGCCGGTAAAGCTCTCTCCGTTGGCGATAGCCCATTGAATCGGAGCGGCGCCGCGATACTTAGGCAACAGCGAGGCATGAACGTTGATGTTTCCGCGCGGTGGCAAGGCCAGCATCCAGGGAGGAATGATGCGCCCATATCCGACTACGATGATGGCTTCGGGCGCCAGAGCGGCAAGCTGTTTCTGAAAGCCTTCATTGTTTTTGATTCTTTCCGGCTGGACGACGGGCAGGTTCAGCTTTTGCGCCGCCTGCTTGACCGGAGGAGCGGCCAGCTCCATGCCGCGGCCTTGCGGACTGTCGGGCTGGGTGACCACCAGTTGCACGTCAAATCCGGATGCCGTCAGCCGCTGCAACGTCGGCACAGCAAACTGCGGCGTCCCGCAGAAAACCAGCTTCATTTCCACTCGCCGGCG
>DATDGY010000235.1:0-5699 GCA_036521855.1 Candidatus Angelobacter sp.
TATTTTACGTGGATCAAAAACCCACGATTTTTACTGCTGATCATGGCAACGAGGCGAATCTCAAGGGCATTCGAGAGATCTTCCTCGTGTAGCAAAGCAGGGCAAAATGTTCACTCGTGACGACTCTGGCCGTTTTCCAGCATGCTTGTGCCTGAGCCTGGTCGGAGTTTTCCTCGGGTACGCGATTTTCAACAACGAGTCCGTTGAAGCCTGGCACATTTGTCTGGCAGGAGTCGCGGTCATCGCGGTTGTCTGTTTCGCATGGCCGGCGGCGAGCTCTGCTGCCGCGCCTCCTCCCCTGCCGCGGTGTCTAGCCTGGGCGATTGTGCTGTTCCCCTGCTATGCGCTCTTCCAATTACTTCCATTGCCTCTTTTGATGTTGCGAATCCTTTCGCCCGAGCGGGTCCGACTTCTCGAAGGGCTACGAATCATTACCACTCCGCCCTCATTTGCGCCGCTCACCACCGTTCCGTCAGCGACGGTGGAATACCTGTTGAACATTGTGGGCTACACGCTTACGTTTCTCGTGGTTCGGTGGCTCGCCTGGCAACTGGGACGAGTACGAAACTGGATGCCGGTCTTTTGCCTGATCGCCATTGCGGCGCTCCAGGCAGTTTGGGCCCTATTTGAGACTGCGAATTCGAGGTCTGGCATAGCGCACGGCAGTTATGTGGATCGAAACCATTTTGCCGGTCTGCTCGAAATGGCGATTCCCTTTACGATCGCCTACGCTTTGTATGCATTCGGCGCACATCGGCATTCCTCGTCCGCATTATCCGCCGTGAAAGCCGGCGCTTCGATTAGCTGCGGCGTGCTGCTGCTGGCCGTGGTGATCAGGTCGCTATCGAAGATGGGTTTCTTCGCCACACTCTGCGGGATCTTCGTGTTTTTCTCTTTTGCAGTCGTATCCCGGCTGCGCGGCTTGAAGAGGGGACTGGGCGTGGCTTGCCTCGCAGGCGCTCTGTTGGCGGGGTTCGTCTTTTTACCCTCCGATCCGCTAGTGGGCGCCGTTGGTGAGACCCTGTCCCAGGGGCCGAGATCGGATCTTGAAGGGCGGTTGCCGGTATGGCGAGATAGTGAGCATTTGCTGCGGGAATACCCGGTTTTCGGTACGGGACTGGGCACTTATTCTTCGGTGTTTCCAAAATTCCAGACCAGTTCGCTCGATCTTTTTGTGCCGCACGCGCATAATGATTTTCTGGAGTTCTCCACGGATCTAGGATTGCTTGGCTTTCTGATTCTTGCGGTTATAGTTGGGCACGTCATCTGGATCGTGGCAAAAGCGATTCCAAGGGCTGTCGATGGCGGCGAAAAAGAGGTCCATTTTTGCGGGTAAAAAGGGGCCAGTCCGGCGGTTACGCTCTGGGCGAGGTCATGCGCAAAAAGTGGGCCGCTACTTTTCCGGCGTGTCGTCTGCTGAGCGTTTCGTCTTCGGCGCGCGATAGGACTTGCCTTTGAGGCTGAGGATGATGGCTCCCTCGATCAGGCGATCCAAGAAGGCCATCGCCAGGGGGCCGTCGGAAAGATACTCTGCCCATTTGTCGAAGTCGACATTGGTGACCAGCGCCGTGGAGCGCTTCTGATTTCGGGAAGCGATGATTTTGTACAGCAGGTGCGCGGCTTGCGCACACTCGTTGCGTTCGATGCGGTCGAACCCAAATTCGTCGATGATCAAAAGATCTGGGCTCGCATAACGGCGCAACCGCGCGGGAAGCGTTTTGTCGGCGAGCGAAGCCGTCAAATCGCTCAGCAACTCGGCGCTGGTCCGATACAGCACGCGATATCCGTGGACGCAGGCTTTCTGCCCCAGAGCCTGCATGATGTGACTCTTGCCGATTCCGCTCCAGCCGACCATCACTAGGTTGGTCCGGCGGCGGATGAAATCTCCCGTGGCCAGCTCTTCAACCTGCACCCGGTCGAAGGTTTTGGGATTAAAGTTCCAGTCGAAGCCCTCCAAGGTTTTGCTCTCCGCAAAGTGGGCGTCTCGAATCCGGCGCGCGATGGAGCGTTCGCGGCGGGCATTGGCCTGCGCACCCAGCAAGAGGTCGAGAAACTGAAGATGAGATAGGCTCTGTTTTTCCGCCTGGGAGAGGACTTCGTCCAGGGCCGCTGGTTCCAAGGGAATCGCCAGCGTGGAGCAGTGGCGTAAGCACTGATCACGCAGTGGGGTCGTGGGGATCGTCGTCGTCTTTTTCATGACGGGTTTCCGCTTCTTCCAGCAGCGCCTGATATTCTGCTGTGGGACGAGCCGATAAAGGAGCTTGGCGGAGGATCTCCGCGAGTTGTTCCTGCGCTTCGGTGACGAGCGCTTCCTGCACCGAGCGCGGGCGCGCCTGCGCCGCCAGAATCCGTTCCACCGCGCTCCAGGAGAACGCACGATAACGGATGGCGCGTTCCAGCGCCCGCGCCAGGTCTTCGCGATGGTAGGTGGCCAGCAGTCCCAGCACGCGCGCGGCCTCATTCTTTCCGCAGCGGCGCGTGCGCACCAGTTCCTCCAGGAACAAAACTCCATCCGCTCCGAACTCGGCGAAGCGCTCCTTCAGCAGTTCGTATTTCTGCTGATGATCGCGTCCGGGCGCGTGCTCCGGCAGCGTATGCTTCTCGCCGGTGATTCCGGAGGGGTACAGGGGATGGCGGGCGATCTCCCGGATATCCGGTCCATAGAGGATCAATTCCTTCTCGGTGATGCGCACCGGCAGCAACTCGCCAATCCGCTGCCAGGGCACGGAGTAGAAGTTCTGCCGATACAGCACATGCCCTTCACTGTTCACGGTCCGGTACAGAACCTGAGCCGTATCGTACGGTTGTGCGGGCAGACTCAGCAGGTGCGCTTGTTCCTCCTGGAACCGATCGATCGGCCGCGCTTTGATTTCCTGATGGAAGCGCACATCGGCGGTGTGGGCCAGCCATTGCGCCGCGACCTCATTCAAGTGTTCCAGGGAAGTGAACGTACGGCCATTGAGTAGATTGCCTTCTATATAGGCAAAGGGTCGCTCGATTTTACCCTTGGTTTGCGGGCGGCGCGGACGGCAAGCCCAGGGTTGAAAACCGTAGTGCGTGGCGAAGGCCAGAAACCGGGTGTTATAGATCGGCTGGTCGCCATCGTAGCCGGTTACCACGACTTTCATGTTGTCGTAGAGGCAGGTGGCAGCCAATCCACCAAAATATTCAAAAGCCCGAATGTGTTCCCGGATGGTGGTGGCAAAGTCCTGTGTCTCTACAAAGCGCAGGTACTGGCGGCGCGAGTAAGCCAGCAGGTAACTGAAGGCATGCACCCGGCGTCGGCCTTCCGCCGTGAAAGCGATGTCGTAAGGGGAATAATCCATCTGGGCTTGCAATCCCGCAGCCGTCTCAAATCGCTTCACTGGTGCTTTGGGCAGATGCGGCCGCAGCACGCGCAGCCGCTCGCGCACGATGGTGTAGTGGCCGGTGAAACCCAGCCGGCATAGCTCTTCATGCAATCGCACCGCGGTCAGATTGGGATAGCGCTCGAGCAGTTGCGCAATCTGATCCGCCAACGGGTCCAGCAGGCTGGGCCGGCGGGCGCGTTCCTTTTCTGCGGCCCCCGTGCGGCGATTCTGGTGATCCGCCAACACGCGACCCACGCTCTTGCGGTCGATTCCCAACAGACGTGCAATCCGGCGTTGCGAGGCGCCTCCGTAATGCAGCCGGACGATCTCGTTGCGCGTGGATTCCTTCACCGAGGCTCCAGTTCACTGACGAAGTCCTGGCTCAGCGCCGCTACCGATCCGGCATCGCGCGCCAGTCGCTGGAAACGCGGCGCCAGAATCGCGCGGTCTTCGGGAGTCAGTCCGGTGCGGCCATGATGCGCCAGCCAGACCTCCATGCGGCCCAACACATCCAGCAGCAATCCCACCCGCTTCCACACGCGGTTTCCGTCTTCGCTCAGACGAGGATCGTGCGCCGTGGGCAGTGTTCCATTGGCCTGCGATAAGGCTTCGCGCGGATGCCGGAGGAGATACTCCTGCTGGCGGCGTTCGGCACAGCCGATCCAGAGATCCACCACCCCCGCCAACTCCGCGCTGGTCAACGCTTCGCGCCGGATCGCGTCCAGGACTTCGGCTTGGTTGCCCTCCGGCAACCGCACGATCTGTCGCGCCGCTGTCGGCGACAACAGCCCCACTCGCAGATCGTCCTTGGCCTTGGGCCCTAACCGCTCAACCAGCGCCAGACGACGGCACACCCAGCTTTTGTGCCGCCCCAATAACTCCGCCACTTCGACTTGGCTCATTCCGTCTTCCCGCACCAGCGCCTGAATGATCCAGGCTTCTTCCAGCTCCCGCGTGCGGCCGCCGGCGCGATTCAGCCCATATATGGCGGCTTTGGCAGTGCGCTCGTCGGCTTCCAGCAACCGGGCCGAGAGATGCGAGAGTTGTGCCAGCCGGCGCGCCGCACCCAACCGCTTGAACCCGTCGATCAGCTCATAGCGTTCCTGCCGCCGGCACACCACCACGGGCGATAGTTGCCCATAGCGCTCCAGCGACCGCGCCATCGCTCGTTCGGCTTCCGGCAGGTGAAGGCGGTACCGGCCGTAGTGTTCGCCGATCTCGTCGCAGTCCAGCTTCACGCTTTCTTCGGCCCAGCGCAGCACAGGCTGAATGTAAGGCGGCGGCGGGGAGGAATCAATATGTCAAGCTCATCTCGGCGGCGGTGACAGTACTCATGGTTGTCGTGCCTGGGGCGGCTGCGAGCGTGATGGTGGCGCCCGGTGCGCCTTCTGCGCCAGCGCCGTTCTCGTTCCCACACGCGTTCCATCGCGCGCCGGCACGCTCGGGAGCAGAACCGCTGCCGCGGACTCCGCCGCTGCCGCACGAAGCACTCATAACAGCCAGGCCGGTCGCAGCAAGCGTCGAAAAAAATTCTTAGTGATGACCCTCGCCGGCTCCGGAACCGCTTCTTTCTCCGGTGGTTTGCGGGTTTTCCGCCGTTCCCGGTAGCGCTGGCTTTGCCCGTTCCGCTTCTGTTTGCCGGCTGTCGTGGCCCGCCAAGTCCGCCCGGCCTTTCTCTGCGCCCATTTCCGTGCTTCCTTCTGGCAGGTTGCGCCACAATATCGCTGGCGTGCATGCCGCGGATGAAACCATTGCTCGCATCCCTTCAGCAAACACTTCCGCGCCCGCGGCCGGCGCACCGGTCGCCGGCGCCTGCGCGCCCCTTGCTTTTCGAGATGCCGTGTAGGATTCTCGGGAAGGCCCATGGGAGGTGAATGCTCCCAGAAGCTCAGCCCTGGAGGGGAATGCGAATCCTCTCCGGGGCACAACGATCTCTGGTTCAGCGGAAATCAATACTCTATCTCAGGGCGATGGTTTGATTTTTCCCGCCGCAGCGGCGCGTGTGTGTGGGTGTGTAGAGATCGATTCTCTTTGCGACTGTTCCCTCTATGTGGTTGTGGATCTGCGAGATTCCGGCCAAGGCCTATTTCCCGGAGAAATAGGGCCGGCGGATTTCCGCAGGTTGTGGGTCCAGCCACCGCCACCGAGCTATCGCGGTGTGGCCCTCATCGGCCCCGCGAAAATGGCCCCTTCGCTCGCCGTCGTTAACATCCCGTTGAAGGGAGCTTGCCGCGCGGTTTCCAGCAGTCCGTCATAGGTGAGTGCTGCGCGGTGTGCCATGCGCGCCAGCGCCCGGTACAACCCTCCGCGGCTGACCTCCAGGCCGAAGCCATAGGACAGCACTTGCCG
>DATDGY010000236.1:0-8115 GCA_036521855.1 Candidatus Angelobacter sp.
CAATCGATGCTGCTCATGGCGACAGTTCCCTTGTGGCCGTCGGAGACATACCAGAGCTGGTCCTGATCCCGCCAGTATTGCGTGGCGGGAAAGACCGTGCCATCAGCCAAGGCAAACAGGGTGACGTTCGCGGCCCAGGCGTTGCTCAGGCTCGGTTGCGGATTCGCCAGCCGCGATACTGTGGCCATCCGCGGCTGAGCCATGACTTGCCGAACCATTACTGGCTGAGCCGTGACTTGCCGAGAAACGACTGGCTGAGCCGTGACTGTCTGAGGCATAGCTTGCTGGGAAACGACTGGCTGAATCATGACCTGCTGAGAAACGCCCGGCGGAACGGTTGCGAGCTGAGGCGCCGCCGATGCCTGCTGGCACCCCGCAATCGGAGCGTAAGAGACGAGTGGCGTGTTGGCGTCGAGATCCGCCGCGGTGACATCTGTGACTTGCGGAACCGCGACCTGCGGAACTGCCATCTGGGAAGCCGCAATCTGGGGAACAACGGCGGCGTCCTTTACTGGGACGGTCTGATAACTTACCGCGGCTACGGCCCGGGGCTGCGGCGCAGACTGGTAGCTGGGAACCTGGAATGAACTGGGCTCGCCAAAGCGATGCCAGCCGGGAGTGGTGGTCTGGGGCACGATGATGTCATCCATCACGCGCAGGGTGATACGCACCTCGCCTTTGAGCGTAGGGCGCGGTCCGCGCGCGGGAAGAGTAAGCACCTTCCATGGCCAGAGCGGAGGCAGCATCCATTCCACTACGTCGCGGGTAGCGTGGCCGTGGCCGATGATCTTACCCTGACGGTTCACGTTGAAGCCGTCGACGGCAATGACTTTGGCCGTCAACGGCAGGTCGCTCGTTGGCAGCCCGAGGCGGTCGAAGGCCAGCTTCAGGTAGCCCTTGCCCACGAAGTGTCCGGGCTCCTTGTCGGATTCCAGATGCCCGACCAGGTAGGTGCCGCGCGGAAAGACGACTTGCCCGAACTGCTGCATGGTGCGCGGATAACAAAGGAAGGGATCGCCCACGCTAACCGTGGCCGAAGAAAATTTAGGTTCATCGAGGGTGCAGGTCATGAGCGTGCCCGCCGGCACTACGATGTCGCGCGCCTGCGCGGCGCCGCATGCGGCCAGACAGAACAGTGCAAGTGTGAAGCAGAGTGAGCCGGATTTCATCTCGAGTCCTCCCCAACAGCTGAGGCTAAGTACGATTCCAGCAACTCACGATTGCGTTGCCCGCTCGCGTAAAAAGGATTTGGAAGGTCAGCGGCGGCCAGCGAAATTGCGGCGGCTTCCGCAACGTGCATCACTCAGGTCAGGTTCACGACGGCGCGGAAGGTTGCATCCCCGTGGCCTTTCGAGCTCCGTCGAGAACCCGTCCTGAGCGCGTCCGAGCCGGTGCGGGCCTTTGGATACACTCCATCATTCTCGCGAACGAGGAGTGTTCGTCAGCGACACACCGACACGACAACGGCTAAAGAAACCGCTTGTGGTCCGGGTACGTACCCGCCACCAGGCGTAGACAAGCGAGAGTACAACTTGAGTGCCAACTCCGAGCGCATCTCACTCGTTGCGTTTGCAAGAGGTTACACGGAGATACCACGGCAGCCTTCTGGGAATTTGGTGGATTTCGGCCACCGGCGTGGTGGATTTCAGCCGAGCGATTGCCGAATCATGACGCGCACACTGCCGCGCCGGCCGGCCATTCACGCCGCGGCGCCGCGGGATTTAGAAAAATTTTAGGGACTCTTGTCCTTATCCGCCATGTGCCGCCGAAACCTTGGTGGCGGCGCGCCACTCTGCCTACCAGTTACCTGCCGCTGGAACGTCTCCCCAAGAAGGTTTACTCTGATGAGCGGGGGAACGTGCCCATCTGACAGACCCATAGGTCATGGATGGCAAGCGCAGCCACAATTCGTCCCAAAGAGATCACGATTGTCATTGAGAACGCCTCCGAGCGGCGCCGGATCACGGTCGCCAAGTGGCCGTTCACCATCGGCCGGGCCGAGGATTGCGACGCCGCCATCTCTGACTTTCGCGTCTCGCGGCTGCATGCCCGGTTGGAACGCGAAGGAGAAGCCTACTTCATTGCCGATGCCGGAAGCCGCCACGGCACCTTCGTGAACGGCGAGCGCGCGGAGCGCGCCCGGATCAAGGACAAAGACGAGATAACGCTGGGTGTCTCCGGACTGAAGCTGACCTTCCTCGAGGGAAGCGGCGTCTCCAGCGCTACCCAGGTTCTGCTGCGCAAGTTTTCCACCGACTCGGTGAGTTCCGAATTGGAAAAGCTCACCCTCTTTCTGGAAGCCGCGCGCACCCTCTCGAGCGGCGTGGTCGTAAACGACGTGCTCCGCAACATGCTGGATTACGCCTTGCGCCTGACCCGGGCGGAGCGCGGCTTTGTCTATCTCCGGCAGCCGG
This sequence comes from Candidatus Angelobacter sp., assembly GCA_036521855.1. GTDB lineage: Bacteria > Acidobacteriota > Terriglobia > Terriglobales > Acidobacteriaceae > Angelobacter. Next base: position 2,415 of record DATDGY010000236.1, read on the forward strand.
ACGGTGGAACGGCGCTGGCTTGCGGCCTGGACTCGAGCGGCAACGTCCTAATTCAGGACGCCAACGTAACCCGCTCCGTGGTGCGCGACGCCATGTCCACCGCCGCCGAGTTCATCGCCGGCGACGCTACCCAGCAGAGCGCCCTGGCCGCGCGGGAAAGCATCGTGATGAACGAGCTGCGTACCGTGATCGCCATTCCCCTGCGCGAACGCCGCCTGGCCGGTAGCGCGCAGAGCCAGGAGGTGGACGGCGTTCTCTATCTCGACAGCCGCTCCGTATCGCGCAATCTTTCCGGAGTGAGCCATGAAGTGTTGCGGGCTCTGGCCAATGAATGCGCCGCGGTACTGGAGAGCGCGCGCCTGATGGAAGCCGACCAATCGGCCCGGCAATATCGCCAGGAGATGGAGATTGCCGCTTCCATCCAGCGCAGCCTGATCTCGGAGTCGGAAATGCAATGCGATTTTGCCCGTGTGCGCGGGCGCAGCATCCCCTGTAAAGAAGTGGGCGGTGACTTTTTTGACGTCTTTGTCTCTCCGGATGCCGTAACCGTGATCGTGGCTGACGTCTCCGGCAAAGGCATTTCCGCGGCGCTGCTGGCCTCGGTGATTCACGGGATGTTTTATGCCCAGGTTTCGAGTGGCTCCGCGCTGGTGGATGCCGTGGCCGCGATCAACCGCTTTCTGTGCTCGCGGGTGGCCGGGCAGAAATACGCGACCCTGGTAGCCGCGCGGCTGGAGAGAAGCGGCGCGCTCAAGATCGTCAACTGTGGCCACGTCCCTCCCGTCGTGACCGAGAACGGAATGAAAACCCGCATCAGCGACGGCGACCTGCCGGTTGGCCTGATGGCCGGGGCCGGCTTCCATGCCATCGAGCGTGACCTGGCCGTGGGATCGCGGTTGTGCGTCTTCACCGACGGGCTCAGCGAATCAGAAGATGCGCAAGGCGAAGAGTTCGGGCTCAGCCGCGTGGAACAGAACCTGCAAAACCCTGACGCGCTGGGCGACACCCTGACTGCTGTGCTTAATTTCCGCGGCCCCAACGAAGCTCAGGACGACCAAACCCTGCTGGTGCTGGAGCGGACGAAGTAGAGATCGGAATTTACGAGCGGCCATCATTAGCGCCCGACCCGCGTGCTGCGGTTTAAAAGCGGCAATGAACAAGTTTCGGGAGCGGTGTGATGACATTACTTCCAACCCCCATCCCTGGCTTTCCTGAGCGAGCGCCTGAAGACCGTATCCCGCATTCGAGTGATGGGCGCGAAGTCGAAGGATCCCGAGAATGTCTCGCGTTTAAATGCGGCTCCGGGGTCCCCAGCGCGCGGTTTTCGCGTGATGGGGTGGGGGCGTCAAGGCATTCTCACGAGACAGCCTGACGAGAATTCCCTAAAGCAACATGGCACACGACACTGCCTCGGGATCCTTCGACTCCCCCTCGGTCGCCTAGCTCCTTCGGGGTCGTTCAGGAAACCCAGGGCAAGGAGGTCTCAAGAAAACACCAGCATTTCTTGTTCATTAGGAGCGAGCGCGAGTCGAAGGATCCCGAAAATGTATCGCGATTAAATGCAGCGCTGAAACGCGGGCTCCACCCTATGCCGAATAGCAATTCCGGATCTGCAATAGGGTTATGCGCACGTCGGGCGGAAACCGCTGTAGGCCCGCTCTAATCCTGGTAGCTGAACTCCGCCCTGAACTTCCCCACCTCGATCACGTCGCCCGGGTTCAGCTCGCGCTGGTTGGGCGAGTCTTCACCGTTGACCTTCAGCTTGATCCTCTTTTCCGACGGCGCAATGAAATATTTGCCGTCGCGCTTGCTGATCAAAGCGGCGCTGGCGGGCGCGAAGAGGCCCTTGAGCTTGATGGTCGCCATGTCGGATTTTCCGATCATGGTCATCTTGCCGGTCAGCACGTATTTCCGCTGGTCGGTCTTGCCTTCGAGCACGTTGAGCAGGCCGATGCGATCCTTGGAGGGCACGGGCTCGCCGGTGACGGAGCGCGCGGCGGGCGCCGGGCCTTTTTCCGCGATCATGCCTTGCGCCTTCCTGGTGTCGAGCACCACGGTGGCATCGAGCTTGGGCGCAGCCGGGCCGGCCTTGGGAGCGGAAGCGCCCAGGGCCATCGATCCTTCGTTCTTGAATTCCACCACGTGCTTGCCGATCAGCACCTGGTCGCCGTGGATGAGCGTAGCCTGGCCCACGCGCTTGTTGTTGACGTAAGTGCCGTTGAGCGAACCCAGGTCTTCGATCACGTAGTGGCCATCATTCCAATAGACCTTGGCGTGGTGGCCGGAGACGGCCAGGTTGTCGATCTGCAGAGTGTTGTCCGGGAGACGGCCGATGGTGGTGGCCGCTTGGGTGAGTGGAACCTCCTTCAAGACGGACTGGTCAAATTTCAAATAGAGTTTTGCCATTGCGGTCCTCCGGAAAACAGTTTGCTGAAAATGTTCTTGTACCAGGGCCGCTCCACGATTCTGAGGAGCAGGCAGGTAATGTTATCGTCGCCGCCGCGGTCCTTGGCTGCCTGAATCAGTTTGCTGCACGCCGCGTCCAGGGTGGGCGATGAAGTAACGATGTTCAGGATCTCCGGGTCGCGGACGTAGCGCGTAAGCCCGTCGGATGTCATCAGCAGAAGATCGCCGGGAACGGCCAGCAGGTCTTCGACGTCGGGCTGGACATCGGCTTCGGCTCCCAATGCGCGCAGGATCACGTTTTGCAGCTCCGAGGTCTCCGCCTGCTCGCGGGTGATATAACCCAGGCGCACCTGTTCGGCCACCAGCGAATGGTCGTGGGTGAGCTGCTCGATCTCCCCCTGGCGCACCAGGTAAATGCGGCTGTCACCCACGTGGGCAATCACCAAGGCATTACCGCGTACGGATGCGGCGACAATGGTCGAACCCATGCCTGACCGTCCGTCTTCACGCTGGCCGGCCTCATAAATCCTGCGATTGGCCAGACGGATGGCGCTGGTCAGGAAGCCGGCCTCACCCGACACGGCCGCGGGAAGCTGGCTGGTCTCCTGATCGGGGCCGTTCTTGCCGGTTTCGTTCTGCTCCACCCCGGTTTGATTTACTGACGGCGCAGGGGGCGCAGGCGGCGCGGGCGGCTTCCCGGCGCGAAAGTATTCCAGCAGGATGTCCACACCCATCTTGCTGGCGACCTCGCCGGCGGCCTGCCCGCCCATGCCGTCGCATACCACAAAGATGCCGTAGCGCGAGTCGTAACCGAAGTTGTCTTCGTTGTTCTCGCGTACGCAACCCACGTCAGTTTTGCCGGCGACTTCCACAGCAAGCGTCATGTCGGTCCCCCAGCCACCCCACGCGTTGCCGGGTTGTTGTGTGAGCACGGTACTTCCCAAAACCTACCACGGAGACACGGAGGCACGGAGCAAATTCGACAATCCAACTGAGAATTTTGACGTTTCCAAGTGGGAGTCTTTTCAAACTTGATCAATCCATCTGCTCCTGGTGGCAAAAGCGCTCATTGACCAGACTGTCTCATTTCTTCGTGTCTCCGTGTCTCCGTGGCGGATGTTTTTCGCCCTGGTCAAAGACGGCACTATTATCGCGTTTTCAGCAAGATTCGGCGGGGGATTCGATATTGCTGGAGGAGATTCGGGCCTCAGCACCGGGGGCAATGTGCGGACTTGCGGCCAGAATCGCACGCGGCCGGCAAACTCGAAGATCAGCCGCCGATATGCACCATACTGCGCGAAGGTTTGATGAATCCCGCTTCGCCGATATGATGACGCGCTTCTTTCTGGTCGACTACGGTACGAACGTAATCTTCGAGTTCCCGGTCGGTGGCGCCCGAGTGCATGCGGCCGGCCAGGTCATGGTCGAAGAGAGAAAAGAGGCAGGTGCGGAGCTTGCCGTCGGATGTCAGGCGCACGCGGGAGCAATGTCCGCAGAAGGGATGTGAAACCGGGGCGATGATGCCGATCTCGCCCTTGCCGTCGTCAAAGGTGTAGCGGCGCGCGGTCTCGCTGAGCGTGTTGGCCGGCAGCTGACGCACCGGCCGGAACTGGTTCAGTTTTTCCAGGATTTCGTCCATGGTGACCACGATGTCCGGCGACCAGACGCGGTCTTCCTCGAGCGGCATGAATTCAATGAAGCGCACTACTACGCCTTCGTCGCGGGAGAAGCGGGCAAACTCCACGATCTGGTCTTCGTTAAAGCCGCGCAGGAGCACGCAGTTGACCTTCACCGGCTCCAGACCGGCGCGCTTGGCGGCGCGGATCCCGGCCAGCACGTTCGGGTATCCATTGGGTACGCGGGTGATGCGGGCGAACTTTTCGGCATCCACTGCGTCCATACTGACGGTGGCTCGGCGCAAGCCGGCTTGCTTGAGCGGCCCGGCCAAGTCTTCGAGCAGGTGGCCGTTGGTGGTGACGGCGATGTCGGGCTGCCGGCCGTCGAGCGTGCGCAACGCCGCCACGTCGCGCACAAAATCCACCAGCCGCTTGCGCAGCAGCGGTTCCCCGCCGGTGAGGCGGACTTTTTCAATGCCCAGCCCGACCAGGATGCGCACCAGGTGCAGGTAGTCGGCAAACGGCAGCTCGGAATACTGCGCGCCTTCATTGCCGGTTCGGCAGTAGACGCAACGATAATTGCAGCGATCGGTAACGCTGACCCGAAGGTCGGTGATGTCCCGCCCGTGTTTGTCGCGAAGGCGCATGGCCGGTTCTGAATTGTAAGCTGGCAAGGGGGAAAGGAGAGGGACAGATCGTTTCCGGTTCCTTTCCAAACGGGAGGCCCAGCCGTTTCCGGTTGAACCCTCGTCCTTGCCTGTGCAAGGAGCCGCCGCAATCGCCCGGTATGCCTGAGGGCTGAATGCGGTCGGAACCTAAAACACATTATAGTCGCACCGGCAAGCTGTCGGGATCTCTGGCCTCAGCCGGCAAGGCGCAGGGCCGTCAGCTCAACCTTCCCCTTGGCGACTGCCGATCTTCAGCATGCCAAAACGGGATTTCTTGTGCTAAAACTTATGCTCCATGAACTACCACCCTTCTCTGCGGCTTCTAGCTCCCGCGGCCTTGTTGATGTGCGCCGCGGCTCAAAAGCCCGTCTCGCCTTCATTGCCGGAGCTCATGAGGCAAGCTCAGGCCGGCGATGCTGGAGCCCAGGCGGAACTCGCCCGTGCCTACGAAGGTGGAAAGGGCGTGCCGCAGAGCGACGAACTGGCGGCTGAGTGGTATCGCAAGGCTGCCGACCAAGGAAACGGCGGCGCCCAGAATAGCCTGGGAGTCCTGTATTCCCGTGGCATTGGCGTGACGCGTGACAAAGCCGAGGCCGTCCGCTGGTACAGGAAGGCCGCCAAACTGGGCTCGGCCGAGGGGGCGTACAACATGGCCATCTCTTACTACAACGGCGAAGGCACGGCCTCGGACCTCGACATGGCGTATGCCTGGATGAAGATAGCGGACAGCAGGGGTGACGTCCAGGCGCTGGATGCCCTCAAGCGGATTGAAGGCGAACTCGAAGGCCACCTGGACGGCAGTCGGTTCAAACTGGCCAAGCTGTATGAGACGGGCGAAGAAGTGCCCCAGGACCTGCCCGTTGCGGCCGTCCTCTATGCTGACGTGGCCAAGTTGGATTACCGGCAATCGTCCTATGCAGGAGCAGCTCAGTACAGACTCTGCCAGTTGTACGCCGCCGGTCGCGGTGTTGCCGAGGATCTAACCCAAGCGAGGGCCTGGTGCAAGAAGGC
>DATDGY010000237.1:0-2109 GCA_036521855.1 Candidatus Angelobacter sp.
GGTACGCGACTGAGGCTGGAGTTCCGGGGATCGCACCCCATGACGTGCGTCGCTCATGCGCGAAGATGTGCAGGGCTGCGGGCGGCGAGTTGGAACAGATCCAGTTGCTGTTGGGCCATGCGTCCGTGCAGACAACGGAACGGTACCTTGGCACCAAGCAGGATCTAGTACTACTGGGTCATAAAATATTGGCTGGATTCACCCTCTCCCGAGCGGCGTATTCTGAGGAGATATGACCCCACAACCTGACAAAGAGCAAGCCGTGAGGGAGATCTATTTACTCCTCTGTCTTGCAGCTGCTCGCAGGCAACCGGTGGCGGCAGTTTATGATGGCTTACCGCGACTGCTTTGTCCCCATGTGTTGGGCCGGAAGTCCGGCCGGCTCCACGCTTTCTTCTATCAGTTTGGAGGAAGCAGTCACAGCGGCCTACCCATAGGGCCAGAAGGAAAGGGTGGCTGGCGCTGCCTCGCCGTGGAGAGACTTAGCCGAGTCGAGTTACGCGCGGATGCATGGCACACCGAGCCACGTTCCCAGCGGCAAACCTGCATTGATGAAGTCGATTTCGACGCCGACGTTCAGCCAGAAGAAGATCCGCAGTAGGGGCAATAAGGTAATTGCTGTAGTAACAGGCGCGCCAGGATAATTCGTATCGTCGCGATCGAGTGCGGGTTATGCCGTTCAGGGCGTGCGCGGCGACCCGCGTGGGTGGAAGTCCGGTGCTGGCCTGGCGGTAACGAATCCAAGATGACCGGCGCGGGCAGAGGGGGAAAAACGGTTCCGCTCGGCCACCAGGAACCCATAAGCTGCGATGCACAGCGTGGCGTGATGGTGGAACCCGCGCCAGTTGCGGCCTTCAAAGTGCCCCAGCCCTAACTCTTGCTTCAACTCCTCATAATCCCGTTCGATGATCCAGCGGTGTTTGGCCATCTTGACCAAAGCTTTGAGCTTGGTGGTGGGCGGCAGCGTCGATACCCAATATTTGGTGGGTTCTTTCTCCGCTCGCGGCCACTCTATCAGCAACCATTCCTCCTGGTGTGGTTCGGCTTTCTCGTAGTCCCGATGAGCCGTGCGTATTCGAACGGCGGCAAAGCGTGATCGCAACTTCCGGTCTGTGTCTTCACGCCAACTGATTTCCTTAAAGGCAGCGGTAGGCAGACTCATCGCCAACTGCTTCACGGAGACGGGTTGATGGTCCGTGGTCCGCTGCAATAGCCGCGGAGGTCGCCCCATTTTTCCTCGCGGCTTGGCTGGCAGAGGCTGTTTGCCGGGCTCCCAGACCGTCATCGAGCTTTGCACGCCCACCACATATTGCAGGTCGAGTTCGGTGAGTCCGTCGCGAAACTTGGTGTTGATGCCGTAAGCCGCGTCAGCCAGAACAATACCACGCTCCAGGTTGGCCGCGATCATCGCACGGATCTGATCCAGCGCGATGTCCGGCTTGGTTTGAAACGCAACCTCTTTGGGCACTTCCGTCTTTTCCCGCCGCTTGGCATCCTCGGCCCATTCTTTAGGCAGATACAAGCGATAGGCGATCGGCAGACTGGAACTCCACGTCGCCACCGACAGACTCACCGCAACCCGACAGTTGTCCTGTTTCCCTACTTGTCCGCAGTACTGACGTGCGACTCCCACCGAATGCATGCCTTTCTTCGGAAAGCCGGTGTCATCTACGATCCAGGCCACCACTGGCCCTTGCTTCTGCATCGCCGGTAACGTCCGCTGGCGCACTTCGGCGAGCAGGGTTTCGTCGCTCCAGGGTGCTTTGGCCACCAAATGGTGCAGGGACTGACGCATTGGCTGGACGTTCTCAGGATCCAGGCGGGCCGCCATCGGCTCAATGCTCTTGCGCTCACCGGGTAACAGCAATCCCTTGCAGTAGCTCTTCAAAGGTGCGTGCCGGTCCTCGTGCCCCGCGGCGTTCGCCAGGCCCTCCATGTATGCCGCGAAGCGTTTCTCTTGTGGGCCTGGCGCGGAGAGGCGTGATCCCACAAAACAATTCTACATCAAAATGTTCTTTTATGACCCAGTAGTACTAGGCGGATTGTTGAAGTATTACAGTAATGCCGCATGAGTTTTTTGACCAAACGGCATCAAGATCGCGTGATATT
>DATDGY010000238.1:0-2758 GCA_036521855.1 Candidatus Angelobacter sp.
GTCTATGAACACGAAGGCCATATGTTCTCAAGCCCCAAACACCAGCGCGATGTGATCGAGCGCGTGGCCGCGTGGTTTGACGGGCACTTGCAGTAAGGGCCGTTCCCAAAAACTAGAACTGGTCGCATCAATGGTTTTGAAAGGGCACGGCTTCAGCCGAGCCGTTGCAAACCAAAAAACAATGCGGGCTTCAGCCCCTGCGGGCGTGTGGCCTGCCCTCGAAAGACATTGATGAGACCGGTTCTACTTCTTGGCGGTGGCCGGCTGCGGCTTCCACTTGTTCAGGAATTGAAGGACGTCCTCTTCGCTCAGCACCCGCGCCCTCTCGAACTCGGCGGTGGAGTAGACAAAGCTTCCGTCGCTGTTCAGGACGGCAATGGAAGGCACGCCCTTTTCCAGGTCCACGTGGTATTGCTTGGCTACGTCGAGGTTCTTGTCGTATTTGCCGATGTCCACGTGCACAACTACGAAGTTGCTGTTGAGCAGCGGGGCGATATTGGGCAGGTGAAAGGCGTTGTCGAGCACATGGCAATCCATGAACCAGTTGCCGCCGAAGACCAGCAGGATTCGCTTGTGGCCTTTACCTGCGTCGGCCGTCGCCTCGCGGATCTCGTCCGCTGCGTTGGCGTTGGTCGGGTAGAGTTGGGGGTTGGGCAGCGCCGGAGGCCGCAGCGGAGTTTTCTGCGCTTGCGCAAAACCGAGGGCGCCGGCAAGAAGAACAAACGCTAAAACATGCTTGGTTCGCATAGATTCCATTGTACCCGGATCATTTGGGCGATACCACGCGGCCGTAGTCTGAGGCTCGCGCCACGCGGTCAAAGTAGCTGTAGGTCAGGGCGGCGATCTTGCGGATGGCGGCTGAACCGTCGTGCTCGTCCTTCAGGTAAGCCGTCATCACGCAAAGCACGTAGGGACGGTTCTTGACCAGAACGATTCCAGAGTCGTTGCGCACGGCTTCGAGTTCGCCCGGCTTGCTGGCGGCCACTGCGTCGTCAGGCAAGCCTTGCAGCAGGGCGCTCTCTTTGTGCGTGCTCAGGATGCGGAGGAAATCCTCAGTCATCTCTTTGTTGAGCAGCTTGCCGCGATAGATGATCTCCAGCAGAGTCATCATCTCGCGCGGCGTGGAGACGTTCTCCCGGCCCTCGCCGGCCGCCTTCAGGTCCATCATCTTGCGCCGGAGGCGGGTGCCATGCAGGCCCAGCCCTTCGAGCATGGCGTTCACGTGGTCCATCCCCACGCGGTCAATCAAGACGTTGGTGGCGCTGTTGTCGCTGACGGCCACCATCATCGTGGCCAGATCACGCAGGGTGAGCCGCGTTGTCCCCGGCGTGAGCCCGAGCATGATGTCGCTGCCCGGGACCAAGTCTTCCTTGCGAACCGTGTATTCGTCGGTGAGTTTCAACTTGTCTTGCTGCGCCTGCAGGTAAAGATCGGCCAGCACGGCAATCTTGATGGAGCTGGCTTGCGGCATGATCTCATCGGCGTTGATGAAGAACTCTTCCCCGGACATCAGGTCCTTGACCGCCAATCCCATCACGCCATCCAATTGCTGGTCCACCGCGCGGAGCTGGTCTTGAAGCTTTTGCCAGAGCACTTGCCGCTTGATGGCTTGCGGCTTCTCCGGGCAGCATTGCGCCAATCCTGGCAGAACCGAGATCGCCGGAAGAAGGCAGAGAAGGAATTTGCGAATCATTTGGCGTGCAGTGTACAGCAAATTTCGCTTTGCGAAGCGCAAGATTGGGCCGCCATGCGAGAGCGCCGTCCGGCGTATACTGGACACGTTATGGCAAACGTGGATAAACACCCCGCGGGCTCCTTCTGCTGGATCGAACTGGCCACTACCGACCAGAACGCCGCCAAAACTTTTTACACTTCGCTCTTCGGCTGGGCCGTGACCGACAACCCCATGGGCCCGGGCGAGTTCTACTCCATGTTCAAGTTGAAGGGCCGCAACGCCGCAGCCGGCTACACCCTGCGCAAAGACCAGCGCGAACGCGGCGTGCCCGTGCACTGGAGTTTGTATATTGCCGTGGACAACGCCGATGCCACAGCCAACAAGGCCGCAAAGGCGGGAGGCACCGTGCTGATGCCGCCCTTTGACGTGATGGACGAGGGACGCATGGCGGTGATTCACGATCCCACCGGCGCTGTCTTCAGCATATGGCAGCCGAAGAAGACTGCGGGTATCGGCGTCCAGGGCGAGAACGGCGCGTTGTGTTGGGCGGACCTGGGCACTCCCGATCCCGAGCGTGCGCGAAAGTTCTATTCCGCTGTGTTTGGGTGGAAGGTGACGACGGCTCCGAACGATCCTTCCGGCTATCTGCACATCAAGAACGGCGAGCACTTCATCGGCGGCATTCCTCCTGCGCAGCCCAGTTCCAAAATGCCGCCACACTGGCTGATCTACATCATGGTCGCCGACGTCGCCGCCAACGCCGCCAAAGCGGCAAAGTTGGGAGGCAAGGTCCTGATGCCCGCTCAAGACATGGCAGGCGTAGGCACGTGGGCCATCCTGGCCGATCCCCAGGGCGCGGTGTTTGCGGTGTTCAAGTCGGCGCGGTGATGGCGCAGCAATTGAAAAACACCTTACCGCAGATGAACGCTGATGAACGCGGATCAAGAGAGATTCTTCATTGATTCCGGCTAGGCGTTTATTGGTTCGCTTGGGGCTGGGGATCGAAGCGAAGCACGCAGCGCTGTTCGGGATACTCCACTTCCCAGGGATGCGGCCTTATGTGAATGCCGGCGTGGCGCGGAC
>DATDGY010000239.1:0-5294 GCA_036521855.1 Candidatus Angelobacter sp.
GGCCAGAACCACGTAGTAAAGCGTCCGGTCGTTTTCCAGGTTTATCACCCAGAACAGGCGGCCGCGCGGGATCGCCTGTAGTCCGTCTTCACCGCCGGTGAAGGAGGCTTGCAGGTACAGGAAATACACCAGTTGCGCCAGCGCCAGCGTGATCATGGCGAAGTAGATCCCCTGCCGGCGTATCACCAGATTGCCCACCACCAAACCCAGCACGGCCGCGGCCAGCGTGCCGGTAAGAATCCCCAGGCCGGGACCGAAGGCCTGCTGCTTGACCAGGTAGCCGGTCACATACGCGGCGGTCGCGAAGAACGCGGCGTGTCCAAAAGAAAGCAATCCGGTGTAGCCCAGCAGAAGGTTGAAGGCGCAGGCGAACAGGGCAAAGCACAGGGCTTTCATCAGAAAGACTGGATACATGACAAAGGGAGCCAGTACTCCCGCAGCCAGCAGCAAAGCAACTCCACCGTATCTGATCGCGCGACTGTTCATCTGTGCCGGTTCATTTCTCCTTGCCGAACAGTCCTGCGGGACGCACCAGAAGAACAACGGCCATGATGAAAAAGACCACGGTGCTGGACGCCTGCGGATAGAACACCTTGGTCAGGCCTTCGACCAGTCCCAGGCCGAGACCGGTAACAATCGACCCCAGGATTGAACCCATGCCGCCAATGACCACCACGGCAAAGACCACAATAATAAGGTTGGACCCCATGAGCGGGCTGATCTGCGTGGCCGGCGCCGCCAGCACTCCGGCGAGTCCCGCCAGGGCCACGCCGGCCGCGTAGGTGAGGGTGATCATCGCGGGGACGTTGATGCCAAAGGCGCGCACCAGGGAAGGGTTCTCCGTGGCCGCGCGTAGCGACGCGCCCAGCGATGTCCGCTCAATCACCAGCCACGTGGTCAACGACACCAGCAGCGCCGCAAGCACAACCCACGCACGGTATTTGGGAAGAAACATGAAGCCAAGGTTGAAGGCGCCCTGGAAGGATTCGGGAATGGAATAGGGAAGGCCTGAGACGCCGTATTTGTAGCGCAACAGCCCCTCGATGATCAGGGCCAAGCCGAAGGTGAGCAGCAATCCGTAGAGCGGATCGAGGCGGTAAACCCGACGCAGCAAGCCTCGTTCAACCAGGACCCCAACCGCCGCGAGCACCAGGGGAACCAGCAACAAGGCCCACCAGTAGCCGATGCCGAATTGCGCCAGTAAGAACCAAGTCAGCACGGCGCCCAGCATGTAAAAAGCGCCGTGGGCGAAGTTGACGATATCGAGCATGCCAAAAATGATAGACAGGCCCAAACTGAGAAGAGCGTAAAAGCAGCCGTTGACCAACCCCACCACCAATTGCCCCAAGAGCGCTGTGATCGGCACGCCGAAGATGGTGGTCATGGTGGAGGAGCGCCTACTTCTTGATCAGCGGACAGCGGGACTCGGACAAAGGCTGAAAGGCCTGGTTGCCCGGGATGGTGCTGATCAGTTTGTAAAAGTCCCAGGGATACTTTGATTCCGCGGGCGACTTGACCTGGAAAAGGTAATAGTCGTGGACCATGCGTCCATCGGCGCGGATCATGCCGTCTTTCACGAAGACGTCATTCAGCTTCATTTCTTTCAGCTTCTTCATGACCGCGTCCGCGTCGTCAGTGCCCGCGGCCTGAACGGCCTTGAGATATTGCAGTGTGGAAGAGTACACGGCTGCCTGAATCGTGCTGGGCATCTTGTTGGATTTGGAAAGGAATACCTTGCTGAACTTTCGTGTCTGGTCGTTCATGTCCCAGTAGAATCCGTCGGCTACATACATGCCTTGTGTCGTCGGAAGGCCAAGCGCATGGACATCGTTGATCATGACCAGCAAGCCGGCCAGGATCTGTTTCTTGCTGATCCCAAACTCCGCGGCCGCCTTGACCGAGTTGATGGTGTCGCCACCGGCGTTTGCCAGCCCGATTACCTTGGCGCCCGAGGCCTGCGCTTGCAGCAGGTACGACGAAAAGTCGGGAGAGTTCAGCGGATGGAGCACCGCCCCTAGCACCTGTCCGCCGGCGGCCTTGATCGCTCGGGTTGTGTCCTCCTGCATGGATTTTCCGAACGTGTAGTCGGCGGTCAGGAAAAACCACGTCGTACCGCCCTGCTGCACTACGGCCTTGCCCAAGGTGCCTCCTGTGGCGTAGGTGTCATAGGCATAGTGGATGGTGTAAGGACTGCAGTCTTCGTTGGTGAGGCGGGTGGAACCGGCGCCGGAGACGATCAGGATTTTGTGCTTCTCCGTGGCAACCTTGCTGACGGCGATGGCGACGGCGGAATTCACGGCGTCGACGATGACGTCGACTCCCTGCGTGTCAAACCATTCGCGCGCTTTGCTGGCGCCGACGTCGGCCTTGCCCTGGTGATCTGCAGCCACAACCTGGATCGGCTTGCCCAGGACCTTCCCGCCAAAGTCGTCCACCGCCATCTGTGCGGCAATCGCTGAGCCTTGGCCGCTGTTGTCGGAGTAGAGACCGCTCATGTCGGTCAGTACGCCGATCTTGACCACACCGCCGGAGATCTTTTCCGGTGCGGCTTGCGGTGAGGCAATGACGCTGGCCAGCAGGACCAAAGCAGCCACGAGCGCGTTGCGAATAGCACTCAGCATTCAGCACTCAGCATTCAGCCCCGAAAAAGCGTGGCGGGGCAGTCGAACGGTTTTCGCTAACTCAGAATCAAAGTCCTTGTTATACACGCAAACGCCTCCGAGATTGTTTCAGGACTGAGTGCTGACTGCGGATTGCTGAATGCTACTTCTTTATCAACGGGCAGCGCGATTCCGACAGCGGCTGGAAGGCCTGATCTCCCGGAATCTTGCTGATGAGTTTGTAGTAGTCCCATGGATATTTGGATTCGCTGGGCGACTTCACCTGGAACAAGTAGAACTCGTGCACCATGCGGCCATCGGCGCGAATCTTCCCGCCTTTCACGAAGTCGTCATTGAGCGTGGTTTCCTTCAGCTTCTTGATGACGGTGTCGGCATCGTCGGTGCCAGTGGCCTGGACGGCTTTGAGATACTGCAGCACCGAAGAATACACGCCGGCCTGGGCCATGGTCGGCATCTTGTGTATCTTGTCGAAAAACCGCTTGCCCAACCGCCGGGTATCGTCATTCATGTCCCAGTAGTAACCTTCGGCCACGTACATGCCTTGCGTGACTTGCAGGGTCAGGGAATTGATGTCGGTGATGAAGACCAGCAGGCCGGCCATGGTCTGCTTCTTGTTGATGCCAAATTCGGAGGCAGCCTTGATGGAATTGATGGTGTCGCCACCGGCATTGGCCAGGCCAATGACCTTGGCGCCGGAAGATTGGGCTTGCAACAGATAGGAAGAGAAGTCAGGGGCGCTGAGCGGGTGGAGAACCGAGCCCACCACCTGTCCGCCGGCAGCTTTTACGGCCCGACTAGTGTCGTCCTGCAGGGAATGGCCGAACGCGTAATCGGCGGTGATGAAGAACCATGAATTCCCGCCGTGCTGGACGACGGCTCTTCCGGTGACACCGCCAGTGGCGTAGGTATCGTAGACGTAGTGAATGATGTAGGGATTGCAGTCCTCGTTGGTGAGGCGGGTGCTGCCGGCGTTGTCGATCATGAACAGCTTGTGCTTCTCGTTCGCCACCTTGCTCACCGCCAAGGCCACGCCCGAGTTGGGCACGTCGACGATTATGTCCACTTGTTGCGTGTCAAACCATTCCCGGGCCTTGCTGGCGCCCACGTCTGCCTTGTTCTGGTGGTCGGCGTAAACCAATTGAATCGGCTTGCCGAGCACTTTGCCTCCGAAGTCGTCGATCGCCAGTTGAGCTGCTGCCACCGAACCGGGCCCGCCGAGATCGGCGTAGAGGCCGGACATGTCCGTCAGCACGCCGATCTTCACTACGTCGTCGGAAATCTTCGGCGTCTTGGAGCCAGCCTGAGAGAAAGCCTGGCTGCTTGCGGCCAAGAAAACCCATGCCATCAGCACATGGGCCAGTTTACCTTTCATCGAAGTCCCTCCTTGCTTTTCTTTTCATGAGCCTGCTCGCACGATGCTCGCGTGCGTCCGCTCAAACTCCCAGCAGCTCTTCCAGGGCAGTCTGCTGTTCCGCCAATTGCTCTTTTCCGATTTCCAAGACTATACGCCCTCGCTCCACCACATACATACGGTCAGCGAGAGCGGAAGCGAAGCGAAAGTTTTGCTCCACCAGCACCATGGTCAGTCCCCGTTGTTTCAGTTCCTGTATCACCCGCCGCAGCGTTTGCACGATCACCGGGGCCAGGCCTTCCGAGACCTCGTCGAGCAGCAGCAGGCGGGCGCCGATACGCAAAATGCGCGCCATGGCCAGCATCTGCTGCTCTCCGCCGGAGAGCCGGCTGCCTTGGCTCTTGCGGCGCTCTTTCAAGAGGGGAAACATGGCGTAGATTTCATCCAGGGTCATGGCATCGCTGGAGAGTACCGGCGGCAGCAGCAGGTTCTCTTCCGTGCTCAGGCTGGCAAAGATGCCGCGCTCTTCGGGACAATATCCTACACCCAGTCTGGCGATGCGGTGTGCCGGCCAATCGATTACCTCGCGGCCGTTGATCAGGATTGAACCGCTGCGCTTTTCCACCAGCCCCAGGATTGCCTTCAGCGTAGTGCTCCGGCCGGCGCCATTGCGGCCCAGCAAGGTCACGAGTTCGCCGCGGCTCATCGCGAAATCGATGCCATGCAGGATGTGGGACTCGCCATAAAAGGCGTGCAGGCCACTGACCCGCAAGAATTCTCCGCCCGCGTCAGCCATGATCCACCCCGATGTAGGCCTCGCGGACCTGAGGGTTGGAGGAGACCTCAGCGTAGCCTCCTTCCGCCAGGACGGCGCCGCGTTGCAATACGGTGATGAAATCGCACAGGTCGGAGACCACGCTCATGTTGTGCTCCACCATCAGCACGGTGCGGTGGGCCGCCACGCCACGGATCAGGTCTTTCACGCGATCCACGTCTTCATGCCCCAATCCTTGTGTTGGCTCGTCCAGCAGCAGGAGTTCGGGCTCGAGAGCTAGCGTGGTGGCAATCTCCAAAGCGCGTTTGCGCCCGTAGGGCAGCTCCACCGCCACCACGTCGGCCGAGGATTCCAAACCGACTTCGGCCAGCAGCTCCCGGGCGCGCCCATCCAGTGCGCGAAGGGGAGAATCGCTTGCCCAGAAATGAAATGACGTGCTGCCCCGCCGCTGCAGGGCGATGCGGACATTCTCGAGCACGGTCAAGTGAGGAAATATGGCCGAGATCTGAAACGAACGAACCATGCCCTGGCGGGCGATCTCAGCCGG
>DATDGY010000240.1:0-91154 GCA_036521855.1 Candidatus Angelobacter sp.
GCGGAAAGGAATTCTGGCACAGAACTCTTTTGCCTGCGTGATCAGCGGTTCCAGCCGCACCGCCGACATCGAGAAGATCCTGGTGCAGGGCGCGCACGGTCCGCGGCGGCTGGTGGTCATCTTGGAAGATGACGGACGGACCGAGTGACTCCAGATCAGTCGGACAACGTGAATGCCGACGCGCTGTTCGCCCGCCTGGATCGGTGCATTGAAGCGGCAAACCCGAATACGACGATTCAAGTTATTCTCGAACTGGAAAACATCCGAACCGAGCGATTTCAAGTCCCAGACGAGATACTGGATCGGATGCTGACTCTGCTGCAAACCAAGGCGGTGCTGGAGTCTCCGGTCGCCGCGACAGTACTGGCCTTTTTTAGTGTTGCATGTATCACTTTGACAAAGGCACAGAGACGACGCTGTCTAAGTGTTCTGCGGACTTTGGCAGATAAGTTTTCCGATGGCGATGCTTTATATGAAGCAAATCAACTCTACGACCGGCTGCTCATTGCCCAGGACTAACCTCATGGCTGATCTAGGCGGTGAACTTGTAACCCAGCCCCGGCACGGTGACGATCATGGTGGGCTGCTTGGGATCGCTCTCCAGCTTCTGGCGCAGACTGCCGACGTGAACATCGACAGTGCGGGTAAAAGTATCTTCGCTGTAGCCCCAGACGTCTTTCAACAATACCTCGCGCGAGAGCGTGGCGCCGCGATTTTGCACGAAGTAGCGGAGAAGGCGGAATTCGCGGGCGGACAGCGGCACCGGCGATCCGTTGCGGAAAACCGTGGTTCCGCGAAAATCAACCTGAATGGGTCCGAACTGCTGAAGGCCGGATGGTTCCGGAGGGGGTGTAGCGCCGCGGCGCAGCAGAGCTTCAATTCGCGCCAGAAGTTCCAGCAACTCGAAAGGCTTGGTAAGGTAATCGTCGGCGCCGATCTTCAACCCCAACACTTTGTCCACAAGCTGGCCGCGCGCTGTGAGCATGATGATGGGAACGGCTAGACCGGCCTTGCGAATGTCGCGGCAAACATCAAAGCCGTTTCTGCGGGGCAGCATGACGTCGAGAATCACCAGCCCGTAGGAGCCGCTGAGCGCCTTGCGCAGACCTTCTTCGCCGTCCGCGGCGCACTCCGGCGCGTAGCCCTCGCCTTTGAGGCGGTCGGTGAGGGTCATGCGTAAGTCCTCTTCGTCTTCGATGACCAGGATCCGTTCCGTCATGAATAACAGCCGCGTTCCGTCATGGATAGTAGCCAGCCGCTTCGCCGGCTATGCGATCAGCGTCGTTCAGGGCCGCCTCTTCGTCCGGCAGACGCAGGCCGGCAGCGAGCACAAGATGAACCGTAAACGCACTTCCTTTTCCAGGCTCACTGGCGACGGTAAGGCGTCCGCGCATGGCCTCAATGACGGTGCGGGCCAAAGGCAGGCCCAAGCCGGTGCCATGAACGTTAGACCCGGCCACGGCAGGACTACGGTAGAAAGGCTCAAAAATCTGTTTGATCTCCTGGGGCGAGATTCCAATGCCGCGGTCTTCCACGGTGACTTCGACCTCGCGGACGGCACCGTTTTCGCGGCGCGCTGTGGCGCGGATGCCCATCCAGCGGCCTTCGCCCCCGTATTTGATGGCGTTGGTGATGAGGTTTTGCAGGCACTGCGCCAGTGCGGCGAAATCAGCGGCCACGGGCGGCAGGCCTGGGTCCACGTGACGTTCCACCGTGACACCGGCAGCCGCCGTCATCCCTGCCGTATTCTCCAAGGCCGCGTCGATCACCTGGGCGACGTCTACAGGACGGAGTTGATAGTGCCCTTGCTTCTGCTGCGTTGTGGCAAAGACCAGCACCTGTTCCACCAGCTGCGAGAGTTGGCGCGTTTGCTTGAGGATGGAAGCGCCGTAACGAGCCATTTGCTGCTGGTCGGCGACTACGCCGTGAGCAATGTTCTCGGCAGCCGACGAGATTACCGCCAGCGGTGTGCGTAGCTCATGAGACACGCCGGCCACAAAGTTCATTTGCAGGGCGGCCAAACGCCGCGCCCGCTGGCTGGTGATCATGACCATGGCCATGGTGATTGCCAGCAGCACCAGAACGCCAAAGCTCGCAATCAGGTGGCGCCGGCGCAACGCGCTGACAGCGGCCTCCACCGAGCCTGTGCGATGTTTGACCACAATCTGCCAGACGCCCTCCTCGCGGGAGCGCTGCAGCGGCTCAAACCTGACCAGCCGGTCAGCACCGGCGCTGCGCCGGTCGTCAAGCTGCGGAGGGCGGCTGGCAAGCGGAGGCGAATTGCGGCCTAGTCGTGGGAAAGCGTCCGGTCCGGAGTCTTGCGACTCTGGCCGGCGAAAAGGATTGCCAAAAAGGTTCATCGCTCCATCGAAAACACCGTCACGCTGCTCGGCGAAGTTGGAATCCGAGGAGTAAATAACGCGTTCACGGCCGCTGCGGCCCGCCAGCACAGCCACGTGATAGTCAAGACCGGCCCGTCCGCGAAAATACTTCTGCGCCAACTCAGGGAAGATTTCTTTTTCGAGAACGCTGGAATTCAACTTGATAATGATCCACGTGATCGCCGGAGCAACGTCAGCATCGCCGGCGGCCGTGCGCTGGCGCAACGGATAGACGATAGCAGGAATGGACTGGTCGACGAACCAGGGGAGAAACGGATCGGCCGGAGGTCCGCCGGGCCGCGCCTGCGAATTGCCATGGCGATCTTGCCGGCCTCCCGCGCGCTGGCGTTGGCCGCCGTCTGCCGCACGATTGAACGACGGAGACCAGTTGAAAACGGAAGACATTCCCTGCAGGTTCTCGTGCAAAGGATCAAATCCGGCAGGCCATTCGACGTTTTCCAGCTGGTCGCGCGAGGAATCCACACGAAGGAGGGGGCCGTCCTCGCCATAGGAGTAGCGCCACAGGTAAACCTGCTCGACCAAACCCGGGTGCGCTGCAGTCTGCTGCCAGTGCCGAAATTGCTGGTTGATCTGCGCGGAGCGCACGGCGCCGGATCCGTCCGCGGCCGATCGCAGCTCCAGACATGCCGCGCCAATTTCCCGTGACAGATCCTGGCGAAACCCCGTCATGGAGGTCTGCAGGCTGGATTGCATTTGCGCCTTGGTGGCAGCGCTCACCTGATTGCTCCACCGGTACTGCATAATCGCCAGCGCAACCAAGACCGCGGCCAGAGCGGGCACCAGCAGCCACCAGAAGAGGCGTTCTTTGTTGGTTGGCTTCATGACTTATTCAAGCTGGGATGCCGCTTGCTCCCGGCGCGGGTACATCAACCAGTTGCATTAATTATAGTGCCGCCCGCGACAGCGTTGCCGGCAGCAAGAGCTTCCGGCGGGCGCGGCTGGGCTTCTCCCAAGCCTCGGCGGGCGTCTGTTCAACCAGCCTGGTCAGTTCACTGAGGAATTTCGGCTTATAGATGACTGCGTATGCGCCACAAGCGGAGCAGGCCCGGCGGAATTGCGTGGTGGTGTCCATGGACATCAACACGACCTTCGGCGGGTGCGTAGATTGCGATAGCAACAGCGATGCCCGCAGCCCGCTCATTCCGGGCATGTCCGCATCCATCAGCACCAGATCGGGATGCAGCTCGTTGACGGCATCGATCGTTTCCGGTCCGCTTTCCGCGCGGCCCACGACGTCCACGATCTCATAGTGTTCGAGGAGAGAGCATATCGCGTGCAGAATGGTCAGCGAATCATCCACCACCACCGTCCGCTTCCTGGATCGGGATAACGGCGCTTTCGGCTGTGAGGCCGCGCTTGCCAAAGATGCCAGCGACATGAGGAGTCGTCCTTTCCTTCTATAGAAGCTTAGACCTGAACCATGCGGTAGGGAGTAAACATGGAGAAATGGAGCTGTAAAGTTATTGTAAAGATAATGATCGCAAGGCAGGCCACCCTGCATCATGGCCTGCCTGCGAATCGATTAAAATTTCCCCAGCGTGAAACGGGCGTTCGCTCAGAACTGAGGAGGACCACCTGGTCCACCAGAGCCGCTCGGGCCACCCGGGCCGCCGTGTCTGTGAAACCCGCGCATGCCCCACCCGCCCTTGTGCATCTCGCTGTACGTCTTCTGCTGGTCGGGATTGAGCGTCTGGACGAACGCAGCTTCGGCCTTGGAGTGGGCGGAGATCATTTGCGATGTCAAGTTGCCAATCGTGCCGGAGGCTTGATCGATGCCCGCATTATCGCCCTTCTGGACGGCGGCGGAGAGGTTCTGGTGCGCCGTCTTCATTTGTCCACGAAGCGCGGTTCCCGTGGACATTTCGTTGGTGAAAATGCTGGTAGCTTGCTCCTGTTGTGCCGGCGAGAGCCCAAGCTTGTTAGTCAGAAAACTGACCCGGTGCTGGACCATCTGAGCCGGGTCCCGCGGTTGATGGTTTTGCGCGTACGCGGACAGACCCGTCAACGCAAGGACAGCGACAAGCAGTTTGAGATAGTTTGTCTTCATCACGATGTTCTCCGAGTGGCGTTAATCTGTAAAACGGATAAATGCGTTATCAACGGTACGTTCGAACTTGTTCGTCAAGCTTACAGCTGATACTTGCCGGCGCCGGTTACGGCGCTCACAAGAATCTGTCCTGTTCATGCTGTTTCTCGGACCCACTGTGCATCCCGTGCTTGTGCAACGCGCTCGAGAACGGCTTCAAACTCCTGCCGGAAGTTTTCTTTGTGGACGAAAGCAAAGGCGCCCGCACGCTCGCAGGCGGCGCGCAGTTGCGGCGAGTCGTCTGAGGACATCAAGATCACGGCTGGGGCGGGTGACATCTCCGCCAGCAGGGAAGCGGCCGAAAGACCGTCCAGACCAGGCATGCAGACGTCCATCACGACCAAGGCCGGCTTCAATCGAATCACGGTATCGATGGCCTCGACTCCGTCACATGCCGCGGCCACCAAGTCAATTAGGTTTTCGAGATCCAGCAAATGACAAATCACTTTTAGAAAAGTCTCCGAGTCGTCAACCACTACTGTCCGCATCCGTTTTGAGGCTTGGCCCAGCGCGGTCGGTAGTGTGGCGCTCGAGAGGGCTAACTCACTGCTTGCTGCCATGATTGCTTATACCTCCATAAGACTGCATGGGTAATATGAGCATGTTTTCTGGATTGGTGGAGTAAAGAGCCTGACAGAATGTTGTAAAAGCGTTGTAAGAGGCAGGTCCTCGATGGTGATGGCCCATTCGGGCTAAGGGTGGTAAGACGTGCCTCAGTGGGGATCGTGGGGCCAGTAAGCGCTATGGCACCCGCTGCAGCTTGACGTTACCCAGGTAGATCGCCCGCACGTCGGCCCGTGACGTCGCGGGATCCAGCCAGAACAATACTCCAGGGGCTTGACCGTTTGCATAATTCAGGTGCAGCGTGTAGTTCGAGATGCGGTACATGCCACGACCAGGCCCCGGAGAGCTGAAAGCATAGCCGATGGCAAAGCCACCGCCTACAACGCCGACTGCCGTGGCGCCACCGGTCTTCAGAATACCCTCGTCGATGAATTCTCCGTCACGAGTGAAGGTGATACCGGGCTGTTTCTTGTCGCCGAACGGCTTAAAAGTGCCATTGAGCTTCATCCCGGCGGTACCTCCGTCGAGCGGGATGTAATCGTTGCCATTGATCTGTAACTTGTCCGCATACTCCTGAACGTTCCAGGAGTCGCCCACAAACCTGCCGGAGACTAACTGCTGGCCGGCCGCAGCGGGGCTCGCAAAAAAGATCCTGCCCTGATTGCCTGACATGCGGTACACGCCCCACTTGGCGCACGATGCACCACCCCCGGCAATGTCCAGACGTACAGAAGCAACGTAATCATCCAACCCCATAATGGGCAGTCCGCGCATAGCGGTGCCATCTGAGAAGAGCACCAAGAATTGATAGTCGGGTGTGTTTCGAGAGGGATCAAAGATCTCGCGCGAAGTGGAAGTACTGCCACCTTCCTGGGCGGCAGCACGGAATATTCCTGCGAATTTTCCGGGAACGCTCGCAAGGTTGTTCCGGCTCATAGGACCGGAAGCAGGAGCCGCTGGATCGCGCTCGATGGAACGAGCAAAATTGGCGGGTGGCGCCGAACCTGCTGCGGCCGTCGCTCTTGAGTGGTTCGCCTGGCTCGCTGCAGGCGCAGGACCAAAGCGAACACTGTTGAGAAAGTCTTCCAGGCTCTTCATATAGCTCTGGTTTTGCCCCGGGGGCTCGCTGGTCAGGAATAGGACGGTTTCGAATCGCTCGCCGTATTTTGCGCCCATGAAAACCGCCGCCCAATGCTTCCCGTTGGCGTCTCCTGTGCCAGTGGTGTAGAGGTAGTCGAAGCCGTTGGGCGAGTGCTGCGAGACCGTCTCGCTGGTGCTTCGCAGGCCACTGCCTTTGGCAAGAGCTTGCCAGCCAACGTTGAAAGTCGTCTGCAAGTCATTGTTTCCCAGGTCGAAGCCCTGAAGAACTAGGTAAGCGGTTGGAGTTTCGCTTGGGCTCGGTGCTTCCAGAAAGGTCTTGGCCCCCTGATCCACGCGCTTCCAGCCTGCAGGCAGTTTGAAAATGAAATCCCCTGCTTGGGTTTCTTGCTGTGCGCTGTCCTGCGCCGGCAGGGCCGTCATTAGACCCAGCATGAAGAAAATCACGGTCAGTCGCTTCATGGTCGACCTCCCGGCCAGAGATTATACTCAGGATTCTGGGAAGAATAACGCAAGCGAGGCGTGTAAGCTGAGCACCCCTGCCCTCCATGTGGCTAGGGCGCGGGAGGACACTGAAGGTCGATGAACGCAAAATCAGGGAACGGGGCCGTTTCAGCCATCGTTCTGGCCGCGGGAATGTCACGGCGCATGGGAGCGCCCAAGCAATTACTCTCGGCCGGCGAGCACACGTTGCTGGAGCGGGCGTTGAACACGGTTCGCCACTCCCGCGTCCATGAAATCGCTCTGGTCCTCGGTTTCGCCGCTAAGGAGATTCAGCAGAGTATCTCCACACAAGGCCTGAAGGTGGTTGTCAATGAGGCCTACCCGGAAGGCATGGGGAGTTCTCTTCGCGCGGGGATTTCTGCCGTCGATCCCAGTTCTGAGGCCGCCCTGATTGTGCTGGGGGATCAACCTTTCGTGTTGCCCTCCACTCTGGACAAGCTCATTGAACACCATCAGAAGTTCCGGCCGCAGATTGTGATCCCCACCTACCGGGGCTTTCGCGGCAATCCCGTGCTTCTCGACCGGTCGGTGTTTGCGGAGGTAGGCCTGATCAGCGGCGACGTCGGCTGCCGAGCCATCTTTGGCAGGCACACGGAAAACATTGCCAAGCTGGCGGTGGACGATCCCGGAATTCTGCTCGATGTGAACACGCGCGAAGACCTTGAAAAACTTGCCGCATCGAGCGGCCCAACCGAGAGACCTGCGCTGCCACGGCCGCACCTGGAGAGCAGAAATCCGCAACCGGAAGAAGCTTGTGTCACTCAACCCGAACTGGTTGTGGTGGGAAGCGACTCGGTTGCGCTGGCGCTGGTGAGACTTTCGCAGACGTTGGGCTTCACCAGCACGATTGTTGACCCTTTCTTGTCTCTGGACGATGCTCCCGAAGCCGATCGGGTCCTTCACGTCCTGGACCTCTCCCAGCATCCCGGAGACCGCAATCGTTCTGTAGTTGCAGCCAGCCGAGGCCAGTTCGACGAAGACGCGCTGGAGCAGGCTTTCCGGTCGGGGGCTGACTACGTCGGCTTGGTGGCCAACAAGCGAAGGGCGCAGGAACTTCAGGAAAGCTTGCAGCTAAAAGGGATTCCGGCTGACCAGTTGATGCGGATGCGTGCTCCTGCCGGGCTTGACATCGGCGCAGCAAGCCCCGAGGAGATTGCTCTGAGCATCATGGCGGAGATTGTTGCCGAGCGTCATCGCCACGGGCGGACCAAAGCAGGTTAGCCAATAGTCTCGCCGTGCTTGCACCTGCCGGCAGCCGCGACGCTTAACTGGATTCGCAATGACGAATAACTTTGTCCGAGTTTTCGGAGCAGGAGTCGGTTTCAGACGCGGTGCCCGACCGGTCTTTCAGCGACTTGATGTCGCCCCCGCGGCGGAGCGCGACGATCTGACTCATGATGCTGAGCGCAATCTCCTCCGGAGTAGCAGCGCCCAAGTCCAGTCCCGCCGGAGCCCAGACCCGGTCCAGCTTCTCCGCAGGGATTCCTTCCAGGCGCAGGTAATCGATCACCAGCTTGGAACGGTGCGCGCTGGCCACCAGGGCTACATAGCTGGCCTCGCTCTCGAGCGCTTTTTGCAACCAGAGATGATCGTTCTTGTGCAGCGTGGCAATCACCACGAAAGTGCGGGAATCAATATGGACCTGGGTCAGGTCAAAATCCTCGGAGATCACGCAGTCGGCGTGGGGGAACGCTTCACGATCGGCAGAAGGATCGCTCACGGTGACGGAAAAGTTCATCCGGTGCCCAAGCGCGGCCAGGGTTTCGGCGATGCGTCCGTGGCCGGCGATCAACAATTGCGGCTGGGGAAGAACTGGCTCAATGTAAACGTCCATCATGCCACCGCACGGCATGCCCACGCCCAGGACTTCGTCCTGCATGTTCAGGGTAATCAGTTGAGGTTGTTCTGTCCGAATCGATTTCAGGGCTTCGCTGCGCACGGCACTCTCAGCACAGCCGCCGCCTACCCAACCCATAACCATCTTTCCGTGATCGTCGATGAGCGCCTTCGATCCCAGCTTGGCCGAAGAGGAACCCTGCACTCGCACCACGGTGGCGATGGCAAAGATCCGCCGCTGCGAAGATAGCTCGCCCGCTTTGGCATGAAAGTCCATTTGCAACCTCTCTATCATAGTTTTTTCTGGCGCCACGGTTCAATCCTGGGGGCCGAAATGGTAGAAATCGCATCAGAGCTTATGTCCATCTCTTTGGCTCTTTGGCCTCGGCTGTACGAGAGGTGGCCTGAATGCGAGGTTGTCGGACGAGGGAGTAGAATGCTCTGGGTCGGCACTGCCGCGCGCATTCAGCGGCTGGGTGGCCTGCCTTGCGAGAGCAGCGTAAGGATATTGATTTCGACCTGCTTGCCGCGTTTCCAAGGGAAGAGGTGAAACGATGATTCCGCCATCTTTTGAGTATCTTCGGCCTAAGACCATCCCTGAAGCACTGGCCTTTCTCGAACAATACGGTGATGACGCCAAGGTTCTGAGCGGCGGCCAGAGTCTTATCCCGATGATGAAGCTGCGGCTGGCCCGTCCCGCCTACATCGTGGATCTAAATCGTATCGCCGGTCTCTCTTACATCAAAGAGGAGGGCGGCTTTCTCAAGATCGGCGGCTTGACCCGCGAAGCCGAGCTGGAATCGTCCGCGCTGATACGCTCGAAGTACCCGCTGCTCATGGATACCGCCGGAGTGATCGCTGACCCCCAGGTGCGCAATCTGGCGACGGTCGGCGGCAACCTGGCTCATGGAGATCCTGCCAACGATCATCCGGCAACCATGATCGCGCTGGGCGCGCAGGTGGTCGCAACAGGAGGCAAAGGCGAGCGCGTGATCCCCGTGGAAAGCTTCTTTGTATCGCTCTTCACCACGGCGCTTGAGCAGGGCGAGATTTTGACGGAAATCCGCATCCCCGTTCCTCCGGCGAAGAGCGGTGGCGCTTATGTAAAGGTCGAGCGCAAAGTGGGAGATTTCGCTACAGCCGCGGTCGCGGTCCAGCTCACACTCGACGACAAAGGCGCAGTGCAAAAGGCCGGCATCGGGCTTACCAACGTCGGCCCCACGCCCCTGAAGGCAAAGAAGGCGGAAGACTTCCTGCGCGGCAAGAAGCCCGACGCGGCGGCCATCGCCCAGGCCGCCCAGCTTGCCGCCGACGATGCTCAACCGAGTTCCGATCTTCGCGGTCCGGCGGAATACAAAAAAGGCCTCGTTAAAGAATTGGCCAAGCGGGCCATCTCCCGCGCAATCGAGCGGGCGGGCAAGTAAGGAACAGTTTCCGGAGATGAGCGGAGGACGAACGATGGCAAAGAAAGAGCTGGTGAAAGTCAAAATCAACGGGCGGCAACGCGAGGCCGCCGTCGAACCCAGGCTGTTGCTGGTGCATTTCATCCGCGAAGCCCTGGCGTTGACCGGCACCCACATCGGCTGCGATACCAGCAATTGCGGCGCCTGCACGGTACTCCTCAACGGCAAGACTGTGAAATCGTGCACAGTTTTCGCAGTCCAGGCTGATGGCGGCGAGATTCTCACCGTCGAAGGCTTGATGAAGGATGGGCAGCTTCATCCTTTGCAAGAGGGATTCAAGGAAGAGCATGGGCTGCAATGCGGATTCTGCACTCCCGGCATGCTCATTTCGGCGTACGCCTTGCTCGCGAAGAATTCCAACCCCAGCGAACAGGACATTCGCTGGGGCATCTCGGGAAATCTCTGCCGCTGTACTGGTTACCAGAACATTGTGAAGGCCGTGCAATACGCTGCCAAGAAGATGTCCGGCAGCCAGACCGCGGCCCAGGGAGGAGCAAAGTGATGCACAAGACATCTCCTGAAATCGGCGGCATGGGCCACTCCATCAAGCGCAAGGAAGATCTGAGATTCATTCAAGGGAAAGGCAATTACGTTGACGACGTGAATCTCCCCGGCATGGTCTACGGTCAATTGGTGCGCAGCCCGTACGCTCACGCCAGACTCAAGAGCGTGAAGACGGACAAGGCCAAAGCGTTGCCAGGTGTGCTGGCCATCATCACCGGGGAAGACCTTGCCAAAGCCGGTCTGGCCTGGATGCCCACGCTCTCTGGCGACAAACAAATGGTCCTGGCCACCGGGAAAGTGTTGTTCCAGTCGCAGGAAGTGGCATTCGTGGTTGCCGAAGACCGCTACACGGCAGCAGACGCCGCTGAGCTGGTGGAAGTCGAGTATGAAGAGCTGCCGGTGCTGGTGGACCCAAAGAAATCACTCGATCCGAAAGCGCCGATTCTCCGCGAAGATCGCGAACAGAAAGATAACCACATCTTCCACTGGGAGGTCGGTGACAAGCCGGGAACCGAGAAAGCGCTTCACGACGCGCCGGTCAAGGCCAAGGTGGACGCGTTCTTTCAGCGCTGCCATCCGGCGCCGCTGGAGACTTGCGGCTGCGTGGCAGATATGAACAAAGCCACAGGCCGGCTCACGGTTCACATGACCTCGCAGGCGCCGCACGCTCATCGCACCCTCTTTGCCCTGGTCGGCGGAATTCCCGAGAACAATATCCGCGTGATTTCCCCGGACATCGGCGGAGGTTTCGGCAACAAGGTGCCTATCTACCCCGGCTATGTTTGTGCCATAGTGGCCTCGCTGACCCTGGGCGTGCCGGTGAAGTGGATTGAGACGCGCTCGGAAAACCTCATGTCCACGGGCTTTGCCCGCGACTACCATATGACAGCCGAGATTTCCGCCGACAAGAGCGGCAGAATGACCGCCCTGCGCGTGAAGACGCTGGCCGATCATGGCGCTTTCAACGCCGCCGCTCAGCCTACCAAGTTTCCTGCCGGTTTGTTCAGCATCTGCACCGGTTCGTACGATCTGGCGCACGCGTTTTGCGAGGTAGACGGCGTTTACACCAACAAAGCCCCCGGCGGGATCGCGTATCGCTGTTCCTTCCGCGTCACCGAAGCCGCGTACCTGATCGAAAGGGTCGTAGACGTTTTGGCCGACGAACTGAAGATGGACCCGGCCGAGCTGCGCCGCAAGAATTTTATTCCTGCTTCGGCCTTCCCCTACAAATCCCCGCTCGGCTGGACCTATGACAGCGGCAATTACGAAGCCGCCATGAAGAAGGCGCTGGACAAAGCCGGCTACCAGCAACTCCTCAAAGAGCAGGAAGAGAAGCGCAAAAAGGGCGAACTGATGGGCATCGGCATCTCCAGCTTTACCGAGATCGTGGGCGCCGGCCCGTCACACAGCTTCGACATCGTCGGCATCAAGATGTTCGACAGTTGCGAACTCCGTATCCATCCCACGGGAAAGGCCATGTGTCGCATGGGCACAAAGAGCCAGGGGCAGGGACACGAAACTACTTATGCCCAGATCGTGGCGCAGGAGCTTGGCATTCCTGCGGCGGACGTGACTGTGGAAGAGGGCGATACGGACACCGCTCCCTACGGCCTGGGCACCTACGCCAGCCGCAGCACGCCGGTTTCGGGCGCGGCCACCGCCGTCGCGGCCAGGAAGATCCGCGACAAGGCGAGAAAAATTGCCGCGCACCTTCTCGAAGCCAGCGAGCAGGACCTGGAATGGGAGCCGGGCAAGTTCTATGTGAAGGGAGCGCCGGCCAAAGCCAAGACCATCCAAGAGATCGCGTTCGCGGCCTACACGAACATGCCTCAGGGCATGGAGGCCGGCTTGGAGGCGGTTGACTATTACGATCCGCCCAACCTCACCTTCCCCTTCGGAACCTACATATGCGTGGTGGACATCGACAAAGGAACGGGCGAGGTCAAAGTTCGCCGCTTTGTCGCCGTGGATGACTGCGGCAACATCATCAACCCCATGATCGTGGAAGGCCAGATTCATGGCGGCCTGGCGGAAGGTCTGGGGATCGCCTTCATGCAACAGATTGATTACGACGAGAACGGCAACGTCCAGGGCGGTACCTTCATGGACTACCTGCTGCCCACGGCGGTGGAGATCCCGAATTGGGAAACCGACAAAACGGTCACTCCCTCGCCGCACCATCCACTGGGCGCCAAAGGCATTGGCGAATCGCCCAACGTCGGCTCACCGGCAGCATTTGTGAATGCCGTGGTCGATGCGCTGTCACATCTGGGCGTGCGCCATATTGACATGCCCATCACTTCCTGGAAGGTCTGGAACATCCTGAAAGAGAAGGGAGTCGCCGGCTAGGAGCCTATGGCTGTCAAGATTGAGAAGAGTTTCCAAGTACAAGAGCCGGTGGAGAAAGTCTGGCAGTTTTTGAGCGACCCCCGCAAGGTTGTCACCTGCGTACCGGGCGCGCAAATCACCGAGCAGGTGGACGAACGCACCTACAAGGGCGCCATCAGCGTGAAGGTGGGGCCGAGCGTCACGGACTACAGAGGCGAGGTGCAGATCGTTCGCCTGGATGCGCAGGCGCATGAGATCGAAATCCTCGGCAAGGGCCAGGACGTTCGCGGCAAAGGCAGCGCCTCCATGAAGATGACCGGCAAGCTCACGGCGCTGCCGGATGGCGGCGCCGAAGTGGTCACCGTCTCCGAACTGAACGTTGTGGGCATTCTCGCCCAGATGGGCAACCGCGTCATCAATGAAGTTTCCAACATCATGTTTGAGAAGTTCATGAATGACTTCCGTCAGAAGCTCCAGGCCGGCCCCGATCAGGCTGCACCGGAAAGCCAGCCTTCGGGACCCAAGCCGGTGAGCGCTGTGTCAGTTGCTTTCTCGGCGCTCAAGGCCGCTGTAACCCGGCGCGGGGACAAGCCAGATGCGGAAGAAGCCAACGGCAAATCGGGATCGGAAAAATAAGCGCTCTCCGGCTCGACCATGACACCGCCCACCCTCCCACACGGCAAGGAAATAAGAGATGCCGCTGAAGTAATCAACGGCTTTGAGAAGCTCAGCTACATCACCGATCGCGGATTAGCCACGGTTGTTTATCTCCAGATCAAACTGGGAACGCCCATCCTGCTCGAGGGACACACCGGTTTGGGCAAGACGGAAGTTGCGAAAGTCCTCGCCGGCTTTCTGAGAGCTCCTCTCATCCGGTTGCAGTGCTACGAGGGCCTGGACGTGAATTCCGCGGTTTACGAATGGAACTATCAGCGGCAGTTGCTCGCCATCAAGCTCCAGGAAGGGACCAACAAGACAGTTGAAGAGAAGGAGCAATTTGTTTTTGGTCCGGACTTTCTGCTGGCGCGGCCGCTTCTGCAAGCGGTGCAGGCGCAGTCAGCTTCCCCGGTCCTGCTGATCGATGAAGTGGACCGCGCCGACGAGGCTTTCGAAGCCTTTCTGTTGGAGTTGCTCTCCGATTTTCAGGTCAGCATTCCCGAGCTGGGTACGATCAAAGCCAAACATATCCCTTATGTCATCCTGACTTCGAACCGCAGCCGGGAGTTGAGCGAGGCGCTCAAAAGGAGATGTCTCTACCACTGGATCGACTATCCCAGCCTGGAAAAAGAATTGAAGATCGTTGCTGCCAGGCTGCCCAGCATCGCGGAAGACTTGAGCCGGCAAGTGGTTAGTTTCGTGCAGACGCTGCGCGGCCTGAACCTCATCCGCGCACCTGGGATCGCCGAGACCCTCGACTGGGCACAATCTCTGATGGCGCTGGAGAGGGTAATCCTGGATGCGGAGACGGTCGAAGACACGCTGGGCTGCCTGTCAAAATCCATGGAGGATACAGCGCGCATCAAGAGCGCGGGAATTGCAAAAATGCTCTCGCAGGTCAGGTAGAAGGTTACGAGAAACGCTGCGAGCGTGGCCCGCCTCCAATTGAACCGCTAAACGCCTCTCAGGCGGCTTTGCCGGAAGAGCGCTTATACCGTCCCAGCAGTTCCGCCTTCGCCAGAATGTGCCCTTCCATCGCCTGCTCGAGCGCGGCCTTGCTTACGCCAGCGGCAGGATCGAGTTCTACACCCAGCGCGTAAAGCCGAAAGTAGTAGCGATGCGTACCCGAGGGTGGGCAAGGTCCCATGTAGCCGTAGGTTCCGCTGTCGTTCTTGCCTTGCTTGCCACCGCCCGGCAGTTGGTCCTGGTTGGGGGCGTTCTCGGGGATGTTATTGGAAGTGGCTGGAATGTTATAGACCAGCCAATGCGTGTACCCTCCCGCAATTGGGGCGTCCGGGTCATGCATGACAAGGGCAAAGGATTTAGTGCCCGCAGGTTCGCCGCTCCACGAGAGTTCAGGAGAGATGTTCCTGTCGTCGCAGGTAAACTTCGCCGGGATGTTTTCCTCAGGTCGAAAGGCGGTGCTGGTCAGGTGCAGCATGGATTGGTTCATCTCCTTGGATTGCCGAACTGCCGGCGCCATGATGATCGGCGTTGCCAGCACCAGGACCATCAGAGTTGCAGCCGAAAGTGCGCCGGCGCGTTGCTGTGAGATCACGATCAGATCCTCCTTCGATCGGCGCAATCCATGTTGTTCGATGCGCGAGCGCGTGGTGAAAGATTGATAAATTCCTGCTGAGTCAGGCCAGTCCCAGCAGACTAGCTGCATCCCGGTCCGCGATCCACAATAATCTTCCGTCCTTCGGCTGGACCGCTTGCGCGGGGTACGTGCCTTTCTTGGCCGGATCAAAAATGTCGCGCAGGATTTGCGCTTTGCTTTGTCCCGCGGCCAGAAACAAGACTTCCTCCGCATGATTCAACACCGGGTACGTGAAAGTGATTCGGTACGTCCGAAATTTTTCTACCCAATTGGCAACGACCAGCCTGGACTGCTCCGCCAAGGCCGTGGTTCCGGGAAATAATGAAGCAGTATGGCCTTCCTCGCCGATGCCGAGCAGAATAAGGTCGTAAGCCGGCCAAGCGTGGTCGGCCAGACGGAAGAACGCGCGAAGCTGGCGGTCATATTCTGCGGCGGCAACTTCCGGCGGAAGTTCCGCGTGAACCCGGAAAACATTCTCGGGCGAAATGGGGACTTTGGACAGCAAGGATTCGTAGGCCATGCGGTAGTTGCTGTCGGGGTGATCCGGGGGAACACAGCGCTCGTCGCCGAAGAAGATGTAAATCTTTTCCCATTGCAGGGAATCCTTCTTTTCTTCGGCCAGCAACG
The DNA here is from genome assembly GCA_036521855.1 of Candidatus Angelobacter sp. Taxonomy (GTDB): domain Bacteria; phylum Acidobacteriota; class Terriglobia; order Terriglobales; family Acidobacteriaceae; genus Angelobacter. The sequence continues at coordinate 15,670 of DATDGY010000240.1, forward strand.
AATAGACGCCGCGAGGAGTGTTGCCGCCTGCGAGGGCCACGCAGAAGCGTCCGCGGGCAGCGATGGCGGTCTCAGCGCAGCGGCAGAATTCGCCGGCCGCTGCTGCGTTCAATGCAGCAACGTCGGGCACGACTTTCACTTCAGCAGGGTTGTAGCCGGCAGCTTTCATTGGTATCCGTGATCCTAAGTGGCGCTTGTTTTCGTCATCGCGTATCGGGCCGCTCCCAGCAACCCAATGTGCTCGTTGATGATTACCTTCACCGGCACATTCTCCAGCAGCGGCCGCATGCGGCCCTTGGCCACAAATCTCCTTATGAATGATGGGCCCTTGATCTTGGCCATAGTCTTGCCGGCGATTCCTCCGCTCACGAAGACTCCGTTCACCGCCAGGAGCCTGAGCGCCAGATTGCCGGCTTCAGACCCGTAGGCGCTCGCGAAGATGTCCAACGTATGGTCGCAGATGGCGGCTTTGCCTTCCAACCCGTATTGCGAGATGAGAACGACCGGGTCGGGAGCGCGATCCAGCTCGTCCCTGAGCCATTGCGGTTCTTGTTCCGTTTGGGAATCGCGAAGAAAGTCGTAAATATTCTTAATCCCGGGTCCGGAGACTACGCGTTCCCAGCTTACGTGGCCAAACTTGTTCATCAAGTAGCGATGAAGTGATAGCTCCAGTTCGTCTCCCGGAGCGAAGTCCGCATGACCGCCTTCGGCGGCAAAGGCATGGTGTTTTGTCCCATCCCAGAACATGCCGGCCTCACCCAGTCCGGTTCCGGCGGCAATGAGCGCGGCGTTGCCGACCGACGGCTTACCGGGATTGAGCGTGATCAAGTCCTCAGGATCAAGATCGTTGATCCCGTACGCATGAGCTTCGAGATCGTTGAGCAGCCAAACATTTTTGATGGCTGTTTCGCGTGAAAGCTGGCTGGCATCCACGACCCAGGCCAGGTTTGAGGCGTTAGCCCGGCCATCCAATACCGGACCAGCGATCCCGAAGCATGCGACTGAAGCGTTGGCGGCATGCTCGCAAAGGAAGAGCCCTACAATCTCGTCCAGGCTCTTGTGATCGCGGCTGGGGTAGATGCGCTCGCAGGCATGTTTCAGCTTACCTCTATCCTGCTCGAAGAGGGCAATCCTGGTATTGGTGCCCCCGATGTCGCCGGCAAGAATCATTCCTGGATCTTTCTCCAGTGGCGGCCGTCGCGAGTGATGAGTTCTTCGGCCTCAGGCGGTCCCCATGAGCCTGCGGGATAGTTGGGAAAACTGCGCGGAGGCAGAGCCTTCCATACGTCGAGAATGGGATCCACGACGCTCCAGCCGGCCTCGACCATGTCGGCGCGCTGGAACAGCGTCTGATCGCCGCGCATACAGTCGTACAACAGCACTTCGTAGCCAGTATTGGGCTGGGTGCCGAAGTAGTCGGCGTAGTTGAAGCTCATCTCCACGGAGCCGACCTTCATCTGCGCCCCGGGCATCTTGGCCCCGAAGCGCATGGAGATACCTTCGTCGGGCGCAATGTGGATGACCAGTTGATTCGGCTTCAGGCTGCTCACCGGAGTGTCGCGAAATAACACCAGCGGAGCGCGTTTGAACTGAATCGCGATTTCCGTGTGACGTACCGGAAGACGCTTTCCCGTGCGGATATAAAAAGGAACGTCCACCCAGCGCCAGTTGTCGATGAGCAACTTGAGCGCGACGAAGGTTTCGGTCCTGGAATCGGGCGGAACGCCTTGCTCCGAACGGTATGCCGGGACCCGCTCGCCGTTGATTTCGCCCTCTCCGTACTGGCCGCGGATCGCGCAATGCAACACGTCTTCGGCGCCCAGCGGTTGGATGGCATGCAGGATCTTGGACTGCTCGTCGTGCACGGAGTCTGAGCTGAAAGAGATGGGCGGCTCCATGGTGGTGAGCGAGATGAGCTGAAAGAGATGGTTGGGGACCATGTCGCGCAACGTGCCCGCGGCGTCAAAGTACCCGCCACGCTGCTCCACGCCAACGGTCTCCGCCACCGTGATCTGCACGTGATCGACATAACGCCGGTTCCAGATCGGCTCAAAGATTCCGTTGCTGAAGCGGAATACCAGAATGTTCTGCACGGTTTCTTTGCCCAGGTAGTGATCGATGCGAAAGATCTGGCGCTCCGCCAAAACTTTCCTGACTTGCCGATTGAGGGCCTTGGCTGATTCCAGATCGCTCCCGAAGGGTTTCTCAAAGACCACCCTCCGCCATTGGCCGTTTTTCTCGCAGGCCAGCTCCGATGCACCCAGGTGGTCGGCGATGACGCCAAAAAATGACGGACTGGTGGCGAGGTAAAAGAGGCAATTGCCGTGGGTATTGTGGTCTTTATCGACTTGCGCCAGAGTCTGGGCCAGGTTGGCGTACAACTGAGGGTCAGAGAATTCTCCGTTCACGAAATACAGGCGGCGCAGCAGCCAGTCGCACAGGTCGGCGTCGACCTTCCCGGTGGCAAATGACTGCAGTTTTTCCCCCATCTCTTGCCGAAACTGATCGATGGAATAAGCCGATCGTCCCACGCCGACAATGGCAAACTCCCGCGAGAGAAGGTTGCTCTTGGCCAGGTTGTAGAGCGCGGGGAGAAGCTTGCGCGCGGTAAGGTCGCCGGTCGCGCCGAAGATGACCATGGCGCAGGGCCCGCTCGGCGGCGGACCCGCTTGCGCCGGCTCGGCCAGTTGCGGCGCCGGCTCCAGTTCTTTTTCAAGCAGTGGCATGTTTGGTTGTTCTCCGCTTAAGCAGTCTTTTTCGGTTCCTTCAACTCGATATGGCCGCCGAATTTCTGGCGCATGGCGCTCAGCAGCTTGTCTGCAAACGTATGCTCCTCACGCGAGCGGAAGCGAGCATAGAGCGCGGCCGAGAGCACGTTCGCTGGCACGGCTGCATCCAGGGCGGCTTGAATCGTCCAGCGGCCCTCGCCGGAATCCTGGACAAAGCCCGTATATTCCGAGAGCGAAGGGTTCTCCGCCAGCGCCATAGCTGTCAGATCGAGAAGCCATGAGGATACAACGCTGCCCCGGCGCCAAACCTCGCTGATGTCGGCTACGTTGAGATCGTAGCGATATTCCGGCGCAAGCTGCTCCGAGTTAGCGTTGTGAAAAATGTCCAAGCCCTCGGCATAGGCTTGCATCAGTCCGTACTCGATGCCGTTGTGCACCATCTTCACGAAGTGGCCGGCGCCGGAAGGGCCGCAGTAGAGATAGCCAAGCTCCGCGGTCCCGCCAAGTTTCTCCCGGCCCGGTGTGCGCGGAATGTCGCCCCGGCCCGGCGCCAGGGTCTTGAAGATGGGATCCAGGCGCTCCACGACTTCTTTGGGTCCGCCCAGCATCATGCAGTAGCCGCGCTCCAGACCCCAAACGCCGCCGCTGGTGCCCACGTCGATGTAATGAATGCCGCGGTCTTTCAACTTCTGCGAGCGGCGGACGTCGTCTTTGAAGTAGGAGTTGCCGCCGTCAATAATGGCGTCCCCGCTTTCGAATCGTGCCGCCAGGGCATTTACGGTTTGTTCCGTGGGATCGCCGGCCGGGACCATAACCCAGGCCGCTCTCGGCTTGGTCAGCTTTGCGGCGAAATCATCCAGCGACGCTGATCCGGTTGCACCCTCTTTGGCGAGTGCGGCTACGTTTTGCGGGCTCAGATCGGAAACCACGCACTGATGACCACCGCGCAGCAAACGTCGCACCATGTTGCCGCCCATACGACCCAGACCGATCATTCCTAGTTGCATAGTTTGTCTGCCTTTCCAAATTCTCCTTCGCCAGGATTCAGCAGCCCTTCAGGCCTGCGTCAGTCGGCTGAGCTAGATGGCTTTAGCCTCCACCCGCTTGGTAACATTGCGCGCTCCAAACCTCTATAGCGATCCCATCCCTCACCTGCGGTTCGGGATGTCAGCGCAAAGCCGCAGCCACGGCTTGGCCCAGTCTCTCAATCCCTGCCTTTACGTCTCCGGTCAGATGCACGCGCAGCGCCCGTCTCTTGCGCTCAGCCAGGACCTGAAAATCGCCGCGCGCTTGCGCCGCCTTGACCACGCCAAAAGTATATTTCTGGCCGGGGACGGGGATATCGACTGCGTCATCACAGGTGATTTGCAGGAACACGCCGGTGTTAGGGCCGCCTTTGTAGGCTTGCCCGGTGGAGTGCAGGAAGCGCGGCCCAAAGCCCAGGCATGTGGCCACGCGCTTGCGGTCGCGCACGCCGAGGCGAATCTCCTGCAGCTTGTCTTCGTGCTCCTGATTCATCTCGAGGTAGGCCAGCAGGGCGAAGTAGTCTCCGGGTCCGAGCTGGCTGATATGCGAGCGGACCAGCCCATCAAGCGAGACTTGTTTGCCTGCAAGGTTCTTGAGGTTCTCAGCGTTGCGCTGGTCGGTGAACAGCCGGATGCCGTCTTCCTCCCAAATGGGAGTCTCCGACGGCAGCTTGCCGGTCTTTTCGTATTCCGTCGTGATCTCGCGGGTGACAACTTTGCTGGCCTCTACGTCGGGCTGGTTGAAGGCGTTGATGCCGATGATGGAACCGGCCACGGCCGTAGCAATCTCCCAGCGGAAGAACTCCTGGCCGATATCGTAGACGTCGGCAATGTCGATTCTGACCACCGGTTGGCCAGCCTGGCGCAGAACGTCAACCTGCTGGTCTTGGGCTTGGTTCACACCGCCTTGCAGACGCAGATAGATGAAGACGCGATCCTTGCCGTAAACTTCGGGCGGCCCAAGCTTCTCCCGGTCCACTGGAATCAGTCCCTTGCCTTGTTTGCCCGTGCTCTCGGCGAGCAACTGCTCCAGCCACGCGCCCAGATCGCGGATGCCGGGAGACGTGATGAGCGTGACTTTGTTGCGTCCCAGGTTGGCCAGCGTACCCAGGATTGCTCCCAGAATCACTCCCGGGTTTTCGGACGCGGGAACCGTGGACGCGCAGGCGTGGATCATCTCCTCTGTACGATCGAGTAGGCGGCGGACGTCGAGGCCCATAATCGCCGCGGGAACCACGCCGAAGTTGGAAAGAGCGGAGTAACGCCCCCCGATGCTGGGGACGCCGAAGAAGACGTGGCGGAAACGGCTGGCCTCTGCCACTTGCTGCATCTTCGAGCCCGGGTCGGTGATAGCAACGAACTGCCGCCCTGCATTGTCTTTTCCAGCCATCTGTTGCGCGCGATCGAAGAAGTATTGCTTGAAGATATTCGGCTCCAGCGTGCTGCCTGATTTGCTGGCAACGATGAAGAGCGTCTTGGCAACATCGATCTGGCCTTGAATAGTCTTGATTTGGGCTGGGTCGGTCGAATCCAGGACGTGTAATTCCGGGTGGCCGAGTTGTTTTCCAAACGTGGTCTTCAACACTTCGGGGCAAAGACTGGACCCACCCATTCCCAACAGCAGGGCATGCTGAAAGCCGGAGCGCACTGCATCGGCGGCGGCCTCAGCAAGGTTCTGCAAGTGAGCTGCCTGATCTTCTGCTACGTGCAGCCACCCCAGCCATTTGTCCTCGTCGTCGTTGGTCCAAAGAGATTTATCTCCTTTCCATAGACGATTCACTTTGTCTTTTTTTTGCCAATCTTCCAGCGTGGCGTCAACCGCCTGCTTGATCGGTGTGGGAAAATCGCAATATTGGCAGTGGACTTTAGGCTTGGCGTGGCTAGGATCGGTCTTCTTTAACTCCACGGCGGCGAGCAGTTTCTGGAACGCATCGGCGAAAAGTTGGATGCCGTCCTCGAGAAGCTTTTCCGTGACCTCCTGCATGGAAATTCCTGCCTTGGCGAGATCAGCCATGGTCTTGTCGGCGGCGGGCAGATCTTTGTCGATGGTGCGGTCCACGTGGCCGTGGTCGCGGAACGCATCCATAGTGGCTGGCGGGATGGTGTTGACGGTATCCGGGCCGATGAGGTTCTCGACGTAAAGAACGTCACTGTAGCTGGGATTCTTGGTGCTGGTACTGGCCCAAAGCAGCCGTTGCGTTTGAGCACCTTGCGCGGCCAGGGCCTTCCAGCGAGCGCTGGAGAACAGCTCCTCGTATTTCCGGTAAGCCTGCTTGGCGTTGGCTGCGGCGACTTTGCCCAGCAGGCTGCGCAACTGGTCGGCTTCCTGCGGACTGCTCGCGTTCTTCAGCCGCGCCGAGATGATCGAATCAACCAGCGAGTCAATCCTGCTGACAAAAAAGCTGGCCACGCTGGCGATCCTGCTTACGTCTTTGCCCGAAGCCTTCAGGGCCTCCAGCCCGTCCATGAAGGCCTGTGCAACCTGCACATGCGCCTCCTGAGAAAAGAGCAGGGTGATGTTGACGTTGATGCCTTCACTGGTCAACTGGCGGACGGCGGGCACGCCCTCGGGAGTGCCGGGGACCTTGATCATCACGTTTTCGCGGGCCAATGCCTTCCATAAGCGACGCGCTTCGGCGATGGTGCCCTGGGTGTTGCGGGCCAGTGTGGGTGAAACTTCCATGCTCACGTAGCCGTCACGACGATTCGTGGACTGATATACCGGACGCAGCATATCAGCGGAGTCCTGAATGTCGCGGATGGCGATGCGCTCGAAGATCTCCGTCGCCCCCAGGTTCTGCGCGTGAAGCTGTTCGAGGAAATCGGAATAATCGGTGCTGCCGGTGATGGCCTTCTCGAAGATGGAGGGATTCGAGGTGATGCCGCGCAGGCCGTCTTCATCGATCAGGCGCTTCAATTCGCCGCTGGTTATGAGATTGCGGCGGATGAAGTCCAGCCAGACCGACTGCCCATATTTCTGCAGTAGCAATAGAGGGTTCTCGCTTGTGGTCTTGACTTGGCCTGTCTTTTCAGGCGTGGAAACTGGGTTCATGGCTCCTTCTTCCTGGCGGCTGCGGTGGCCGCGTACCTTTGTTCGATGCTGAGAGTCTTGGCCAGACGCCGCTGGTGCCGTTCCTCCCCGGTGAATTTCGCCCTGAGGAACGCCGCGCACAGCTCCTTGGCCAATTCCACGCCGATCACGCGCGCGCCCAGCACCAGCACATTGATGTCGTCGTGCTCCACGCCCTGGTGGGCGGAATAAGTGTCGTGGCATTGGCCGGCGCGGATGCCTGGAATTTTATTGGCGGCTACGGCCGCGCCCACGCCGCTGCCGCAGATCAGAATGCCGCGTTCGCATTCCCCGCGCAACAGGCTCAGGGCTACGGCCTCCGCAAAGTCGGGATAGTCCACCGGCGCCGTGCTGTTGGTCCCGACGTCTTTAACTTCGTACCCGGCTTGGCGAAGGTAGTCGATCAAGGCTTGCTTCAGCTCGAAGCCGGCATGATCGGACCCAATGGTGATGCGCATGGTTTAGCTCTTCTTCGTCTGCAGCAACTCCCGTGCGGCAGCGATCACCGCGTCAGGAGTGAACCCGAATTTCTTCTCCAGCTCTTTGAGCGGCGCCGAAGCGCCAAAGGTCTTCATGCCGATGATCTTACCCGCGGGTCCTACGTATTGGGCCCAGCCCAGGGTTGATGCCTGCTCCACCGAAATGCGAGCGGTCACGGCCGCCGGCAAGACGCTCTCTCGGTATTCCGGGCTTTGCTTTTCAAAGAGCTCCCAGGAAGGCATGCTGACCACGCGGACCTTGCGGCCTTCCGCGGTGAGTTGTTCAAAGACGGAAACGCAGAGGGAAACCTCGCTGCCGGTGGCCATCAGGATCAGTTCGGGTTTACCTCCGGAAGCGTCGGCGAGTACATAAGCGCCTTTGGCCACGCCTGCGGCGGATGCGTACTTGCTGCGGTCGAAGGTGGGGATAGCCTGGCGCGTCAGCACCAGCGCTGCCGGTTCGTGGCGAAGCTGCATGATCACCTTCCAGGACTCGGTGACTTCATTGGCGTCCGCGGGACGCAGCACCATGAATCCGGGCAGGGCGCGCATAGCCGCCAGCTGCTCCACCGGCTGGTGTGTCGGACCGTCTTCACCCAGGCCGATGGAGTCGTGAGTAAAAATGTAGATTACGGGAATCTCCATCAGAGCAGCCAGGCGCATGGGCGGGCGCGAATAGTCGCTGAAGATCAGAAACCCGGATCCGTAGGCACGGATCTTGCTTAAGGACATGCCGTTCAAAATCGAGCACATGGCATGTTCGCGGATGCCGAAGTGGAAATTTCTCCCGCTATAGTGACCGGCCTCAAAGTCACCGGCGCCTTCGAACGTGAGCCGGGTCTTGGTGGAGGGAGCGAGGTCGGCCGCGCCGCCGATCAGCCAGGGAACATTCTGCGCCAGCACGTTCAGTACTTTTGCCGACGAATCGCGGCTGGCCAGCCCCTTGGCATCGGCAGGGAAGGTGGGCAGGTTCTTGTCCCAGCCATCGGGCAGCTCGCGGCGCTGCATGCGATCAAGATGATCCGCCAGATCGGGATATTTTTTCTTGTAGTCGCCAAGAGCACTTTCCCAGGCTCTCCGCAATTCTGCTCCTCGCTTGCCAATGCCGTTGGCGAAGTTCTCCTTTACGCCGTCGGGGATAAGGAACTTTGCGTCTTCCGGCCAGCCATAGCGGCGCTTGGCCAGGCGGATCTCGTCCTCGCCCAGCGGCTCGCCGTGGGCCTCTTTCGTGTCCTGCTTGTGCGGCGCGCCGTAGGCGATGTGGCTGTCCACGATGATCAATGTCGGACGGTCGCTGGTCTTCAGGAAGATGGAGAATCCGCGGGTTAGCAGGTCGAGATCGTTGGCATCGCCCACGCGGGTCACATTCCAACCGTAGCCCATGAAGCGCGTGGCAATATCTTCCGTAAAGGCCAACTTCGTGCTGCCTTCAATGGTGATGTGATTGTTGTCGTAAATCCAGCACAGGTTGGAGAGCCTGAGATGGCCGGCCAGGGAGGCAGCTTCGCTGGAGACGCCTTCCATCATGTCTCCGTCGCCGCAAATAGCATAAACGTTGTAATTGAACATCTCATAGCCCGGCCGGTTGAAGTACTCGGCCAGCCAACGCTCGGCAATGGCCATGCCGACGCTGTTGCTCACGCCCTGTCCCAGCGGGCCGGTGGTGGTTTCCACGCCGGAAACCAAGTGGTACTCGGGATGACCAGGGCATTTGCTACCCAGCTGGCGAAAGTGTTTGATGTCATCCAGCGTTACGGAAAGCTGGCCCAGAGTCTCGTAATTGGGATCGACCGCCCTTACGCCGGTCAGGTGCAGCAGGGAATAGAGCAACATGGATGCGTGGCCGTTGGAGAGCACAAACCGGTCACGGTTAGGCCAAATCGGGTCTTGCGGGTCGAAGCGCAGAAAACGCTGCCAGAGACAGTAAGCGACCGGAGCCAGAGCCATTGGGGTACCTGGATGGCCGGAGTTGGCCTGCTGGACGGCGTCCATGGAAAGCGTGCGGATGGTGTTGATGCTGAGCTGGTCAATGTTGCCTTTGATCAGCGAATTCCCGCTGCCGTCAGCAATCTGCGAAGGTGTGGCCACTGGAACCGACATTTTTCTTCAGCTCCTTTGGGTTCTTATCCTGGCGGGGAAAACAACCCCGGCCATGCTAATAAGCCTACAACCAAACGACCATGGCGTGGGGCAGGGCTGCCCGATTCTTCATCTTTTAAAGTCAGCGCAGAACCAATCTTAGAGATGCGGAAAGTGGCCAGGAGTTTCACCAGAAAGCAAAATGCACCCGAGGAAACCGTGAACTGGTTGCGGGTGCCGGGTGACTCCCGCTACGGCGCAACTGCCCACGGCAGTGCTTGCGTCGTCACAAGCGGGGCCTGTGCTCCGGGCCTGGGCAAAAAGTTAGAGCGCGGCAACCTTGCACCGCGCTCTTTTCTGAAGAGGCAAAAGGACGAATTTTAGGCGCCAGGCCGGTGAACGCACCCCCAGTCGGCCTCGCTCCCGGCCTGGCTCCTATTGTCCATTCATCCTGATATGTAGTGAACGCGAAACGCCGGGCGTTACATTTGGGCAAGAGATATTTTTTGGGGCCTGTCCGAGGATGCCAGTCAAATTGCGCGTTTTCAACCCCCCGGATGCGGCGCCACGTGTCATGCGTCCGTCGTGCATTCCGTCCTCGCAGAACGCAGTCGGTACTGGTGAGCTCTGGTACCGTTGGGTACGGTCTCCCGAGGTGGACGTGAGCTCCTCGGGACCTTTAAGTTTCGGCCCTAGCTAGTTGAACACACGAGCCATTTCTGGCCTATTCGCTGGCCGTTTCCCTTATTGGCCGGAAGCCAGATCTAGAGCTTGAACTATCGGCTGGTTCCCCCTTGCGCCGTCTTGGTGTCCGCAGTCGGCGGTGCGTTCTTGACCCACTTATCGAACCAGTTGGTCATCTCCCAGAGCAGATGCTCCATGGATTCGCGGGCCAGGTATCCGTGGGCCTCGTAGGGAAGCTGCACGTAGCGCACAATGCCGCCGTTGCCTTTTATGGCCTGGTACATGCGCTCGCTCTGGATAGGGAAGGTGCCGGAGTTGTCGTCGGCCATCCCGTGAGTCAGCAGGATGGGGTGGCGGAGTTTGTCGGCGAACATGAAGGGGGAAACCTTAATGTACATCTCCGGAGCCTCCCAGATGGTGCGCCGCTCGCTCTGGAAGCCGAACGGGGTCAAGGTGCGATTGTAGGCGCCGCTGCGGGCCACGCCGGCACGGAACAGATCGGAATGGGCCAGTAGATTGGCGGTCATGAAGGCGCCATAGCTGTGTCCGCCCACACCCACACGGTTGGGATCGGTAACGCCCATCTCAGTGGCTTTGTCGATCGCCGCCTTAGCGCTGGCGACAACCTGTTCCACGTAGGTGTTGTTCATGGTCTCCGGATCGCCAACCACGGGCATGGTAGCGCTATCCAGGATGGCGTAGCCCTGTGTCAGCAGCAGAAGATGGATGTTGCCGATACCGGTGATGGTGGTGAAGTGATAGGGTGAGCCGGAGACCTGTCCGGCGGTCGCGGCGTCATTGAATTCCAGCGGGTACGCCCACACGATCGTAGGCAGGCGTTCGCCCTGCTTGTAATTGGCCGGCAGATAGAGGGTAAAGGAAAGCTGGACACCATCGGCGCGCTTGTACGTAACCAGCTGTTTGGTGATGTTGCGCAACTGCGGCGCAGGATCAGGAAAACTGGTCAGGGCGCGTCTGTCTGCGCTCCCCGCAGTACGGACGAAATAATTGGGCGGATCGGACGGAGTCTCATAGCGCGTGACGAAGCGGGCGCCATCGTCCGAGGCCAGAGCGACAACCGATTCATAGCTCTTGTCGGCGCATTGGAAGATGCGTTCTGACTTGCCGGTCTTCAGATCATAGCGATCCAGGAAAGGGAACTCGCCCTTCTGGGAAGCGCCGGCGCCGGTCAGGAAAATGGCATCGCCCTGCTGGCGCATCACGCGCTTGCCGTTGGGCAGGGCGCGTAGCATGGGCGTGCCCGGATCTTTGTAGCGCTCGCGAATCGACCGCTCCCAGATCAATTTTGGTGCCTGTCCCGGCTGGTTGACGCTGATCAGGAAGGTGCGCGTCCAGCGGCGGTCGCGATCGTAATCGCGCACCAGGCCGATTCCGTTCTCGCCCCATTCGATGCCTGTCCTGCCGCCAAAGCCTCCGCCGCCTCCAAAACCGCCGGGCGTGAAGCGTTGCTCCAGCTTGACCAGCTCCACCGGCTGGCCTTCGAAGGGCGCGCCGAGCATCAGCAGATGATCGCGGTAGGGCGCTTGGGTTTTGGGGTCGCCGCCATCGAGCGCCTCGGCCCAGACCAGCGTCGCCGGCAGCGTGGCCACCCACTCGGAATCGCGCGGCCCGGTCAGCACCCCTTCCGTGGGTACGTGATCGGCCAACGGCTGGCTGGCAACCTTGTATTCGAGCTTGCCGGAGCGGTCCCAGACGTCCACTTCGCGGGGAAAATCGCTCTCCGGCATGATGTAGGAGTAGGGACGGTGGATGCGGCTCACTAGAAAATGCTGGCCATCGGGCGAAGGCTGCACTTGGGCGAAGATCGCGGGTTTGCCCACGTTGCTCTCGGTCGTCATACTGGCTTTGAATGGCCCCAGCTTTCCTGCATGTACCCGCACCAATACCAACTGCGCGGTGGCGTAGTAGTCAAACAGGGCCTCGTCATGTGCGTCTTCGAGCAGGTCTTCATAAGTGCGCACCGGGGCTTTCTTTCCGTCGCTTTCCTGGATGATCGGACCCTCGGGAACCTTTGCTTCGGCTGGAGGAGTGCCCCGCCCGCGGGGGATTGTCTGCACCAAAAGCGAGTGTCCGTCGGGCATCCACTGTACGGCCTCGCCCATGACGGCGTTGATCTTGATGCCTTCGTAGCGGCTTGCGATCCCTGATGCGACGCTACCGATCCAAAGCTCAGTCCCGTTGCTGGTGGCGTTCATGAACGCGAACTGCGTCGCATCGGGTGACCATTCGGGCGCGCTTAGATAGGCGTTCGCAGGCAATCCGGTAATCTTCCGCGTTTTGCCGGTGGCAATATCTACCAGGCTCAGGCCAACGATTCGCGGAGGATGATGGCGGCCGTTGGTCACGGGATTAATCCGGAGCCCAGCCAGGCGAAGCATGGGCTGGGCCAGATCGGCGATGGGCGGATATTGCAAACGATCAGCCACCAGAAGATAGTCGGACTTGGGGCTGACCAGCACCAACGGTGTCGGCGCGGCGCTCAGAATGTCATGGATCGGCTGTGGCGCCTGCTGGTAGCCATGGAAAACTGCCGGCTCGGTCTGAGCGACCAAGACAGGAGAAGCACAGATAACAGCAAAGACGAAGGAAGAGAATACGCGACGAATCAACGGGTGCATGGGATCGCCCTCTCGGCTGGATTTTTTCGAGGAGAAGTGTAATGGATTCGCAGGGGAGAGGGTATAAGTTTTACGCTTCTTTACGCGCGAGCATGCAGCCTCGGGAACAAGATCGGGGCATCAGCGCGATTCTCGTTCCAAGTCTTGACCATACCTGATATATAGGAGCGTGCCGGAGGCAAAGACGGTGGCTACTTCTATCGACAGCGCGATCACCAGGCAGAAAGCAACGCTTGCTGCCGACACGCCGGCGGTCAGCAGGCAGGCGCGACTCGAGTCACTGGATGTCTTTCGCGGGCTGACGATCGCAAGCATGATCCTGGTTAACGATCCTGGGACGTGGAGCGCGATCTACTGGCCGCTGGCGCACGCCGACGAGCTGATGAGCGAGCACCCTGCGGGCTGGTATCCGGGGAAATGGTGGGTGGACGCGAACGGGTGGACGCCCACGGACCTAGTCTTCCCGTTCTTCCTGTTTATCGCCGGCGTATCCATGGTGCTGTCGTTTGCGGCGCGGCAGGCGCGTGGCGACTCCCGCCGGGAGCTCATGAAGCATGTGGCGCGGCGAAGCGCGCTGATCCTGCTGATCGGCTGGTTGATCCACCTTCAGCCGTATTTCGACTTTTCGCGGATGCGTTATCCCGGGGTGCTCCCGCGAATCGCGGTGGTGTATCTATGCGCGGCGGTGATTACGCTGTGGACGGCGCGCCGGGGGCGGATCGCATGGATTGCCGGACTTCTCGCCGGCTATTACGCCGTGATGCGGTTCATCCCGGTACCGGGATGCGATCATGCCGCGTGGATGACGCAGCATTGCAGCCTGGCTGGATGGATCGACCGCACGCTGATGCTCGGACACCTGTACCGCCCGGATTTTGATCCCGAGGGATTGCTCAGCACTTTCCCGGCGATCGCAACCACGCTGTTGGGGACGTTGACCGGAGAATTCCTGTCCGGCTCGGGAAGCCTGTCGCGCAAGGTGCGCGGCCTGGGCATTGCCGGGGCGGCAGGCGTGGTTGCCGGCTACGCGTGGCATCCCTGGTTCCCTATCTACAAGCCGCTGTGGACCAGTTCGTACGTGCTCTTTACGGCGGGGGCCGCTTGCCTCCTGCTGGCGCTCTGCTGGTGGCTGATCGAGATGCGCGGCTGGCGGAGGTGGGACAGGCCGTTCCTTTGGCTGGGCTCGAACGCTATTCTGGCGTACGCGCTCTCCACGTTCTTCGCGAAAGAGGGATTTGTGTTCAAGGTAACCGACGGGACACAAGCGATCGGAATACAAGCCTGGATCTATCGCCACTGGTTCGCGCCGCTGGCGCAAGCCAAGAATGCGTCCCTGGCTTTCGCCATCTGTTACGTAGCGCTCTGGACGCTGGTTGCGTGGTGCTTCTACCGGAAGAAAATCTTTCTAAGGGTCTAGCGGCTCGACACTCAAACGGGCGTTCGCTATTTCGCCATCGCCATGGATTTTGGCGATACCAGGTTCATGTACTCAGTCACAGTGACGAAGCGGTAGCCACGGGTTTTGAGATCGTTGATCAACCGCGGCATGGCGGCCGTGGTTGTCGATAACTCATGGAAAGCAAGAATGTGGGTGTAGATTCCCTTCTTTTCGCGCTGCTCCACCTGCTTTAATACTGCGTCCACCAGAGAGGGCTTAGGACACTGCGATCGATCCCTGCCGCCGCACAGATAGTCGAGCGAGTTCACGTCGCGCAGCGCCATGGGGTTTTCCGCCGAGATGGTCAGCACGCGATAGCCCTGCCGTTCGAGGTTCCGGCGCGCATTTCTGGATATGATCCAGTCTGGAGGGCGGACATAACGGGGCTGTATGCCGGTGACGGCTTTGATGGCTTGCGCGCCCCGGTCCACGTCGCCTATGACCCATGGCTCGCCCCTTTTTATCTCGGCACTGCGCAGTTCGATGTGGCTGTAGGTGTGGTCTTCCAACTCGTGGCCGCGCCTGGTCAATTCCTCCGCCGCCTCAATACAAGTAACGCCAACATTTTCTTCTTGCCGCGGTTCCCCCCAAGTCTTAGGAGTAAGTCGCCAGCCGACGACAAAAAACGTGGCCTTGACGCCATTCTTGTCGAGGATATCGACTAGGCCAGGAGCAGGATGAACCCCCTTGGTGCCGAATAGGACATACGGCCGAGGGCCGTCGTCGAAAGTCAGCGCAATGAGCTTGTCAGCCGAGAAAGCAAAACGTGCATCGGCCATGAGGGTAGGGACGGCCAATGGGGTTCCTTGAAGCGCGACTGCACTGGTAACGCTGTGGCTGGCTAGTGGAGCGGGGCTGTTCGGGTCGATGCCGGCACTGCCACCGCTACAAGCACTGAGCACACAGAGAACAACGATTGCCAACAACAATCTGACGCACCCCATCACGATGTCACTCCAATTGACCCGTTCATTACTGAAAGTGCTTCACCTGTAACTCAGAGAAGGCGAATAAAATAAGAAGCACTATCGGCAAATCGCTCAGTAATCTTTAGCATGGGCGAGGCTCGGTCGATGCAGTCCGAAGGTCATCGACGAAGGTAATTACGCGCGCGCTGGATGGCATGTTGGGAGCCGTAAATGCGCGGACTTGCTATCGATCGAAATTGGCAGGAACGGAAACGGGTTTTGCCGACGCTGGCATGCCCGTAAAACAGTAACCAAGAGCGTCAAGGCCAATAGTTGACGCAAACAGGTATTACACTCAGGGCCGTGTTATCGATGAAATGGCGGAAAGCAAACCCAGATATGCTCACGCTGCGCTGCTCTTTTGTTTGTACAGCGGCACAAACACCCCGGATACGAAAGTCTCGAACGAAGTTGGGGTTGTGTTTTGAGGCGTGCGTGCTTCCAGTGCCCGCATGTGACCGGAGTTCAAGGCCGCCGACATCTCTAGCAGCAGATCAACGAAGTTGGCGGACATGCCGAGTTGCAACAGGGCGGGCCGGAGTTGCGCATCGGGCAATTGCGTGTAGGGGAGATCGGGCTTGCCGATGGCTTTGCCGATGATCGTGGTGGCTTCCGTATAATCGAGATCGCGCTGGCCGAGCAGTTCGCGGGTCTGATGGCCGCTGAAATCGCGCTTGTTCAGCGCCGCAGCGGCGGCCTCACCGATGTCGCGGGTGGCGATCAGGGGCAGCTTCAGGTCGGCACGAACGGGTCCGGCGGTCATGCCAAAGGCCTGGATGATGCCCACCTGTCCCAGCGTGTTTTCCATGAAGTAACCGGCGCGCAGGTGGAGAACGTTGAGGCCGCGGATCTGGTTGAGTTTTTGCTCGAGGTTGTGCAATCCCAGAACGGGGCCGGTCTTGTCCGACTTATCCGCGCCGAAGCTGCTTAGCGCGGCCACATACTTCACGCCGGTTTTTTGTAAGGCTTCAGCGATCGCTGAGACGACTTGGTCTTGGTAACCGCGAACGTCAGGGATGGCGACGTTGGGCGGTATCATGGCATAGACCGCTTCGGCTCCTGTGAAGGCTTTGATCAGGGCAGCTGAGTCCGTGATGTCAGCGACAAAAGGCTCGGCTCCCTTTGCCGCCAGCGGTTGCAAGCGTTCGGCGCTTCTGCCTATGGCACGGATCTTGGCTCCGCCGGCGAGAAGCCGCTCGGCCACAACTTTTCCGGTATTGCCGGTTGCACCTGTAACGACGTACATGGTTTACCTCCGGTCACTTTCGATGCACCAACAGCGCGCCAAGGCTCGTACAAAATTTTTGTGGAAGTAACACGAAAATTGGTCCAAACTTGACCGGCCATGCAGGTGAAAGACAAAACTGTCGTGGTGACCGGCTCCGGCGGACCGGGCTGCGGGCGCGCCATCGCGCTGCGCTTTGCCCGCGAAGGCGCAAAGGTTGTCGTGACCGATATCAATGATGACGCCGGCCGCGAGACCCGCCGGCAGGTCGAGCAGGTGGGAGGGCGCGGTGCATACTTCCACGCCGACGTGCGTCGTGAAGACGATGTTCGCGGTCTGATCGAGTTTGGCGAACGAACCTTCGGCGATCTGGCCGTGCTGGTGAACAACGCTTCAGGACCGGACTTTGGCCCGGTTGGACCGCTGGAGCACTGGCCGGAGATGGTAGCCACTGATCTGCTAGGCCCCATGTACGCGATCCGGCACGCGATTGAGGCCATGCGGCGCGGCGGAGGCGGCGCCATCGTCAACATCAGTTCAACTTCGTCCCTGGGATATGGCCCCAACAGCCCATGGCCGGCTTATGACGCAGCCAAGGGCGGCATCCTGCGCTTGACTACCGGGCTGGCTTGGCTGGGCGAGAAAGAGAACATCCGCGTGAACTGCCTGTCGCCGGATTGGGTGGCCAGCCCGCAGGTCGTGGCGTACGTCAATTCGCTCAAGCCGGAAGAGCGGGGCCCGCGTGGCGTACCTGAACGGCTGATTACGCCGGAAGAAATCGCGGGCGCGGTTCTGCGTCTGGCCACCGATGATTCGCTCGCCGGCCGCGTTATGGTGTGGTGGTGCGGCCAGCCTCCGCGGCTGATACCGTGGCGCGATCGGGGATACGAGAAGATCGAGTAGCCTCCGGTTTGTGGTTGCCTTCGCCTCCCGAAAGCTCTTTGTCGACGCGAAACACGCGCGGTAGGCTTTGACCTCATGTCTCCGGGTCTACAGATGCAAAGCAACATCACACCAGAACCGCGCGCGATTCGCAGAGGTTTGGCCTTTCGATGGTTGTTACCTCTTGGGCAGCTTACACTGTGCGCCATCCTCCTTTGGCCAGCACGGCCACAAATCGCGTGTGCACTGCACCTGCCCCGGCTGGCCGGACCATCACTGGCTTTCCGGTCCGGAAACCCGATATTGCAAGCGTTCGCTAGGTGGTCGGTGAACAACAGCATGGAGACCGTCGCGGCTCTCAACCTGCCGGCGGGTCTGGTGCAGCTGCCCTACGCGATTGTAAGTGCCGACAAAAACGACTTGATGCCTTCCGGCATGGACCTTCGTGTCTGGCGGGCGATCACGTGGCCCATTCTGGGAATGGTCTTCTGGTGGATCGCCGGGCGTGGCGCTGAGGCGCTTGTGGCAGCGCAACAAGGGCGGCTGGTTCCTCGGATCGGCTGGCTGGAAACTACCATCGCCTTTCTTTTGTTGGCGGCCGGGACCACCTTCGTCGTCGGATTCGTGTTCTTCAGCGGGGTGGATCTCCATGATCTGACCCTGCAATTGTTTATGATCACGGCAATTCTCTGGGCCTTTCTAGGAAGCTTGACGGTGGCCGCCAAGATCGCGCAAGGGCGGCTCAAGAGAAAACTGCAGCCGAACACTCAAGTCGCCGCCTGACGAAGGCTGCTATTCACGCTTCAACCAAGCGAATCGCTGGTCGTCGGTTCACCGATTCGGGCGCACTAGCGCAGAAACGAACAAGATTCATTTCAGGTGCTTTTGGCCGAGCACGATAGCTGCCGCCAGGGCCGCGGCCTTCTGGTCAGCGGTCCACGGAGGGCCGAGCGCTTTCCCGAGCCCGGCGATTCTCTTCTTCAACGGCGCCGCATCTGTTCCGAGCGCGGCTTTGGCATGTTGCTCCAGGTCTCGCTCGCGGATACCGGTCACTGGAATCTTCAAACTTGCGCAGGCCTCGCGGAAGGCCTGGCGAAAGAACTCGCCTTCCGCTGTATGGATCAGCGCGTGGGAAGCAAGAGTTCCTTCAAGATCCGGCAGCGGCCGGCCCGAGCTTAGCAGGATTGCCGCTGCCACGACCTTATAGTTCCGGCTGCGAAGCTCGTCGCAGACCTCGGCCATCGCGCTCAGCGCCAGCTTCGCTGCAGCGAGAGCAGAGCTGACGATGTATTTCTCGGCAGCACGCAGCTGAAGTTTTTTGGCGAAATGATAAGGTTGTGCGGCTCCGGGCGTGCTTCGGTCGATGATCTCTACGCGGAGCCGGTCGATGACCTCCACTGCGCCGGGCTCGCCAGAAATGGCCACTAGCGCGCCCCAGCCGGAGTGCACGCGTATGCCGATGCCACAAGCCTTCATCTCAACGAACTCCAAAAACAGTTTCACAGGGACTTGCGATAGTTCACCGAACGCTCGACTTCAGCAAATCCCAAACCCAGGTGCGCCTGTTGCGATAGATAGTTATCTGGATGGGTATCGGAGGCCAATTCGCAGCAGTTATGCAGGCGCGCCCAGTCCCCGGCGGCAGCAATAAGCCTAGCCCCGATCCCTTGCCGACGATATCCCTCCGCAACGTACCAACCCTCGACATAACCTACTGGACGCAATGGGTTACACCCTTCCGCATGCGAACGCAGACCAACTTCAACGAATCCAGCCAGCAGGCGCTCCTGAACCTCGGCTACCAGAATGGTCAGCGGCATGCTAGATAACGGCGCGCCGGCAAGAATCGCAGCCAACTCGTCTGAGTGTTCGGTCAAAGGGCCGTCTGGCCAAAGCGCGTGACGCAGCTTGGCCAGTTGCCCGTGATCAGAGGCACGGGCCGATCGGATGTGGACGTTTAGCACGCTTCATCGTATCGCGAAACCATCCGGCCACGGACGCGATCTAACGCTTGCGTTCCATATATCGCCCGACCAGGGAGGCGCAGGATTCGATGAACTTTTGGTCGGGATTCTGAAAAGTGTTGGTGAAGTAAGTTTCTACGTCCAGTTCCGCGACCACGACCTTCCCGCCAAAGATCGGCACGATCAGGTTGCCCTTTACCATAGGAGATCCGGCAAGATACCGCGGGTCGGCAGACACATCGTTCACCAGGACGGTCTTGCCCGAGGTGGCAGCGGCGCCGCACAACCCGCTGCTGACGGGAATGCGCTTGTGGGGCGAAAAACTGCCGGCGTAGGGCCCCAGCACAAGGGCCTTGGGGTCAGAATCCTCGACGAGATAAAATCCCACCCAGTTGTAACGCGTGACGACTTCGTGCAGACGGCGAGCGATGTGCTCCATGAGGGAGTCCACCGAAGCAGCCGTACGCGCGAATCCCTCAAATTCTTCAAGAAGCTCTTTGAACCTGGACATTGTTTGGTGCTTTTATAGCTTGGTCCTGGTTGCGTGGCAAGATCAATTTTCGCATCGGGGAAAGCCCCGCGCCATGCCGAGGTTACCGCGAAAGCCACTCCTCAACTTTCTCGCGTTTCTTCGTTTGGTTCAGAGCACCGCGGTTTCATGCAGAAGAGCGCCTTTGGCAAAGCGGTCATAGCCGAGCATTGACGCATCCTTCACCACGTCGGTTTTCCCTGTCAAAATGAGGTCAGAGAGGATCTTCCCGGTGGCGGGAGCGTGCATCACGCCATGCCCGCTGAAGCCGTTGGCGAGGAAAAAACCGGGGACGCCGGGCACGGGGCCGAGGATGGCGTGATGATCCGGTGTCATTTCGTAGAGGCCGGCCCAGGCCCGCTTGGGGTTGATGGCAAGGTTCTCGAAGACCGGCACGCGATCGGCAGCATGGGTGAGAATCTTTTCGATGAAAGAAGGCTCGAAGTCCATCTTGTAGCCGGGAGTCTCTTCGGGATCGTTCCAGGCCAGCAGGAAACCGCGTCCCTCGGGACGAAAATGAAAACCGGTGGACATGTCAATGACCATGGGCGAAGAATGGGGGAAGTCTTCGAAGGGTTCGGAGGGAACCAGCATCCTTCGCAAGGGCTCCACCGGCAGTTCCACACCCGCCAGGCGAGCTGCTTGCGCCGCCCACGCGCCGGCGGCGTTGACCACGGTGCGCGTGGCCACGTGCCCCCGCGTGGTTTCTACACCGCAGACGCCGCGTTGGTCCAGGGCGATCCCAGTCACTTCCGTCTTCTTCCACAGGTTTGCGCCTAGTTCCGCCGCGCGGGACATGAACCCCATCATGGCGCTGTAGGGATCAACAAAGCCGTCGGTCGAGCAGAAACTGCCGCCCATGATGTCATCCGAACGCAACTGAGGAAGCATGTTGGCGATCTCGGCCGCGGTCAGCAGCTTGACTGTTTCTAGTCCCAATGCCGTCTGCTGCTCAAAGTTCGCGCGCAGATATGCCAGATGCGATTCCCGGGTGGCCACGAACAAATAGCCTTGGTCGCGATAGCCTGAGGGATGACCCACTGTTTCTTCAAAGCTCGCATAAAAGGGAATCGAATAGAGCGACATCTGGATATTCACCGGCGTGGAAAACTGTGCCCGAACCCCGCCCATGCTCTTTCCGGTGGACCCCTTGCCCTGGGAACTGTCCCGCTCCACCGCCAGCACGCTCTTACAACCAGCGGCCGTGAGGTGCCACGCGATGCTGGAACCCACAATCCCGCCGCCGATAATGACTACATCCGCAGTATGCATGGCTTGTGTTGACGACATTAACATGGGTGAAGTTCATTCCAGGAAACCATGCTTTCGAAGAAGAAATTCGGCGATGGGTCGGAAGAGATGCGTCAGTCTGAAAACATAAAGACCAAGCGGGGAGCCGAAACCCCGTGAATGACACAATTTGTTAGGCGCACATGGGCGCGTAACCGTGAAGAGCTGTTCCCTTTAACAATCTAAGGTTGGATCGGCTGCTCAGCAAGTCAGTCTTAAGAAAAAAGGGGCCGCAGCTTCCGGGTCCACGTACCCCCTTTTAAGCAGTCGACGGATGAGCCTGCTCAGGCTTAAGGGTAATGGTTGCCGGATGCTATTTGCCGTGTTTATGGTTCCAATGTTTACAGTGGCCGCAAGTACATCATCCACCATGGCAACAGGTGCTGCATTAGCACGGCCGAAAGGACAGAAAAAATGGCTTCGTACGTACAGGGCACGGACCGTGGGGCCTCGGAAGCGATGTTCGCGTGGCTCTTGAAGGTGGGTGCGTGAGCTTTTAACACGACATTTCTTTGACATTGCACGCGGCGTCTCTTTAGCATGTGCCATTCACAGAGGTGCCGCAGATTTTGAGCGTTAAGGAAGCATTTGCCCCGGTCGAAGGGCTCTCATCATCAAGAAAGGACCATGACGTGGACCGTCAAAAAACAGGATACGTGTTTGTTCTCTTCGGCTTGCTGGTTTTTGCCTTGCATGCCGCCGACAAGCCTGTCGCCGTGGGAATGATTCCCGACGCTGGCGCTACTCAGGTATCCATCCAGGAAAAGGCTCCGCTGAAAGACTACCTGAGCCGTCAAATGGGCGGAGAAGTTAACCTGGTGATTCCCACCAACTACAACGCCACCGTAGAGGCCTTGGGCAACGGCTCCCTCGACTTTGCCTACCTGGGTGGACTGACCTACCTGAAGGCACGCAAGCAATACGGCGTGTTGCCCCTGGTGCAGCGCACCAGCGATCTTGAGTTCCACTCGCTGTTCATCACCGGCGCCAACTCGAGCATTAACTCACTCGCTGATCTGAAAGGGAAGACCTTCGCTTTCGGCGATATCAACTCCACTAGCGGCCATCTGATGCCATACATGGAGCTGAAACAGGCGGGCATCAACGTGGACACTGACTTGAAATACCGCTACACGGGCAGCCATCCCGCCACGGCCAAGGCTGTGGAGTCAGGCGCGGCCGATGCCGGAGCCCTGGACGAAACCGTCTACAACTCCATGCTTTCCGAAGGCAAACTGGACAAGACGAAGGTGCGGGTCTTTTACACCTCGAAGCCGTTCGTGGACTACGTCTGGGTGGCGCGGAAAGACATCAGCCAGGACCAGAAAGAGAGATTCATCCTGGCCTTCACCCGGCTCAAGGAGGGCAAGGACGACGCGGTCCTGCAAATCCTTCGTGGTAAGAGCTTTGTTCGCGCCACAGACGACGAATATGGTGTGCTCCGGCTGGTTGCGGAAGAGTTGAAAATGTTTTGAGACTGTACACTGTATCCCCGCGTTGCAGGGAGATCAAAAGTTGTCGGTACTGAAGATCACAAACCTGGTGGTGGTCCGTTCCAAGAACTCTCCTCCGGTCCTGAACGGCGTGTCGCTCTCCGTGGACAGTGGAGAGAAGGTGGCCATCCTGGGCCCCAGTGGCGCGGGTAAGACCAGCCTCTTTCGCGCTATCAACGGCTTTGTTCCCATTCGCTCCGGCCAAATTACAGTAGATGGCGTCCCGCTCGGAGGGCTGCACGGGAAACGGCTGCGCCAGTTGCGGCGACATATCGCCGTAGTGTCGCAGCGGCATGACCTGGTGGACCGCCTGCGCGTCCACCAGAACGTGATGGCCGGAGCCCTGGGGCGCTGGTCAACGTGGCACGCACTGCGGTTTTTGTTAAGGCCGCGCGCGGACGAGCTGGCCGAGGCGGAGAACGCGCTGCGCCGCGTAGGCATCGCCCACAAACTGCGCGAGCGGACTTCGGAAATCTCCGGCGGCGAGCATCAGCGCGTGGCCATCGCCCGCGCGTTGGTGCAGCAGCCCACGCTCCTCTTGGCCGATGAACCAATCGCTTCTCTAGACCCGGATTTGAGTCATCAGATCCTTTCCTTGTTGTGCCAGCTGGCCGGCGAGACCGGGTTTGCCTTGTTTTGTTCGCTGCACCAACAGGAGTATGCCTACAGATATTTCGACCGGGTGATCCGTATCCATCAAGGAGTGATTGAGTCTCTGAATTCGCGGCCGCAAGCGACCTCTGGGCAGCGCGTGGGGACGGGGGACTGATGCACGGCCTGGAAAGTTTCTTCTCGACGCTCAGGCAGTTCTTTCCGCCGGAGTACAAGCTCTCGTATCTTCAGGCACTCTCGAAGGAAGCGATCCCGCAGACCCTGGAGATGGCCGCAGGAGCTATGTTGCTTTCAGCGACCGTGGGGTTGCTGGTCGCGTTGTACATTGGCGCGCGCATGCCTGGTTGGCGCCTGCTCTACGGCTTGCTGGCCACGGTTCGTGCCATACCCGATCTCACGATGGCGATTCTGTTCGTTGTGGTGGTGGGGATCGGCCCGCCCTCTGGAATGCTGGGCTTGGCCACTTTCTACGCTGCGGCCATGGGTAAGGTATTCGCGGACCTGTTTATTTCGGCCGACCCCGATCCGGTAGAAGCACTGCACGCGACCGGCGCCCGCCCGCTCATCGTGGCGCTTTACGCCTTGCTTCCTCTGCGCTCCAAGGACCTGCTGACTTATGGGTCGTATGAGTTTGAAAGCAAAGTGCGGGCTTGCGTGATCGTCGGCGCAGTGGGCGCTGGTGGACTTGCCGGGGAACTGATGGGGACCATCAACCAGCTGGATTACCAGAGAACTTCCACCGTCATCATCGTTCTGGTGCTGGTGGTTGCTTTGATTGACAGGCTTACCTGGCTGGTACGCAGATATCCCCTGATGCTGGTGGCTTTTCTGCCCTTGGGCCTGATCTGTGCCTGGATCAACCGGCCGCAGAATTTCTTCTTCGCCCATACGCTTGACGTGCTACGTTCCATGCTGCCGCCAAGGCTCACGCCCGAAGAGCTACACGATGTGCCGCGGCTTATCGGCGAGACCTTGTTCATCGCCTTCGCCGGCACCGGACTGGCCGCGCTGCTCGCTGTTCCGCTGGGAGCCGCGGGTGCGCGGAATCTAGCGCCGGCTGCTATCTATGTGCCGGTGCGGCGTCTGCTGGAAATCTTGCGTGCCATACCTGACTTGGTTTGGGGTTTGCTCCTAGTGACCACCGCGGTGATGGGGCCGCCGGCGGGCATGCTGGCAATTGGACTCCATAGCACGGGAGTCTTCGGCAAGCTTTACGCCGAGTCGATTGAGAACGTACAGCCAGAACCGGTTCTGGCGCTGGCCGCCACTGGAGCGCCCAGGATCTCTCTGGCCAGCTTCGGACTCTTGCCTCTGGCATTCCCGCCCATGGCTGTCCTCACGATGTTCCGTCTTGAATGGAACATGCGTGCGGCTACCATCATGGGTATTATCGGCGCTGGAGGAATCGGGCAGGCCCTGTTCAACGCCCAGCAGCAGTTTTTCTACAACAAGATGGTTGCATACCTGATCATCACCTGGGGTCTTGTCATGTTGATGGACCTGGCCAATGCTGCGTTACGCAAACGCTGGAAGATCACCGAGGGCCGCGTTTGACAAGGAAGATGAAGGTCGTCATCACGCACCGCGTCCATGAACAAGTCAAAAAACTGCTCGCGCGGGATTGCGAGGTCGTGGCCAATGATGGCCTGCAGAGCTGGCCACCGGGCAAATTGCTGGAGCATGCCAGCGATGCTGATGCCCTTCTGGTTTTTATGCCGGACAAAGTTGACGAAGCGTTTCTCGTTCAATGTCCCAGACTGCGCGTGATCGCGGCCGCGCTCAAGGGCTACGACAACATCGATGTAGCCGCTTGCACGAAGCGCGGCGTGTGGGTCACCATTGTCCCCGACCTTCTGTCGCAGCCCACTGCTGAACTGGCCTTAGCGCTGATTCTCGGTCTGACCCGCAACGTTGCGTCTGGCGACCGCCTGGTCCGCAGCGGCAAATTTCAAGGCTGGCGGCCGGTCCTCTATGGAGGCGGACTCGTAGGCAAGACCGTTGGCATCCTGGGCATGGGTAAGTTAGGCCAGGCCTTTGTGCGCCTGCTCGCAGGATTCAACGTCAGGATCATCTACTATGATCCGGTGAAGATGTCGCCCGTACAAGAAGCATTCCTGGGCATGGCCCGGGGTTCCTTCGAGCAACTGCTGGCGGAGAGCGATATCGTGGTGGTCATGGTTCCGCTTACTTCCGCGACCGAACATCTCATCAACGCCGGGACGCTGGCCAAAATGAAGAAGGGAGCATACCTGGTGAACGTGGGCCGGGGTTCGGTGGTGGACGAAGCTGCCGTGGCCCAGGCGCTGGAGCAAGGTCACCTTACGGGATACGCCGCCGACGTTTTCGAAATGGAGGATTGGGCGCGCCCGGACCATCCGGCAACCGTCCATCCGGATTTGCTGGCCAACGCGGAGCACACATTGTTCACGCCCCACTCGGGCACCGCGGTAAGCAAAGCCCGCCTGGAGATCGAGCTATCCGCCGCCACAAATATTTTGCAGGCACTGCGCGGCGAGCGTCCGGCGGATGCGATCAACGAGATTCCTCCAACCACATTGAAAAATTGAGCCACCCCCTACATTCTGTAATCAAAGGATTCAGGCCTTATGGAAAGCATCGATTCTCTTCGCCGCCATCTTGTGGATCTATTGACCAAAGCTGAGGCCCACGTTGACGCTCGCTCCACGCTGCAGGACTTTCCTCCACAGCTTCGCGGGCGCAAACCCGAAGGCGCTCCGCATACGCCGTGGCAATTGCTGGAGCATATGCGCCTGGCGCAATGGGACATCCTGCGCTTCAGCGTGGATCCAAAACATGTCTCGCCCAAGTGGCCGGAAGGGTATTGGCCAAAGCACGACGCTCCATCCAGCGACAAGGCGTGGAAGGAGAGCGTGCAGCAGCTTCTGGCCGATCTTGATGCCATGTGTGACCTGGTGCGAGACAAAAAACGCGACCTCTTTGCGCCCATCCCTCACGGCGACGGTCAGACTCTGCTGCGCGAGGCTCTGCTGGTGGCCGATCACAACTCTTACCACCTGGGCCAATTAGTGATGGTCCGGAAAACGCTGGAAGGTGAGTAATCCGGGTTTCAAAGACACTTTGAAAGTTGTCCGGCGAGTGCGCTCATCTCGCACAAGCGCTGGTATATTGGGAAGCGTCATGAAACGCTATGGCTGTCTCGTTGCTCTTGTCTTTCTGTCAGCTACCGCTGTCGCTCAAGAATCCGCCGATCAACTTTCACTCCACTGGCAGTACGACAAGGAAGCGCCGCTGAACCTGAAGCAAGCCGGCGTCCAGGAGCGCGATGGCGTAAAGATCTATAACATCTCTTACTCCGCCCCAGTCGGAGATCGCGGCGCCGCAATCGGTCCGAATGGTGGTGCGGTGGTCGCCTACTTGGTGGTTCCTTCCGGTAAGGGACCGTTTCCGGCGGTTATCTATGGACACTGGTGTATGCCGGGATCTGAGAAAACGAACCGCACTGAGTTTCTTGATGAAGCTGTGGTCCTCGCGCATTCGGGTGTGATCTCGCTTCTGCCCGACCACGTCAGCGTCCGGCCTGGGTTTGTCGGAGACACCACCCCCCTTAACGACCAGCAAATCGCGGTGGAGGTGCAGCAGGATGTGAACCTGC
Organism: Candidatus Angelobacter sp.; assembly: GCA_036521855.1. Taxonomy (GTDB): domain Bacteria; phylum Acidobacteriota; class Terriglobia; order Terriglobales; family Acidobacteriaceae; genus Angelobacter. Next base: position 42,410 of record DATDGY010000240.1, read on the forward strand.
GCCGGGGCGCCGATCTGCTTCTTGCCCGCAGGGACGTTGATCCCAAACGCCTGGCTTACGTCGGCCACAGTTGCGACGCTACGGCAGGGGGCTTCCTCAGCGGCATCGACAAGCGCTTCAAGGCATTCGTGATTATGGCCGGCGACCTTTCCGACGACGTCGACAGAAAAACCAGGTTGTTTCAAACATATCGAGAGAAGGTAGGGCCGGAAAAATTCGACGCCTTCGCCACCAAGTATTCCTGGATGGATGCAGGAAAGTATGTTTCTCACGCCGCTCCGGCCAGCATATTACTCCAATACGCGACCGACGAGCCGTTCCTGACCGGCGAAATAGCCAAACAGTATCTCGAAATCGTGAGCGAGCCTAAGAAGCTCAAAATCTATCAAGCTCCTCACGCCCTCAACGCCCAGGCCACCGCCGACCGCATCGCGTTTCTGGTCGAGCAGCTTGGGTTCAAGCCGCCCGACGTCAAGGCGGTGGCCGCGGTCCCTGCTTTAGTTCAGCCGCCTTGGCCCAAGCTTCCTCAGTAAAGTCAACTCTTCCCTGCGGCCCTATCGCTTATTCCACGCGCCTCGAACCGGATATCCGTGCGGTTCGTTTGACCATGTGGCTTACGCTCTCGTACTCTAAAAAGTTTAGTTATGCCTCATCTTCGCGTGGCGGACAACATTACGGAACTGGTCGGCGAAACTCCGATGCTGCGGCTGCGCCGCATGGCGCCGCCGGGCTCGGCCGATGTTTTTGCCAAATTGGAAAATTTGAATCCCGGCGGCAGCGTGAAAGACCGCGCGGCCATCGGCATGATCCGGCGGGCGGAAGCCGAGGGACGCCTGCATCCCGGATCAACCATCGTGGAAGCCACGGCAGGGAACACCGGCATCGGGCTGGCTCTCATCGGGATCAACAGCGGTTACCGCGTGGTGCTCTGTGTGCCGGAGAAGTTCGCTGAGGAGAAGGTCAAGATCATGCGCGCGCTGGGCGCGGAAGTGTTCCGTACACCGGATGCAGAGGGCATGCGAGGCGCAATCAAGAAGGCCAAAGAGCTGGCGGCCGCCCTCCCCGGGTCGTTCACCGCTCTGCAATTTGAAAACCCCGCCAATCCCGACTATCACCAGCAAACCACCGCTGCTGAGATCTTTGGGCAAATGCAAGGCGAGCTGGACGCCGTGGTGGTGGGAGTCGGTACGGGCGGGACGTTCACCGGTGTGGCCCGGTTTATGAAGGAGAAACTGCCAAAAGTCCGCTGCGTCGCGGTCGAGACCCAGGGATCCGTTCTAGGCGGCGGACCGCCGGGCCCGCACAAAGTGGAAGGCATCGGCAGCAGCTTTATTCCCAAGACGTTCGATCCCAAGGTGTGTGACGAGATCATCATGGTGAGCGACCAGGACGCTTTTGACGCGGTGGCGCAAATGGCGCGACTGGAAGGCATCCTGGGCGGCTCCAGCGCCGGCGCCAACGTTTTTGCCGCTCTCCAGGTAGCCAAGAAACTGGGACCAGGGAAGCGCGTGGTGACCATCATCCCTGACGCCGCCGAGCGCTATCTCTCGAAAAACATTTTTGAAGGCGGAGTATGAAGAAAAGAGAGCCTGGATTTGCCACCAAAGCCATCCACGTTGGCCAGGAACCCGACCCCTCGACCGGAGCGGTGACGGTTCCTATCTTTGCCACCTCAACTTACGTGCAAGAGGAACTGGGGAAAAACAAGGGCTACGAGTATGCTCGCGTCTCGAATCCGACGCGTACGTGTCTGGAACAGAACCTGGCAGCGCTCGAGGGCGGGACATCGGCACACGTGTTTTCGAGCGGTATGGCGGCCGTGACGGCGGTGACCCAGTGCTTCCTCAAGCAGGGCGACCACGTGATCTGCGGACACAACGCGTACGGCGGCGTCCCGCGGTTGTTCAACCAGGTGCTGGCCAACTACGGCATCGAGTTCAGCTACGTGGATACGTCCGACCTTGAAGCCGTCCGGAAAGCCATGCGCTGGAATACGCGCATTGTCTGGATTGAGACACCGACCAACCCGCTGATGGTCCTCACCGACATCAAAGAAGTGGCCAAGATCGCGCACTCGCGCAACGCTGAGCTGGTGGTGGACAACACTTTTATGTCGCCTTACTTTCAGCGTCCGCTCGAGTTCGATGCCGATATGGCGATGCACTCCACCACCAAGTTTCTAAACGGACATAGCGACGGATTGGGCGGCGTGATCGTGGGCACCAAACCGCATCACGCAGAAAAGCTGGCTTTCATGCAGAAGACCGCCGGCGCCATCCTGTCGCCTTTTGAGTGCTGGCTGGTGCTGCGCGGCGTGAAGTCACTGGCGGTGCGCATGGTCAAGCACGACGAGAACGGCCGCGTGGTAGCCGACTTCCTTCGCAAGCACAAGAAAGTCAAGACGGTCCTCTATCCTGGTTTTGCCGACCATCCCCAGCATGAGCTGGCCAAGCGGCAGATGACGGGTTTTGGCTCGATGATCACGTTCGAGACCGGGTCGCTCGGCAACGCCAAGAGAATGTTGCGGAAGGTGCGCGTCTGTTCTCTGGCAGAATCACTGGGCGGGGTGGAGACACTCATCTCGCATCCTGCGACCATGACACATGCGGCTCTGGGCGAGCGCGGCCGCAAGGAGATTGGCCTGACTGACGGGATGGTGCGAATTTCGGTGGGCATCGAGGACGCGGAGGATATTGTCGCCGATCTGGAACACGCCCTGGCGGCAATCTAGATCTGGTGGGTTGACCTCACCTGCTTCACCCAACGCTCTCTCCCAGCCAAGCCAGGTATTCCTGGCTACCGTCGGTAATCTCGATCAGCACGCATTCCGGCACGCTGTAGGAATGCAACTCTTTGATGGCGTCGCGCACCCGTTCGAAAGCCCTGGCCTGAGTCTTGATCAGCAACAGCCACTCCGTTGCCTTTTCCACCTTGCCTTGCCAGCGATAAATCGATTCGATCTGCGGCACAAGATTGACGCAGGCCGCCAGCCGGCGCTCCACCAGCGCCTCAGCGATGTTGCGAGCCTCGTCGGCGGAGCTGGCGGTGGTGAGCACAATGCGGGCGTCGGTCATGAGAATCTCCCGGATGAAAGTGTATCAAGTGGCATGCCCTTCTCCAGGAGTATGCTTCATACGATGGTATCGAGCGCGTCCAACCCAGGCCGGGTCGACGGGCAACTAAGTGATCTTCAGGTATGAACGCTCAAATCAGATTCGGCACGTCGGGATGGCGCGCGATTATCGCCGAGGACTTTACCGTGGCCAACGTCCGGCGCGCGGTGGCCGGCATTGCCCGTTATGTGAGGACGCAGAAGGAATCGGGCGCACAGGTTATAGTTGGCCGCGACCCCCGATACTTGGGGGAACGATTTGTTGAGATCGCGGCAGAGGTCCTCGCCGCATACGAAATCCAGCCGCTGGTGATCGCTGAGCCGACGCCCACGCCGGCCATTGCGTACGAGGTGGTCCGCAGCCAAGCTGACGGCGCCATTAACTTTACCGCCTCACACAATCCGCCTGAGTACAGCGGCATCAAGTTCTCCACCCCCGACGGAGCGCCCGCGCTACCGGAGGTCACGCAAGCCATCGAGAGGCTGATACCCGAAGACACTCAGCCTGCCGGCGCCATTGGCGCCGCAGGCGCGCATCGTGCCATCGATCCCAAACCGGCCTATCTGGCGCGGCTCAAAGAGGTCATCGATCTGCCGGTGATCCGGAAGTCCGGGCTGAAGGTGGTCTTTGATCCGCTCTGGGGGGCGGCGCGAGATTACTCCGATAGCTTGTTGCGGGAAGCGGGAATTCCGGTCGCAACCGTCCACGACACTCGCGACGTTCTTTTCGGCAGCCACGCGCCCGAGCCCGACGGCCATCTGCTCAACGAGATGCGGGAGAAGATGAAGGCCACCGGAGCACGCATCGGCATCGCCACCGATGGAGACGCCGACCGCTTCGGCGTTGTCGACGAAGACGGCGCGTTTATCCAACCCAACTACGTCCTGGCTTTGCTGTTCGACTTTCTGGTTGAGACGCGCGGCTGGAAGAACGGCGTGGGCAAGTCGGTGGCGACCACGAACATGGTGAACGCTCTGGCCGAGTATCACGGGGCCGAGCTTTTCGAAACGCCGGTAGGATTCAAGTACATCGGCGAACTGATCAAACAGGACAAGATCGCCATCGGCGGGGAAGAGAGTGCCGGACTTTCCATCCGTTATCACGTCCCGGAAAAAGATGGCATCCTGGCCGGCTTGCTGTGCTGTGAGTGTGTGGCGCGCCGCGGCAAGTCGCTGCAGCGACAAATCCAGGACATATTTGGCAAAGTTGGTTCCTTCTATCCGCAAAGGGAGAACTTCCGCTTGACGCCGGAAGTGAAAGAGAAGTTCACTAATAAGCTGAAAAGCGACCCGGAGGAGTTCTCCGGGAAGAAGGTAAAACAGGTCGTCCGCACCGATGGTATGAAGCTGGTTCTGGCGGACGGCTCCTGGGTCTGCTATCGCCTCTCCGGCACGGAGCCGGTCGTGCGGGTTTATACGGAAGCCGGTTCGGCAAGTGATCTGCAGAAGCTGGCCGCAGAAGCAAAGAAATGGATTTTTGATTGAAGATGAATAAAGTTCTTGAAAACGCCGCGCTATGGCTGCACCGCACGCGGCGCAAGCTGGCCACGGCCGCCATCGGCGCGCTGCTCTGTCTGATCGGCTATGGCGCCATTTTCGGCGCCAACGGTTTTCTGGTCTTTCATCAAAAGAGAGTTGAATCGCAGAGATTGGATCGAGAGATCCAGTCTCTGCAACAGGAGAACGCGCGCAGCGAGCAGGAAATCAAAGCCTTGAAGTCCGATCCTCAAGCCATCGAGAAGGAAGCGCGCGAGCATCTCCATTACGCCCGCGAAGGGGAAAAGGTCTACAAGCTGCCGTCGCCCACACCAACGCCCCAGCTGCCGAAGTAACCCAGCGAAAGCGACTCTTTATCGCACCACGCCCTGCAGGGGCGAACTCGCAGTTGCGTAAAGTTTCCTGGGCATCCTGCCGGCCAGGAACGCGGCACGGCCGCCGAGCACCGCGTGCTTCATAGCTTCGGCCATCAGAATTGGGTCCTCCGCGTGGGCGATTCCCGAGTTCATGAGTACGGCATCGGCGCCAAGCTCCATGGCGATGGCCGCGTCAGAGGCTGTGCCCACGCCCGCATCCACGATCAGCGGAACCTCGGTAATCATCTCGCGCAGGATTTGTATGTTGGCTGCGTTCTGGATTCCCATACCGCTGCCGATGGGTGCGCCCAAGGGCATGATGGCGCTGGCCCCGGCATCAAGCAGCCGTCTGGCAACTACAACGTCATCAGAGGTATAGGGAAGAACAGTAAAGCCTTCCTTCACCAGTGTTCTGGTGGCCTCGATGGTCGCCTGGACGTCGGGATAGAGCGTCTTCTGGTCGCCGATGACCTCAACTTTGACCCAATCGGAGAGGCCGACTTCGCGCCCCAGACGAGCCGCGCGCACCGCTTCGTCGGCGGTATAACAACCGGCTGTATTGGGGAGCAGAAAATACTTTTGCGGATCGATGAAGTCCAGGAGCGACTCTTTGGAGCGATCAAGATTCACCCGGCGCACTGCAACGGTGACCATTTCCGCGCCACTGGCTTCAATTGCCCTAGCCGTTTCTTGGCCGGATTTGTACTTGCCCGTGCCAACAATCAGGCGTGAACGAAACTGCCGGCGGGCGATTGAGAAAGGGTCCATAGAGTTTTCCTGGTTCAATTGTAATGAAAGATGAGCAATCTGGGGCGGCGCGAGCCCACAAGCCATTGCCTTCCGGCTAGCGCCAGTAGCACCGGAGCCGATTGTTCGGACCAAAACTTGGTCCGAAGGATTGATAGAGCCCCAGAGCGAAGCGCAAAGGATTCCCGGCTTCGCTCGGAAATGTAGAACCTATACGGGCGCGGTTTCCACCGGATGCGGCTCTTGGTAGAGTTCGTCGATCTGGTCCTTGTATTTGGCTTCAATCACGCGGCGCTTCAGCTTGAGGGTGGGTGTGATCTCGCCGCTGGCGACGGCGAATTCATCCGGCACGATCAGGATCTTCTTGATGGTTTCGAAATGGGCCAGCTTGTTATTTACGTCTTCTACGATGCCGCGATAAAGCTCGCGCACCTTGGCATCATGCACTAGCTCCTGAGCGGATTTGAAAGTCACGCCGTTGGCCCGCGCCCAATCTTCGAGCAAAGGAAAATGCGGAGAAATGATGACCGAGGCATACTTGCGCCGGTCGCCGATGACCGCGGCCTGGGCAATCAACACATTGGCTTTCAGGGCGTTCTCAATGGGCTGCGGCGCGATGAACTTTCCGCCCGAGGTCTTGATCAGGTCTTTCTTGCGGTCGGTGATGCTAAGGAAGCCTTCGTTGTCGAGCTGGCCGACGTCGCCGGTCTTGAACCAGCCGTCAACGAACGCGGCACGCGTTTCTTCGGGCATGTTCCAGTAGCCCTTAAAGACGGTTGGCCCCTTCACCATGATCTCGCCGTCCTCAGCGATCTTGACCTGCAAGCCGTCGTTGACCTTGCCTACGCTGCCGATCTTGAACGCTCCCAGCCGGTTGACGGCGATGGTTGGCGAGGTCTCAGTCAGGCCGTAACCTTCAAATATGGGAATGCCCATGCAGCAGAACCACTCGGCCAAATCTTGACCGAGCGGGGCGCCGCCGGAGAAGTAGGCACGGCTGCGGCCGCCGAAGCCCTGGCGGATCTTGGAGTACACCAACATGTTGGCCAGTTTCCAGGCCAGGCTTTTGGGATCGTCACCGCGCTCGATTTCCAGCTTGTGCCGCTCGCCTACACGCGACGCCCATTGCAGGATCTTGTGTTTGATACCAAACGCGGCGCGGCGTTCCACTTCCTGGCGAACTTTTTCATACACTCGCGGGACGCCGACGATGATCGTCGGTTTGGCTTCCTGCAACATCTGCGGAAGCTCCTCGAACACCGCGCAATAGGCAATGGTCACGCCATCCAGGTAGCAGACGTAATCCACGTGCCGGGCGGTCACGTGCGACAGCGGCAGGAAGGAGAGATAGACGTCGCCGGGTTCCCATTCGGCTTGTTTAGTGGCCATCACCGCACAGGCGGTCAGGTTGCCGTGCGAGAGCATCACGCCCTTGGATGTTCCGGTGGTCCCGGAGGTGTAGATGAGTGTCGCCAGATCCTCGGACTGGATGGCGTGTGCCTGGGCGTCAAACTCCGGATCAGGATCGACCGAGGCTCCTTCCAGGAGCGACCACATGGGAATCACATTGATTTCCGCGAGATCGTCCATGACCACGATCTTCTCCACCTGGGTTTGGCTCTGGATGGATTGGACCTTCCTGAGCTGTTCCACCGTGGAGACGCAAGCCACGCGGGCCCCGGAATTCTGCAAGACATACAGAGTCTGTTCGGCGGTGAGAGTGGCGTAGATGGGAACGTCCACGACTCCACTGGCAGCGCAGGCGAAGTCCACGATCATCCATTCGGGACGGTTTTCACTCAGGATGGCCACTCGGTCCCCCTTGGCAATACTCCACTGCCGAAGGGCGCGGGCCATGGTTACCACGTAGCCGTAAAACTGGCGCGACGAGATGATTTGCCACCGCCCCCCCCGCTTGAACAAGAGATGCCGGTCCAAGTCATGGGCTACGGAAGCGAAGAAGATATCTACCAGGGTCCTGGGTTCCATGTTAAGCGCCTGTTTCCACCCCTTTCAGGATGATGGAAACCACCGAATCCGTGTGGGTGGAAAGATGATAATCGCGGTCCCGATCATGATCGGAAAGGATCCACGTAGTAACTATCTCATCGAGAGAGCCAAAGAAACAATGTGCCGCCATGGTCAAGGAGATGTCGGTCCGGAAGACGCCGGCCTCCTGTCCTTCGCGAACCACGCTCTTAATGAGATCAAAATACTCCACCATCAGGTTGTGAGAGAACTGGCCCAAAAACTTGAGGCTGTGCCGCAGTTCGGTCTGGAATACGATGGCCAGGCTGCGGTCGGAGCCCAGGCCCTCCAGATGCAAGAAGGCCATGCGGCGGAGTTTCTCTCGCGGCTCGGGGATCTGCGCCAGGGCGGTTCTGGCGCGTTGAATGAAACGGTGGAAGGCGGAATCGATGGCCGCCATCAACAGCTCGTCTTTGTTCTTGAAGTAGAGGTAGATGGTGCCGTCGGCCACGCCTGCCCGGTCCGCGATCTCGGCCACGCGGGAGTGGAAAAAGCCATGCTCGGCAATCACCTCGATGGCGGCATCGAGGATGCGCTGGTATTTGTCGGAAGTCCCGTTGGCGGGCTTGGCTGCGTCTTCGGAAGATCGTTTCACGTGGAAGTATCTGAATCTACTTGGATTTGTAGATGAATACAACCCCGATTTTCAAGCCTGCGTGGCATACCATTCGAAGAACTTACGAAAGGCTTGTCCACGGTGGCTATACTTGGCCTTTTCGTCCGCCGAGATTTCGGCGAAGGTCTTGTCCAACTCGGGAAAATAGAACAGCGGATCGTAACCGAAGCCCTGGCTCCCGCGCGGAACAGTGAGCAGCTGGCCGGGAACTTGACCATAAAACAGCTCCATTGTGGTTCCGTTCCTGGCTGCGGCCAGCACGCAGACGAACTTCCCAGTCCGCCGACCCGGGGGCAGGGCTTTGAGCTGAGAGATCAAGAGACGGTTGTTGTCCTCATCGGCAGAGTTGCCGGAGGCAGCGCAGGAGCCGGTTACCGCTGCCGCGTAACGCGCCGAATGCACACCGGGCGCGCCCTGCAAGGCGTTAACGGCCAACCCGGAATCATCGGCCAAGACCAGTTCGCCGGGAGAATACCGGCTGTAGTGCTCAGCCTTGATCCGCGCGTTGTCCGCGAAGGTGGCTCCGTCCTCGACCGCCTGGGGAAACCCATCAAAACCGGGCAACGGCTCCACCTTAACCCCTAAGCTGCGTGCCGCGCCCTCGAAATCACGGATCTTTCCCGGATTCGAAGTAGCTACGTAGATTCGTGATATTGCCTGCTTGCATTTATCATGCATGGATCGGAATCTTAATCGATCTTAAATATATCGATCTTAAATATGAGGAGGGCTATGTTTCACCGACTGAAGACGTTACTTGCTCTTATTCTAATGTTGTCCCTCTCTGGTTGTGTGATTTCCCCGTTCCGGGGCACTACGACGACAGGCACCACGGGAACCGGCCAGCTTTATGTCGTGGATGAAACCGCCAACGCCATTCTTCGCTTTGGCGGGGCGACTGCGGTGAGCGGCAACGTTGCTCCCTCGGCGACCATTTCCTCAACCCAGCTATCCGCTCCCAAGTACATCTTCCTCGATACCGCGAACAATCGGCTCTACGTAGCCAACGCCAATGCCGGCAATATTGTGATCTTTGACAATGCCAGTACTTTGAACGGAAGCGTCGTTCCAACCCGGGTTATCAGCTCGGCCAATCTGGTGACTCCGGTCGACGTGGCCTTGGATGCCACGAACAACCTGCTCTACGTGGCCGACAATCTGGAAGTCGCGGTTTTCGCAGGGGCGTCCACCATCAACGGCACCAACCCCGCGGTGCGGGTCATCCTGCCGGGGTTCACGCCCGGAGCCATTCTGCTTGATTCCACCAATGACCGCCTTTTTGTTGCCGATCCGGTGAGCAACGCGATAGATGTCTTCGATGGCGCCAGCACGTTGAACGGGTCTGTTACAGCGCCGCGTATTATCACAGGAAGCCAAACGCAGCTGTCACAGCCGGTTGGGCTGCGCATCGACGGCGCGGGACGGCTGATTGTCAGTAATTTTTCCCCGCCGAGCCTTACGATTTACACGAACGCGGCCACAACCACCGGCAACATCCTGCCAGCGGCGGTCATCAGCGGAAGCAATACTCAACTGGCCGGTCCGGCGCAATTGGCCCTCGACCCTACCACGAATTCCGGCGAGCTCTATGTAGCTGATCCGTTTGGCGCTAACGTGGCGGTGTTCAGCAGCATTTCCACGGTCACGGGCTCGCTGAACCCGACGCCCAATCGCAACCTCGTAGGCGCGAACACTACGCTGAGCGGCACGGCATCGGCGACCGCTCGCGGCGTCGCCCTGGATACCACGCGTTAGGAAAAACTTCCGAGAAGCGTCAGCGCAAGAACCGGCCCCAGACGGCCACGCCAATTCCTAGGGCTGTGCTGACAAAGGAGAGCCGCCAGTAGAGCTTGGTCTCAGCAAGTAATGCAATGGAGCAGAGGACGATGGAGATCTCCAGGAAGAGTTCTGCACTGTCATAGTAGCCGGCTTTGTTGGAGATCAATTCGGTTTCCTTTTCGAGCTCCAACGTTTTTTCCTGGATCGCGACAGCGCCTTCTTTTCTAGGGACCGATCCCTTTAGAGGCTTCTCTTTTCCGGAAGCGCCAGCCTCGCGCGCCGCTACCGAGGCCAGATTGGGAGCACTCTCCGGGGGCAGCGTATGGCCACCGGCCGTGGCAACCGTATCTTTGATCAATTGCTTGAGTGCCACGGACTCCTTTACGACGGGACTGGTACAGTTTTCCTCTGCCGGCGCTCCGCATTCCTCAAGAATTGAGATCTTCAAATCTTTCATCGCCACATCTTTTTGGTTGGCTAATGCCTCGTTCTCAGCGTATTTGCCATACTCGTGCGCGCGGTTGTGTTTTGCCTGGTAAAAGGCCCAGCCATCGTTGACCTTCGTCTGTAGCTTGATCTCCTCGGTGTGAGCGCGATGGCTCAGCAGAGTGGCCACCGCCAGCAATACCGCTACAATCGCGGTGGTTAGACCTATTCCTCTCTGACCGGAGTGGTGGGCGTGTTCGGTGCTTTCGTTAAGCTCTTCCACATTCATCGTGTCTCTCCTGGTTTTGGCTGGCAGCGGTATGACATGCAGTCTTGGATTCAGTATTCTTAGTGTCAATGTAGGAAGCGCAATCTCTTCTGCGGCTTCAGGTGTTCCTGGACGTCGTTATACTTCAGTACACTGATGGCGCCATCGACTTCAAGGACCGCCAGGGCCACGTCCCGGCAGCCTTCGCAGCCGTGCTCGCGGAGTGCCCGTTCGAGTTCGTCCTGGGATACGTGCTCTTTGGCCATTTGGCCGGGGATCGCCGTCCCGTTGTGCAGCAAGGTAGGCGAGCCTTGAATTACCCGCCGGAAACGGCGGTTCATGCCGGAGAGTTCGGCCAGAAGGTAGTTCATCACCAGCAGCACCAGTGCCGCCACCGCGCCGCCGAGCAGGGAAGTGTCGGGTCCGGTCATGGCGTTCTGGACGGAGTTGCTCAACAGCAACAGCAGCGTAAGATCAAACGGGGTCATCTGGCCGACTTCGCGCTTTCCCGTGAGCCGAATTCCCACCAACACCAGCCCGTAGATCACCGCCGTGCGGAGCATGATCTCCAGCAAGGTGTGCCAGTTTGTCAGCATCGTGCACAGAGTTTACGCGATTCCGCTGGATTTTGAATTTGAATTTTCTCCCACGCCCTTCGCGCCTGGCGTCTTGCGATGCCGCCTCCGCAACGGACCCGTTTCGGCAACCTCGGCGTGCTAAAATTAGGGCTGCACGGCTGGAAACGCGCCCTTAGCTCAGCTGGATAGAGCGTCTGACTACGAATCAGAAGGCCGGGAGTTCGAATCTCTCAGGGCGCGCCATAAAATCAACAATTTACCGAGTTCTTGGTTGCGGCACAAACCGTAGTGTGCCGTAAAATGTGCCGTAAACATCACTGAATCATCATCGAGCGCGGATGATTGAGAGCTTCGCGCACGATGTCCAGTTCTGGGTGTTGATACCTCATTGCCGTTCTTACATCTTTGTGCCCCATGGTTTTCATCACGGCCGCCAGATTTCCGGTTTCTTTGAGAACGCGACTGCCGTAGTCGTGGCGCCCGCAATATAAAACCGAATCCTTCGAAAGGCCAGCTTGGTCGCGAGCCTTACGAAACAGTTTGCCCACCGTGGTGAGGTGTCCTGAACGCGAGCGTTTCGACGGGAAAACCCATCCCTCGCTCCTGCCCTGACACCGCTCTCGAAGGAGAGCCAGGACCCTGTCGCTCATCGGGACCCTTCGCCGGCCGCCGGGGGTCTTGCTGTCTGGAACAAAGACGAATTTGCCAGTCCAGTCGATGTTCTCAATGCGTATACGGTAAAGTTCTCGTTCGTTCCGCATGCCCGAATCACGCATCAAGATGACGACGTCGCGGAATGTTTCGAAGCAGCCCTTGCGCCAACGGCAGGCAGCAGCGGCAGCAATCAGTTTCATTTCCGCGTCGGCGTCAAGTATCAACGAGCGACCGTGCTCCTTCACCAGCCTGAATTTTGGAGTCTTATAAATCAGCTTCCACTCCTCAGCCTTATGAAGCATTCTGCGCAATGTGCGCAGCGCACAGTTGGCGTTCGATGCTGACTTGGGGAAACGCAGAGCTTCGACATCATCAGCAGTGATTCTGTCGAGTCTCATTCCAGCGATCGACGTAGTGTTCAACAATCGCAAACCGGTGTGGTGATACGTTTTGGTTTTCTGTCCCAGCGTCGCATTCTCCAGCCATCCGAGAAAGCGGTCCGAATAATTCAGCAGAACTGGAGCTTTCCTGGGAAGCGGATCGGTGCCTTGGACCGCCAAGGACAGTTTCAGGGCAGCAATCGCAGCCGCCCTCGTTTTGTTGGTTTCTTTCGTCGACCCGCGAAACCGCTGTTCGCGAACCGTGAAATCGTAATGCCAGCAATGTGAGTTCTTCCTTTTAAAGAGCTCCAGGCACGAACACGATGACGGCGTGTTTCACGGGTGCGAGAAGTTTTTCCGGCCCGGCTATGCCGCTAACCTGGTGAGCTCCTGGATTCCGGCACTCCACGACGTGAAGAAGAAGCTTGAAACCGGAGCGCGAGTGGCCGACGTGGGCTGCGGGAAAGGCGCTTCTACGATTTTAACGGCACAGGCATTTCCCAAGTCCCACTTCTTCGGATTCGATTGCCATGACAAATCCATAGAAGGAGCCCGCGAAACCGCCAAGAGCAAGGGCCTTGCGGACCGGGTCACCTTCGAGGTGGTTAAAGCGAAAGAATATCCAATATCCAGGGAAAGACTATGACTTCGTGGCTGTCTTCGATTGTCTGCACGACATGGGCGATCCGGCCGGCGCCGCCGCTCACGTTCGGCGGACGTTGAGAAGCGACGGTACGTGGATGATTGTGGAACCGTTTGCGAATGATCAGCTGAAAGACAATCTGAATCCCGTAGGCCGAGTCTACATTCATTCTCAACACTGCTGTGCACACCGTGTTCACGATCGCAGGAAGTCGGCCTTTTGCCTGGGTGCCCAAGCGGGCGAATCACGCCTGCGAGAAGTCGTAACCTCGGCCGGGTTTAGCCGCTTCCGACGGGCCACCGAAACACCTTTCAACATAGTCTATGAAGCCCGGCCCTGACCCGATGACACGCCCTTGGTCCTCGGTCGTAACATGTTTTGGCCATGAATAGCAGCCAAATTACCGGGGGCCAAAGCGTTGCGCCAAAGGGCGCTTGAGCTGAAGGCGCAATCCGACCCTCTTCTCCGGTTAGCCGCTGAGCTGACAGCGGACCCGCCTAATTGCCCCTGGCGGCCGCACTCTGTACGAGAGGAATGGATGCTTCTACAGAAGTTCCGCCACCCAGCCGCGACTGAACCCGCAACTCACCGCCCAGGCCCTTCACCCGTTCCGTCATACTCACCAGTCCCAGCCCTTCGCCCGTCCGCGCCGCATCCGATTCAAAACCTCTTCCTGCGTCCGTGATGCACAAACGGATAGCTTCTGGAGTGCCCCTCAATTCGACTCGAACGCGGCTGCTGCCGCTATGTTTGTGCGAATTGCGGATGGCTTCCTGGGCGACACGATAAAGGCACAGCTTAACTTCCTGCGGCAGCTCGTCCGGCACTGCGAGGTGCGAAAATTCGACTTCAAACCCATTCTGCCTGGCATATTCCACGCAAAACCCCGACACGGCGGAAACGAGACCAACGATTTCGACATGGGAGGGATGAAGATGGAGGGTCAGATGTTGAATGTCGCCGCACAGTTGGTGCGCGATCTTCGCAAGCGCAATCAGTTGCCGACTGGAAGGCGACTCTGCTTGCAAGGACTCCTGCCACACATGGTCGAGTTGGAAGGTGAGCACGCCCAGCCGCTGGCTGATGTCGTCATGCAGCTCGCGCGCGATGCGCGCCCGTTCCTCCTCCTGGATTCTCATCACCCGGAAAGTGAGGTGGCGCAGATTCTCTTCGATCCTCTTTGCGTCGGTGATGTCGAAGGCGCTGGCTAGAATGGCGGGACGCCCTTCGTATTGGATCAGGGCAGCGCTAAAGTCCAGCCATCTCTCTTTTCCGCCCCGAGTCAGTATCTTGACTTGATATCGTGACGGCACCGTCTCTCCGTGCAGCCTGGCCTCGGATCGCTGCTGCATGATCTCGCGGAAGTCGGGGTGGGCCAAGGTCCAGATATCCAGCGACCGCAGCTCCGGAGCTGAATACCCGGTAATGGCCTCGACTTGCGGACTAAAGTAGCGAAAGCGCCTATCTTGCTGGATCCAGATACCGCAGGCAACTGTCTCGGCCACTAAACGGAACTTGGCTTCGCTCTCCTTAAGGGTTCGCTGTATCTGCTCGCAGTCGCGAATCTCGGTCTGCAAGAGGGCGTTGTTGGCCGTTATTTCGCGGCTGTAGCTTGCGGACTCCAGCAACGCCAGTTCCGCCCGGCGGTGCTCCTCCACCAGCAGCAGAACTATACCTAGGCAAATTCCGCAGACATAAATGACATCCAAGCCTCGGAACAATGAGCCTGCGCGCTTCGGCAGGTCAAAGACGGGTTGGAGCAGCCCAAACCGGTATCCGATCACAAAGCCAGCAATGGTCCCGCTATAGACGGCTTGGTTGATGCCATAAAGAAGGCAAGAGCAGCTGCTTATGGCCGCCGCCGTGGATTGTGTTCTGCGCCATTGGCGGAAGAACACTGCGGAGCAGCAGAACAGGGCAACGGACAGGGCAAGCGTGCGCGGTGCCGAGCGCAAAACGAAGCTGAGAACCAGTTGCCCCCGCAAATAGAAGGCAAGTAGGAAGCTGAAACAGCCTGCGGCCAGACCCAACCCCGCTCCCAGCCTGAGCCATCGCTGCGCAGGTTTCCCAGCAGATACCAAACTCCAGGCTCCGAATAACAGCAGGGGAACCTGGAGAAAACCGCAGAGCACTTCCAACAAGACTGCGATACTCTTACTCAAACTCCAGGCCGGCCCGAGTCGCAGGATCAGCGCGCCGCTGGCCACGCACCCTGCGGATGCAGTCCACGCCCAGGCCCACCACCTGAAAAACTCTTGCTTGCGGAGCCGCGCGTAAAGACACCACAACAGTACCACCAGGAAGATCGTCACCAGCAGTTGCAGGAAGACGAAGAACTGCGCCGGGTCCATGCCCGTAACCTTCTCCGAGAAGCATAGTAGCACCGAACCATACCAGGACCGGGCCTCAAGCGAGGAGGCCCAGGCGGTCGCGCAGTAGATTAAGGGATTCTTGGACTTTTTGGACCTCCTGGACTGGCCAATTGAGGCCGTCGTGTTCGACGTCCTCGCAGAGGTCGCGCACCATCTGGCTGAAGCGACGTAGTCGCTCCGCAGTCAGAAACGAGATCACGCCATGTGGGTTTTTCTGGCTCTCGCGGGCGTTGAGCAATTCGCTGACGGTCCAAGCCGTCATGCGAACGTGGTCTACCGCCTGTCGAAATTCGCGCAACGCAGCGCCGTTAAGCGTTGGATTCGATCTGAGATCGCGGTCCAGAATCCGCAATCGGGAGGTAAGGCTACGCAGCCTGGCGGAAAAGGATCGTGCAAAAAAGAGGCGCATGAGATACGAGTACTCCTGCACTCGTTAGAGCCAACGTAACACTTCGATGAGGGAATCTGCGAAGAAAAGCGATCAGTCGTATTTCCCGAAAACTGAAGTCTCAAAGTATGACTATGGCTCTCATGAAATGCCGGTTTTTTTCTGACGTCGGTCATTGTAAGTTTAGCAATCCGAGGGATTACTTAATCAGGTACCAGGTCATCCGACCGTCAAAAAGGGACGCAGCTTGCGCCGCGTCCCTTTGTGGCTCATACCCTCCCCCAGGTACTCGCCAAATTTAGTCGTTGAACTTTTGCAGTTTACGACGGACCATAGTCTGCGGATTGATGCACTTGGTGTCGACTTCTCCGGGAGCCGTCAATCTCGTCGGGACGGGCACTGGCGGGGTAGCATTCTTGGTGGTGCGAATCACTCCGTCATTCCGAGGTATCCGGCTGGCTCATTCCGTCCGGGAAACCCTTGGCGAATTGGGCTACTACGTCCGCCTGCCGGACTGAGTTCTTGGAGAGCCTTGTCCTACGCCGTCTCCAATTTAAGTGCAGTATTCGGTCCAGAACGGCCTCCAAGGCACGTAGAGGAAGCCAGCTCTGTCTCCCGGTTAGCCGATACGACGTTTGCGGTCATTTGGTGTCGATCTTGACGCACGGGTCCGCCTGATGGATTGCCCATTCAAGAGTCTGCTGCCGGTTTTCCAACTCGCCGAGTTGCCCATGAATCTGACGTCTCATTGTTTGCCGGTCGGCACCGTGCTTGGAAAGTTGGTTCATTTGTTGCTCTTCCTGTTCCATCATTAGATAAACGGCACTCGCCTCGGCAAGGGGCTCCGCAAACGAGGCAAAAACGTTGCTCTTTCCAACGATACCTTTGCCAAAAACCATCGCGGTTCTGCCAGTGAATGCGCTGAAATTGTAGAGAGCATCGGCGTGCGGTGATCGGTCACCGACATTGGCTGCAGTGTTCCACTTTCAATGACCATTACTTCCCAAAGCTGTTTGCCTCTCTCAACGATGTCCTTGACTTGATGGGCACGTTCAACCCCATCGCATGCCTCAATAGCTCCTTTTAGGACTTCTGCGTCGTGTCCATGCGCCGAGGCGAGCATCTTTTGCAGGGTGGTCTTCTCGATGTCCCGTTCCCCCCAAACGGTCTCGTTCCGGATCGCTTCCGCTCCCTGTACATAGTTCACGCTTGCCATTTTCATCACTTCGCCCAGCCCCGCCGGGGCAAAAAGAAAGGCCTGCCAGTCAAGCCGACTTCCCATTACTAATGATTCACACTTAAGTCCCAGCAACCGGCCAGGTTGTCCAACAACGGCGCGGATCGCCTCATTTGACGCCCAAGTAATCCTCGGGAAGTTATTATCGCGCCCTAATTGCACCCAGATTTGACTGCTACTTTCACGCGGCAGAGCGGGTCGAGCTTACTGTAATCCGTTTCCGAGAGACGAGAATTCATGGACCTGAAACTCTCTTGACGTGTTTGTATTGGCGCTGTAGCGTTGGCTAAACGCTGTACAGGAATGACTAACGACCGCCCTTAGGCGGAAAAAAAGGATCGCAGGCTTCCGCGGCGACGAGTACATTGCGGCGGCCGTCATCACTCAAAGCTACGAGGTGATCATGCGCGAGATGAGTCGTTCCACAGGGCCCACGGACCCGATGTATGACAAGCCCTATGTGGATATCGACGAATGGCGGGACCAGCCGGTCCGCCACCGCTATGTCCACGGCGGGTTCAAGGACACCGAACTTCGCTTCTCCTTCTATTTCGCCCCGCCGGAACGGTACGAGGGGCGATTCTTCCAACCGCTTATGGCTGTGTCGGGCACAGAGAATGCAGCCACCGCGCCTGCGATGCAGGGCGCAATGGTACCCGATCTAGTTCCCTTCGCCATCGCCAGCGGCGCCTACCTGGTCGAATCGAACCAAGGGCGAACGGTGATGTTCCCTGGGGATGACCCCACGATCGTGGGCTATCGCGCCAGCACCGCCGCCGCGAGGTACTCTCGCGTTCTGGCCGCCGAGATGTACGGGCCGCACAGGCCCTATGGCTATGTCTTCGGCGGCAGCGGCGGAGCGTACAAGACGATAGCTTGCTTCGAAAACGCCACTGGCGTCTGGGACGGCGCAGTCCCGTTCGTTCACGGATCGACCCTCAGCCTACCTAACAACTTCACTGTCCAGGCGCACGCCATGCGCGTCCTGTGGGACAAGTTCCCGGCCATCGTCGATGCATTGGAACCCGGCGGCAGCGGCGACATGTATGCCGGGCTGAACACCGAGGAGCGCGAGGCGCTGGCGGAAGTCACGCGAATGGGATTCCCGCCGCGGGCTTGGTTCAGCTACGAGAGGATTGCCATGGGTTACACGGGGGTCTTCTCAAGTCTGCTCGATAATATGGTCAAATGGGATCCCAAGTATTTCGACGACTTCTGGAAGGTCCCGGGGTATCTCGGGGCAAATCCTCCCGAGTCGCTTTTGCGAGCCCGCGGCCAGCATGGGACGAACATTAGCAAGGTGGTCATGTCTAAGGAAGCGGCCGCACTCGGCCTGCCGATGTCAATGTCGGCGAAGTTCGCCAGCAGCGAGGTCGAAGCACCAGCGGCGCTTCGGATGGAAAACATGCCGAGCGCAAGTCTCCAAGGGGCCACGCTAACTTTAGAGAGCGGCGCCGCCGCCGGGCATGTGCTTTACATCGCCGGCGTGATCGGCGACCTGGTGATGATCGGGTTCGGCGAGGCGCACTTCCGGGCTCTGGCAGGCATCAAGACAGGGGACCAGGTGTTGATCGACAATTCGATCTATCTCGCCGCCCAGACCTACCATCGCCATCAAATTCCGTCCTCCGACTATCCGGTCTGGGACCAATTCAAGGCGGCGGGCGCGCCGGTCTATCCGCAACGCCCCGCGCTCATTGGGCCCCGCTACACCCAGCATGGCACTGGGTCTACTCAAACCGGCCGGTTCGCCGGCAAGATGATCGTGGTTGAAACGCTGATGGACGAGGCGGCCTACCCCTGGCAGGCCGACTGGTACCGTTCACTCGTGCAGGCCGCGATGGGTTCGCGCCTGGACGACCACTATCGCCTCTGGTTTGTCGATCATGCGATGCACACGTCGCCCTGGGTTGCGCCGGGCGAGCCGCGGCCGGTAAGGACGACCCGCGTAGTCCCCTACGCGGGCGTGCTGCAGCAGGCGCTCCGCGACGTGAGCGCCTGGGTTGAAACAGGGCTGGTCCCCCCTTTGAGCACGGTTTACGAGGTGCGCGACGGGCAGGTGCTAGTGCCGCCGACGGCTGCCGGGCGCAAAGGTGTTCAACTGGTGGTCAGCTTGACTGCGAACGGCGGCAATCGGGCCGAGGTCGCAGTCGGGGAAACCGTTGATTTTGCCGCTCTGATCGATGTACCTCCAGGAGCCGGAGCGGTGGTGGCTGCAGAATGGGACTTTGAGGGCGCGGGGGACTATCCCGTATCCGAGCCGTTCGAATACGCCAACGCGTCCCCGTCCAGTGTGACCGTCAAGACCACCTATGCTTTTTCCAAGCCCGATACTTACTTCCCGGCGCTGCGGGCCACCTCCCAGCGCCAAGGGGTTTTGAACACGCGCTTTGCCAGGATCCAGAATCTTGGCCGGGTGCGGGTCGTCGTTCGGTAGAGTGAGCCTGGAGACCAAGTGACGTGGCCGAACTAGATCCTAGCGTGATGAGAATCCCAACCTCCAACATGCGCAGTCTGAACTTGTGGCCATAGCGCATTCCGATAAATCGCCCCGAACCCCGGATTTTGTTTGATGTTGGCGTTGCGATTTTTGTCACCGGTCTTATTCATACTCTTCACCATTTTCTTCTTGGACTTCGTTTGCATGACATATCGTTGCAATAGCAACGATTTCGTAGTAAAGTTGCCGCGTTCATCGTTTCGTAGTGGCCGCGGTCCTCCGAACTGAATATTCGATGAAGGAGGGAACCCAATTGCTTGTTAAGAAAGCAAGTTGGATGTGTGGGCTAGTGGGAGTAGGAGCGCTCACCCTTGGGGGAGGACTCGCCCGCGTCGCCGCCTCTCCCACCCAAACTCCATCGCCGTCTGGCGAGGCCAAGCCGATCAAAGTGGCCCTTCGCAGAATTACCGAGACTCAGTATCGGCACACGATCGCCGATGTCTTCGGTCCCGAGATCAAGATCAACGCGCGCTTCGAGCCGGAAAAGCGAGTCGATAGGCTGCTGGCAATCGGGAGCGCCCAGCTCTCGCTGACGTCTTCCGGTTTCGAACAGTACTTCGCCTTGGCAAGCTCCATATCCGACCAGGTGCTAGGCGAAAAGCAAAGGATTGCTTCAGTCCCCTGTAAGCCCGCCGATCCTACCCAGGCCGATGACGCCTGCGCCCGCCTGTTCCTAAAAAAGTATGGTGAACGACTCTTTCGCCGCCCTCTGACAGAATCCGAGACTTTGGCTCGGCTGCACACGGCGTCAACGGGAGCGAAACAGTCGAGCGACTTCTATGCAGGCCTGAAACTTGCGCTGACCAGCCTTTTATTGGCTCCGGAGTTCCTCTTCCGGGTGGAAACGGCCGAACCCGATCCGGCCAATCCGCGGCAATACCGGCTCGACGGCTACACCAAAGCTGCGCGCGTGTCGTTCCTCCTCTGGGACTCGGCGCCGGACCAAGAGCTTCTCGCGGCGGCGCGCAGCGGCGCCATCCATACTCAGGACGGACTCAAGCGACAGCTGGTCCGGATGATCTCGTCTCCCCGCTTTGAGGATGGCGTTCGCGCCTTCTTGACAGACATGCTGCAGCTCGATGGATTGGAGAACCTCGTCAAGGATCCGGCGATCTATCCTAAGTTCAACCAGTCTGTGTCCGATAGCGCCAACGAACAGACTCTTAAGACGATGATCGACTTGCTGGTCCGCAAAAGGCGGGACTATCGCGACCTCTTCACGTCAAATGATACGTTCATCAACCGTCCGTTGGCGTCGGTCTACCGCATACCGTTCACTTCCTCCAGCGACTGGGCTCCGTACACGTTTCCGCAGTCGTCGGAGCGGTCAGGTTTTCTTACCCAGGTGGCTTTTCTGTCGCTGTTCGCTCACCCGGGATCCTCCTCACCCACCCGGCGCGGTATAAAAGTGCGTGAAGTCTTTATGTGCCAGGTGACGCCAGATCCGCCGGCAAATGTCGATTTCTCCAGGGTTCAGGACAGCGCCAAAGGGACGGTTCGCGCCCGGCTTCTCGACCACATGGAAAACATAGGCTGCGCCGTGTGCCATCGTCGCACTGATCCGCTGGGTCTTGCTCTTGAGCATTTTGATGGACTGGGACAGCTGCGAACGATGGAGAACGGCGCGAGGATCGACGTGAGTTCCGAAATCGACAACGTGAAGTTCGAGGGCGCCCAGGGTCTTGGCCAGTTTTTGCACGATGACTCGAGGGTTCCCCCCTGCCTCGTGCGCAATGTCTACGCCTACGGTGTTGGCCGCGAGACAGACGCTCAGGACGAGGATTATCTTCTCGACCAAACCAAGGCTTTTGCCAGCAACGGATATCGTCTTCCCGATCTCATGGTACAGATCGCTTCCAGTCCCCAATTCTTCAGGGTCGCGGCTCCAAGCGGAGCCGAGCGTGTGCCCTCACCTACGGCAGCCGCAACGGCGCCAAGTGAAACATCCACTAAAGCATCCACAGGAGTCGTTCCATGAGCTTCTCTTTCAATCGGCGCTCATTCTTGCGCGGCATGCTACAGGGTACCGCCGTCTGCGTTTCTGTTCCAATCCTTGACCGGTTCCTCAACGGCAACGGCACCGTATACGCCGATGGAGCGAGGCTGCCTGTCAGGTTCGGCACATATTTCTGGGGGCTAGGCCTGACAGACACCCCTACGGGCGGCACACGCTGGGTTCCGAGCAAGACTGGCTACGGCTATGAAATCATGCCTGAGTTGGAATCGCTGAAGCCCGTCAAAGACAAGGTCTCGGTTTTCTCCGGTTTCCGCGCGATTGGGGACGGGCGGCCAAATCTAGTCCATTGGAGCGGCCATGCCTCGATTCTATCCGGCGTCGCCCCGGGTATGTCGGGCCGGTTCGAGGCTCCATCTTTCGATACCAAGATCGCCGACGCCATCGGCTCATCAACGCGCTTCAAAGTCATCGACGTCGACGCATCGATGTCCCGCCAACCTGTCAGTTACTCGACCCCAACCGGAGTTACCTTCGCCATGCCAGAGACCACGCCCCTTGCCCTCTACACCAGGCTATTTGGCGCTGGCTTCCAAGACCCGAATAGCGACAGTTGGAAGCCTGATCCCTCGATCATGCTTCGTCAGAGCGTGCTCTCTGCGATTAAGGACCAACGCCAAGCTCTCATGGCGGGTGTAGGCAAGTCCGACCAGATCAAGCTTGATCAGTATTTCACGTCGGTCCGCGAGATGGAGAATGAGCTGGCGATCCAGCTTCAGAAACCGGAAAAATGCGAAGCCTGTGTAGCGCCCACGGCTCCAAAAGAGACGCCGCGGTCGGCTTCGGTCGATTCTGTCCGCGCCAACACGAAGGCAATGGCCAAGCTGTTGGCCCTGGGTCTGGCCTGTAACCAAACGCGAGTGTTCAACTTCGTCCACACCGCGGGTATCTCGGAAACCTACGTCGCCGGGGAGAGCAAGATCTATCACCAGATCACGCATGACGAGCCTACTGACGCCAAACTCGGCTACCAGCCGGAGACGAGTATGCTTGCCGGCATGGTCATGCAGGCCTTCGGGGACTTCCTTGTTGAATTGGAGGCTGTCAAGGAGGGTTCAGGCACACTCCTCGATAACAGCCTGATCATGGCCTTCAGCGACACGGGATACGCCAAAATCCACTCTATCGAAAATATCCCGATGTTCCTGGCCGGTAAGGCCGGCGGCAGGCACAAGGCTGGTCAGCACATCCATGCTACGGGCGAATCGGTCACGCGCGTCTCCCTGACGGCACAGCAGCTGATCGGAGCGCCGGTCGGCGAGTTCGGCTCTGCCTCGATGCGGACCACGCGCCCGATTACCGAAGTCATCGCTTGAGAGAGGAGGCTGCAATGAGACGGTATCTGATCGCAACCGTGGTGACGGCGCTAGGCATTACCCTCCTGGGCTCGACATGTACTATGGCGCAGCAGCCGGCCGGGTCCGTGAAATGGACGAAAACCTACGTCGTCGAATGGAACGAGCCGGCGATGTACTACGGCGCGAAAACCGGCGTCACCGATCCCGGGACCGACTGTCCCAACGGAACGAATCCGTCACCCGATTGGATCAAGGTTCTGGTGGACGCGGGATACACGCTCGAAGAGGCCAAGTGGCTGCGCAATCCCGCCAACCCCACGCGCAGCCCGGTTCACGGCCAGAATCAAATGGCCTTCCGGGGCAAGGATCGGGCGAACGTCTATATCAACCCCACCTCAGCGCCCGATACTGGTCTGGTGGGCGTTTCCGGCACCATTGCCGAAGGCCTCAATCTGGATAACGATGAGAACACCGGATTCACCAGCCCCACGGGTGAGAAGGGCATCGACAACAATTTCTACAAGGCCCTCGGATGCTGGAAGACCTATCGCGGCCCGCACCGGCTTTCAAGCGGGGCTCTCAACTTCAATGATGCAATGCGGGATGGAGCTTGGACCACGGTAATTGTGGTGGCGGGCGAGGGCGCCGATCCCATGAACGACGACCACGTGAAGGTCGGCTTCTACATGAGCAAAGATAAGATGGTCAAGGACGGTCTGGGCAACATTGCCCCAGACTATACCTTCCGCATTGCGCCCCACGCGAAGTATGAAGGCATACTCACGGCCCGCACATCCAACGGCAGGATTCTCTCGACCGCCCCGGCTGACATCATGTTGCGAGACCCCTCGTATACTCAGGACCTGGAACTGCTGCGCGCGCGGGTAAATCTGCAGATGAAGCCGGACGGCTCTCTCACCGGCTATCTCGGCGGCTATCGCCCCTGGGAACCGGTTTACAGGGGTTGGGTAAACGCCCGAGGTACGGTGATCGAGGTGCTGACGTGGGTGCAGTTGCCCTCGGTCTATTACGCCTTGCGACGCAGCGCCGACTACAGTCCAACGGGACCCGGCGGCGAGAAGACGCACATCTCCTTCGCACTCCGAATCGACGCTCTGCCTGCGTTTGTCATTGAGCCGGATGGGAGCAAGGAAGTGGCTTCTGTTGAATCCTATAAGGCTATCGCGCCCAAGGAAGCCGCCAGACCCGCGTATCCATTCCTGATCGTCGACGGCATCGTCCCCGATCCCACTGGCAAGTTCCAGGCGGGACCGAAGGCAGTTATTCTTCCGCCCTCCGCCAGTTCCACTGACGGACGCCAATAACGTTTAGGAGAAAAGTCTTGAGCCATCTTTCGCTTCTCTTGTCGGCGGTCAGCCTGCTCGCCGGTATTTTCGGCGCCGCGGCGCTCGTGCAAACGCCGGCCCCTGTCATTCCTGCCATGCCGGACGAGGTAAAGCCTATTCGCGTCGCGGGTCTCGGAATTCGAGTCAGCGATCTGGAGCGTTCTAAGAAGTTCTACACGGAAGTACTCGGCCTGAAAGTGGGCGCTAAGGTTCCCGCCCAGGGTGAGCCAGTCGAGTATCTTCTTGGCATGACCGGCGACATCCGCGCGGACACGCTGATCGTCATTCGCAAAGGTGAAATCAAACCGGGCGCCACCGAGTTCGGCAGTATCACCATTGTGGTTCCAAACGGCCGCAAGATGGCAGAACGCGTGGCAGCGGCGGGTTATCCTCCCGCCAAGATCGTCGACGGAACCAACTTCGTGAAAGATCCCGACGGATACACGATTGAGCTCTATCAGCGGCCGGCAGCTCCAGCGCGTTAATAAATGGCAAAGGGCATCCTTTCCCTTGCTGCTTGCCGCACACCGTGCAATCCCTGGGACATGGCGTCTCCCGCTCTGGGTCGCGCGCATGTGCGATTGACCCACGTTGGGTCAGACACCCAACGACCGAAAAGGCTCACACCTCTTGCTCAACTCGTGGCGGGATCTTTAGTTACAGGGCAGAATCATGAAACGGGCAGTTTCAAAGATTCTACCAGTGCCCCGCGTGAACGGATAGCAATTGCGCCAATGGGGATGAGGTGTTACGCTGTGCCACTCTCTGAGTGAAGCCTAGGCCGACTCAACATCGAAGGGAGACGATGAGAGATGTATTTTGCTCTCAGTGAAGAGCATCAGATGCTCAAGGATCTCGTCGCTCGTTTTGTGCGTGAGCAGCTGATGCCTCTGGAGCCGATTGTGCTCGAGCGCGAGGCTTGTGGGAAGGGCGCAGTGCTAACCGGGGAAGAGAGAGTTCCTCTCGACAAGCTCTCACGTGAACTTGGTCTTTGGGGTCTGGATGCGCCCGAGGACGTTGGTGGAGCAGACCTGCCGGCGGTGGCCTTAGTCGGCGTAAACGAGGAACTGGGAAAGACAGTCACGCCCTATGTGCTCCCTCCTGACTCGCCCAACCTGCGCATGCTGATGGTAACCGTCAACGAAGAACAGCGGGCGCAATACCTTGCGCCTTACGTGAGGGGAGAAACCGTTTCCGCTATCGGAATCTCGGAACCCGGGGCCGGAGCTGATCCGGCGTCGATGACAACCAGTGCAGTGAAAGAAAACGGTGGATGGGTTCTCAATGGACGCAAGATCTGGATCAGCAAGGCTGCCGAAGCTGATTTTACGATCGCGATGGCGGTAACGGACAAGACGAAAAGAGCGCGGGGCGGCATCTCCGCCTTCCTCGTGGACAAAGGCACGCCCGGCTTTAACATCCTGCGCAGAATTCCCATGATTGGCGGGGCCTTCACCTATGAAGTGGCCTTCGAGGATTGCCGGTTGCCCGCGTCGAAGTTGCTGGGTGAGGAGGGTCAAGGCTTTGCTCCCATGCAAGTGCGGCTCTCGACGCGACGGCTGGAGATGGGAGCCTGGTGCATCGGCATCGCCCAGCGGGCATTGGACATGATGTGCGAGTATGCTCCCCAGCGCGTCACTTTCGGCGTGCCACTGGCGGAGCGTCAAGCCATCCAGTGGTGGGTCGCCGATGCCGCAACCCAGATCCATGCCTGCCGGTTGATGGTGTACGACGCCGCCTGGAAAGTCGACCAAAAGCGGGACGTGCGCACGGAGGTCTCCATGATTAAAGTGTTCGCAACCGAGATGGCGTGGAACGTTGTGGACGAGGCGATGCAGACTTTCGGCGCCATGGGAATGACCAAGGAGATGCCTCTGCAACTCATGGCCAGCCACGTGCGCAACATGCGAATCTATGATGGTCCTTCCGAGGTGCATCGCTGGGTGGTTGCGCGAAAACTGCTAAGGCTGCGTTGAAGGAATATCCAGCAAACGGTCGGAGATGCGGAAATATGAAAGATAAATTTGGTGATGTGTCGGTCACGCTGGAGGAGTACGTCGCGTGGGTGGAAATTCACAGGCCACCGCATAATTTTTTTGATCACCAGCTTGTCAAGGACTTGGCCGATGCATTTGAAGCCCTGGGCCGGGATCCGGCGTGCCGCGCTCTTGTTCTTGCGTCGGAGGGAAAGTCGTTTTGCGCCGGCGTTGACTTCAAGCGGCGGACAATGACGCGTAGTGCAGAGTCTGAATCTGTCGGCGCGAGCCACATTTATAGAGATGCCGTCCGGCTCTTTGCCTGTGAGAAGCCGGTGGTGGCGGCCATTCACGGTGCGGCGGTTGGAGGGGGCCTGGGGTTGGCCCTAGTGGCTGATTTTCGAGTGGTATCACCGGAGGCCAGGTTTGCCGCCAATTTTGTAAGGCTTGGCATCCATCCCGGATTTGGCCTGACCTATACGCTCCCGCGCCTGATTGGCATGCAACGGGCGAGTTTGATGTTCCTGACCGGGCGGCGCATTCACGGCGAAGAAGCTGTGGCCTGGGGCCTGGGAGATGCTCTCGTCGCTTCGGAGCGCCTGCGTGAGATGGCCAACCGGCTCGCTGCCGAAATCGCGGAAGGTGCGCCGCTCGCAGTCCGATCCACCAGGATGACATTGCGCCGAGGCCTTGCCGATGCGGTCAAAGCCCAAACCGATCACGAGTTCTCCGAACAGAGCTGGCTCATGCAGACCGAAGATCATCGTGAGGGTGTTCGCGCTGTGGAGGAACGGCGGCTGGGACGCTTTATTGGCCGCTGACCCACCCTGGATGGGGTTGGGGAGGGAAGGAATGAATGCCGAAGCTGAATCGTGACGGCGTGAATCTTTACTATGAAATCCACGGCAGCGGTCCCGCCATTTTGCTCTCCCATGGGTTTTCGTCGACAGTAGAGATGTGGCGTGGACAGGTCGCGCCGTTCTCACACCACCACCAGCTCATCCTCTGGGACATGCGCGGCCACGGCCAGACGGATTCTCCCGACGATCCTGCCGCGTACAGTGAAAGGGCAACGGTAGCAGATATGAAAGCCCTGCTGGAGGCCGCCAGGGTAAATTGCGCGATCGTAGGAGGCTTGTCACTGGGAGGCTACATGTCGCTCGCCTTCCATCTCGCGCATCCCGAGCAGGTCAACGCTCTCCTCCTTTTTGATACCGGGCCCGGGTTCAAGAATGACGAGGCGCGAGCGGTCTGGAATAAGCGCGCTTTGGAGACGGCGCGCACTTTCGAAACTGACGGGCTCGCTTCAATTCAGTCAAGGAGTAGAGAGACGTCAATGAGCACGCATCGCTCCGCCGCAGGGCTCGCGCGGGCTGCCCGTGGCATGCTGACGCAACGCGATGCTCGGGTCATCAAATCTCTTACCCATATCCAGGTCCCGACATTGATCATCGTCGGAGCAGACGATACGGCATTCCTCGCTTCGGCCGACTATATGGCTGCGAAGATTCCCAATGCCCAGAAAACTGTGATACCTCACGCGGGCCATGCTGTGAACCTCGACCAGCCGGAGGTGTTCAATCAGGCCGTGACAGAATTCCTGCAACCACTGGCACCGATGAAGCACGCCTCGCTCTAGACAAATCGTTAGAAGTCGCCAATGGCACGCTTCAACACTGGCTGCTTCTCCCGGTGATCCCGTCGGTGCTCAATGGAATGCGCCGCCGATCACGTTGCGGGCGACGATCAGCCGCTGGATTTCACTGGGCCCCTCGCCGATCCGGCGGATGCGCAGTTCGCGGTACCATCGCTCCAGGGGAAGGTCCTTGGTAACCCCATTGCCCCCATGAATCTGTATGGCCTTGTCGACGACGCGTCCAGCCGCCTCTGATGCCACTAGCTTAGCCAGTGCAGCCTCCGTGGCAAAGGGATGGCCGCGTTCGGCCTTGAACGCAGCTTCCAGCACCAGCCAGCGAGCGCTACGGAGATCGATCTCATTGTCCACAATCATCCATTGGATGGCTTGGCGGGTGGCCAGCAGGTCGCCAAATGTCTTGCGCGTCTTCGCGTAGTCGATGCTCATCTCCTGGGCTTTCATGGCGACGCCCAGGCAGGCCGCGGCATACGGAATGCGAGCACGGCTGACCCGATCGGACGCGATCGTGAAGCCTTTGTTGACTTCACCTAGTACGTTACGGTGCGAAACGCGGAGATTCTCGAACTCGAGTTCGGTTGCATAGTCGGCTGAGCGCAGGGTATGTATCACGCGCCGCACATAAAATCCCTTGGTATCGGTATCCACGATGAAGCAGGTGATGCCATTCCGCCCTTGAGAAGGATCTGTGCGCGCGAACACCAGCCCGTAGTCAGCTTGGTCGGCACCGCTGATGAACAGTTTGCTGCCGTTGATGACCCAATCGTCCCCATCACGCACCGCCGTGGTGCGGATAGCGCGCGCTGGGTCGCTGCCGCCTGTTGCTTCGGTCAGCGCAAAGAAAGCCGTCTTTTCCCCGCGCAGGGTGGGATATAGATAGCGCAGCTTCTGGTCCTCGCTGGCTTCATAAAGTTGCGCCAGGCTGGAGCCGCCGAAAACGCCGTAACACGGCGCATACAGGCCTGCCCGGTGCTGGCTGATTTCCATGGCGAGCAGACATTCGGTCACCAGGTCAATGGCCGGGCCGCCATATTCTGCGGGAATTCCCAGGCCGTACAAGCCCATGTCTTTGACCTGTGCGACGAGGCGGTCGCGATCTTGTGGGTCGATCTCGTCCGCATCAGGATCCAGCTTGTCTTCCAGGGGAACGATCTGTTCCTTGACGAAGCGCCGGACCGTCTGGAGCAGCAGGCGCTGTTCGTCGCTCAGTCCAAGTTCCATGAAGTACCTCAATGAAAGCGAGCGGTCAGACTGGCCTCATACGTCCGAGCCGGGGCGGGGGGAATTTGCGATTATCCGCTGGCAGTTCGCCGTGGTCAGCCGCGTGGACCATCAGCAGCTCCTTGTAGCGTGTCATGTATTGCATGCTGACCTCGTAGCGAAAATTGTGGCCTGGACCGCGGCTTGCCAACTCCCGCTCCAATTCCCCGCGCAGGCCAAACAGGGATCGTCCTCCCGCATAACCGATGAAAATTAGTTGCCCGGATGTGTCTTGAATCTGGTAAACACCCAGATGACCTTTGAGCCGCTTGACACTCTCCAGTGTGAGGGGCATCCACGCCTTGTTTATGCGCACGGACATTCAGCAGCCTCAAAAACCGCCTTTCCGCTAGCGGCGCGAGCTCGAGCGTCCATTTGCTCTGTACCCGACTGTGGCTCACGACTACAACGAAAACGCACGACGCCAGCAGCTCGCGATTTGTTGAAAGCCGCGTATCAGTATGCCGTAAAGATTGGAAAAAATCTCGTTTGTTTCCTCTTGTAGCAAGGCATTCTTGGAGAAACATCGCGAAGGGATTGAGGCACAATATTCTCGCGTGGACTGCGATGAGGGGCTCTATTTCGGGAGCATATGGATCGTTTCCCTCATTTGCGGCAGATTTCCTCGGAACGTATTCAGCTCTACGACTGGCTGCGGGTACGTCCATTCCTCGGGCGGGACGGTGATGTACTGGAGTGGCAGCGCCGGCTGCACGCCGGCTACCAGGGGCGCGTTTTCCGACACTGTGACAACGGAATACCTCGCGCCGCCGGTGCGGTCGACCCATAGCGGATAAAAATGATAGATGTCCTTGCGCGTCAGCACGGGTCCCCGCTGCTGCATGTAACCGCTGCCGGTGTGATAGTCGCCGTAAAAGAATTGTGGCGACTTGGGGTAGTAGCCGCTGGCGGCCACGGTAAGATCGGTGTCCCCGGTAATGTCGAAGTCGTTAGAATAGGTCCCCAGGGCGGAAATGACCCTGCCGCGGATCCTGGCTTTGTGGCTGGCGGTATTCACGTCAGCCCAGTAGAGCAGCACCGGTCCCGACCCGAGATCGATCGCGCTCACGTCCATCACGTAATTCTGGGGGGAATCATTCACAGGAAGGATGGCCTTGATTTCGCTGTGGGCGCCGGAATCGAGCGGGTCATGGAAGAAAACGCTATACCCGTTACTGCGGGTCTTGCCGTCTTTGATGATCGTCGGAAACGCGAATACCATGCCCTGGGATTCACCGGCCCGCGCGATCACCGTGTTGCCCCAGACGTTGGCAAAGATATAGGGATCGGGAGACGGATTGGGATTAAAAAAGCTGGTGGTCTGGGCGATGCTGCCATATTTCCCGACCAGCGGCTGGGCCCGCTCGAAATCGACTTTGCCGCCGACGTCGGCAAAAATTATGTCGTTGGAAAAGGCAAAAGCAACCCGCTTGCCCATCGGAAGAATACCGAAGCGCCACCAGTCGACACCGTCAATAAAACCCATGCTCTGCCAGGAAACCCCGCTGTCGGTGGAGCGCGCCACCAACGTCTTGTTCAACCAGGTATTGGTCAGCTTGAAATCCCCTTTTTTGTCCGGCCCGCCTTCGTAGCCGACGCAGCGAAACGTGAGATAGAGCGTGCCGTCGGATGGATCGAGCTTGACCAACTGCCCGTCGGACCCGCCCATGGCGTAGTGACCGGAAGAATCGAGCGGAAGTTGCGGGTTGGCGCAGCTGCCGTCTTCCATAACCGCGGGATCCATCTGGGCGAGATAGTGGAAGTTCGCACCGCAGTCGGTGGAGCGCCACACCATCAGGTTGCCTCGGGCTCCGGGACCGAACTTGCCGCTGTAGGCAACGTCCCACCAGGCCGGCTTTTTTTTCAGCGGTTCTTTGGTCCCGGCCCCGGTCAGATACAGCACCGAGCCGTCCGCCAGGGCGATCAGGTCATGGTCATTGGTGACGTAAGAGTAGTTTTCCGGATGCGGCGGCGAATCAAAAGTAGAGACAATGTCGGGTTTGTTTCCCGAGAGGTGACGCCCGCGCACGATCGAGCTCGGAGGACGCAGCCAGTCGTCACTGATCAGCAGAACTCCTGCGGGACAAGCGGTGTTGGCCCCAGGCGGAATCACCGTGGACTGAGCTTCGCCGGGCGAGCTGTTGCCGAAGGCCACCGTTTGTACGTTGCCCACGCGGTATTGCACGGCGGACGGCGCCGGCGAGATTTTGGGCTGGCCATGACAGCCTTGGGCGTTCAATTGTTGTCCCAGTCGATTGCTGGCCGCGCTGTTGCGGTTCTGAATTGCTTCCGAGTATCGCTGCTTGAGCGCCGGACAGTTCGCCGACGGTTGCGAGAAGCCAGTCGTAGCGCAGAAAACGCACAGCACCAACAACAGGCAGATATTCTTGTTACAGAGCACCCGGAAAATCGGCATTGCGACCCTCCTCTTCGTTCCTGGCTGATTTTTGCCGTTACTGTATCAAACAGAAAAACAGTCGCGTCATAAGAATCGTTAAAAACACGCCATTCGCTCAGCGCGTACCGGCTGTGCCTAAAGCGTAAAACACTCTTACCGCTTCCGATTTCTCACTTCTGGGTCATGTCAACCGTGTCTATCACTTTCGGCATCGTTCCCCGGAACGAATTCAGGTCTACGGTCGGCGGCGGGTACTGCCATTCCTCGGGGGCGACCGAGAAGAGTTGGGGTTGCAGCGGCGGCAGAGGGCCGGACAGCAGCGGGGCGTCCTCTGACACCGTGACCACCGCATAGCTGGAGCCGGCGCCGACAGCGCGGTCTACCCACAGGGGATAGAAATGATAGATGTTCTTACGCGCCAACGCGGGTCCCCGCTGCTGCACGTAACCGCTGGCGGTGTGATAGTCCCCGTAGAAATATTCCGTTTTTGACTTTTTGGCGTAACCGTTCGCGGCCACGGTAAGGTCGGCCTCAGTGGTAATGTCGAAGTCGGACGAATAATGTCCCAGGCTAACGATGAACCGGCCGCGAATCTTCGCTCTCTGGGTGGCAGTATTCACGTCCATCCAGTAGAGCAGCACCGGCCCCGACCCGAGATCGATCGCGGTCACGTCCATCACGTAATTCTCCGGCGATTCGGTCACAGGAACGATGGCTTTGATTTCGCTATAGGTGCCGGAATCTTGCGGGTCATAGAAAAAAACGCTGTAGCCGTTGGTGCGCGTCTTGTCTGTCTTGCCTTCGTTGACGAGTGTAGGATAGGCCAGCAACATACCCTGCGAATCACCGGCCCGCGCAATCACCGTGTTGCCCCAGATGTTGGCAAGTATGTACTCATCGGGAGACGGTTTAGGATCGAAGTTGGCGGCTTTGGAAAACTCGCCGTATTTGCTGGTCAGCGGATGGGCCGGCCCAAAGTCGAGCTTGCCCCCGGAGTGATCGGCAAAGATCACGTGATTGGAATAGGTAAAAACGACGCGTTTCCCTAGAGAAAGAATGCCGGTCCGCCACCAGGCGGGGCCTTCGATGAAACCCATGCTCTGCCAGGAAGTCCCGTTGTCGGAGGAACGCGCGACCAGCGTCTTGTCCAAGTCGGTGTTGCTCACAACCCACTCGCCTTTTTTGTTCGTCGAACCCTCGTTGCCCTGACAGCGAAAGGTAAGATAGAGCGTGCCGTCCGCGGGATCGAGCTTCGTCAGCGGCCCATCGGACCCGCCCATGTAGTAGTGATTGAACTTATCCAGCGGCGGCCTGGGATAGGCGCAGCTGCCGTCTTCTATCGCGGCGGAGTCCACCTTCGAGATGTAGTGGAAGTTCGCGCCGCAATCCGTGGAACGCCACACCATCAGGACGCCTCTGGCCCCCGGGCCAAAAAACTTGTCTTTGCCCGTACGGTCTTTGCCCAGCGGGCGGTAGGCGATGTCCCACCATCCCGGCTTTTTTTCGAGCGGCGCTTTGGTCGCGCCCAGGGTAAGATACAGCACCGAGCCGTCCGCCAAGGCGATCAGGTCATGGTCGTTCGTCGGGAAGGCGTAATCGTCCGAGTTGGGCATCAAGTCAAAGGTGGAGACGATATCCGGCTTGTTCCCCGACAGGTGGCGCGCGTAAACGATCGAATGGGGCGGACGCTGCCAGTCGTCACTGATCAGCAGAACGCCGGACGCACAAGCGGTGTTTGTGCCCGGTAGAAGCACCGTAGACTGACTTTCGCCGGGCCCGCGCCCGCTGAAAGGGACCGTTTGCACGCTGCCCACGGTGTAGTGCAGCGCCGAAGGCGCCGGCGGAAGATTGGGCTGGCTATGACAGCCCTGGGCGTTCAGCCGTTGGACGAGTTGATTGGCCCGCACGTCGTTGCCGGCATTGGTCGCTTGCGAGTATTGCTGCTTAAGCGCATCGCAATTCGCCGGCCCGTTGGGCTGTCTCACCTGCGCGATTCCAGTCATCGCGCAGAAAACGCTCAGCAACCCCATGTAGATACTCTTGTTGGAAGAGAACTGGAAGATCGCCATAAGCGACACTCCTTCTCGATTCTTGGCTGATTTTTGCCCGCTACTCTAGCAAAAAAGGAAAGCATGAACTCCTAAAATGTGTGAAAAAAGCCGTTGACTGTAGGCGATCCGCCCTTCTTGGCAGCACTCCTACTGCGGGTAAAATCGGATACAGCATTGACCCACACAAGGGACATTTAAACTGTTCCCGAAAAAAACCGGCTCCCTGTTAGCGTCGAAATCATTCGCAGATACGCTCGCGAAACTCCCTGTCAAACCCGCCCGCCGACGAGCCGATCATCCGGCTAATTCTTGCTGACGCAGGTTCCGCTAGTCGGATCCCATTTGTCTGTGGCTGCGCACTTTGTCTCGCTCCACTTGACGGCAAAGTCCGGCAGGGTGATCCGGAGATGTTCCGCACTCTTACTGTCGTCGATCAACCAGTTAACCTTCGGGTCGGTGGTTGTCCCCACCAGTTTGGCGGTTCCTGAGACACCATTGCCCTTGATCACACTGGCCCAACCAATCATCGTGACAGGCGAAAAAATTGGCCACTGTTGCGAACCCTTGACGACCTGGTCGGAGTCATTTTCGATAATGAAGTCCGCCCAAAAGCCAAGATTGCCGTTGGCCAGGTCGGCGGCATCAAGCTTGTACGACGGGCAGTCTGAGCTATTGGCCCGATCGCAGGCCCATACTGAAGCTCGAGTGACGTCAAGCATAAACGTGCACGCGTAGCCGCCGGACAGATTCAGGTTTCCCTTGCCGTCGCAATACCACACCTGCAGAAAGACGACGTCGCCGGGCTGGGGACTAAACCTTGTTCCTGCGGTATCGTTTCCCTGGGTGTGAGGATCAAAACATTGATGATGAATCCCAAAGGACGCGGCTGCCGATGTTGTGCTTACATCGATGATGGCCTGGCAAACATTGTCGAGCCCGTTCCATATCGTCATCGCGGTTGTGCGGCCGGGAGTTACCTTGGGGACCTCGACCTGCGCAAAAATCGCGCCGTAGCTGTATGTCAAAGCGGAGGTCGCATTCTTTTGGTAGGAACCCTTGAGGACGGCCCCGGTCCAGAAAGACGACAGCGTCTTAAAGGGCTTCGCGTCTAAAACTGGGGACTGGTCGGACTGTTTGAGGTCAAGCTGGCGCGAGATCGGGAACGTCGCCAAAGTTCGGTCCGTCCGGAGCTTGTGGACCGGCACGCTTGCCGCATCGAGCCAGGCTTTGTACGCGTCCGGATTCTGTGTCGGGTCGGGGCGCAGTCCGTAATCCGCTGCTACGAGTTGTTCCTGCGTGAAGCGGCGCGGGTCGCCGGTAAGTGCTGGCCGAACCGCCAGAGTCGTGCGCGATGGGTCAAACGGGTGCGGTGCGAACGTTGCCTCCGACCGAAGATCAACGGAATATGTTTTGGTACTTCTGTTGGAAGCGGTGCAATCGAGCGCCAACCGGTCGGGGCTGTTCGGCTGCGTTGGACGCACGGCTAGAAAACGGACCACGCCATCCTCCTCGGCATTGACGTGGATCGACTCCTTCGGGTCCTGGCTCCCTTCGGGGTGAAGAAGGCAGTTGCTGCCCGCGGCGACCGCTACTGAAGCCTGCTCAAACTGAGCATTCCCGTCCCGTTGAGCATTCCCGTCCCGCTCAGCGGCCGCCGGCATCTTCTTCGTCCTTTGCGAACACGCGTCTTGGGGGTACAGCAGCAGACCCAAAGCCAGCACGAATGCGCAAACCGCGCCGTAGCGACCGGAGGAACCGTATCTTCCCATAGCGCGCTTCCCGAATCGAATCGACGAAGCAACGTCCCATTTCGCGGCAATTGCCGCCGGTCCGATGTCAGCGCCTGTGCGGGCCATGTCCGAGGTGAAATTAGTTCTCCCTGTTGTGAATATAGTAACTTCCTTCATTGTCCTTCTCCTCTTTACTTAGTGCGATCCGTCTTGCCGTGAGCTTGCTCCTGGCGCCGACAGCAGTGAGTCCAAGCAGATCAGCGGGGATCCGTCAGCGGCTTCGGCCTTATGCCACCTCTCGGTCCTCGCAACATCGAGCAGCAGCGGTTGGGAGACACCCGTGAGCGCGCCGGCTTGCAATAGCCCGATCATGTCGGTTTCCCGGCCGCACTCCTGGCACCAGTGTCGAACACAGCCGCGCCGGATGATCAAGACCTGATCGGTCTCAACGATGATTTCGGTCCTCTTGTAAGACGCCATTTTCCTTGGCCTCTAATTCCTTGTTCGGCCCGAAATCCGTGGTAGATTGCTGCCACCGCCTAGTCTTCCCGGTGTATCCGCTATCGAACGGGACGTATTCTGCCTGGCGGCCGGGTTTAAAGTCCTTAAGAGGCGGTTAATAAGCTTTGAATTAGTTTTGAAGATCGGCTATGGGTAATGCGGTCAAGCACTTGCCGGAATTTGGAACGTTCCGGATTGATCCCCGAAACAGCGCCTCTTGAGGCATAGGAAAAACAAAAATCAATTCTCAAGACACCTACGCCGTGACACATCTGCAGCACTGATGGCAGGGGCAAATTCAGGCTGAGACACTACCCGGTTCTGAGAAATCGCCTTCCATGAGAAGGCCGGTCGGAGTCAAGTCGGTTCTTGTTGTCTTTCGTTGGGCAAGATCTTTTTCCCCTCTGCCGAGTCGACACTGTGTGTCGACGTTTGCGTTTCCGACGACTGAAAATAAGAATCGGTACGTCTAAGGTTCGCCTTGCAGGACAAACGCGGCCCAAAACATCGGATCTTCCGGCAACGTAACCTGCCCTGCGGATGTGTGAACCACGACTTGGCCGGATCGAAGTCGATGCAGTAAGCGAAGCTGCGCCAGTCGAAGAGCACGGCTCTTGTCCTTGCCTTCCAGGCGCGAGCGATAGAAGTTCGCCACCAGCTGAGAGGTTGGCTCATCGGCCACATCCCAAAGCGACGCAATCACGGAAGGCGTGCCGGCGTACCAGAAAGCGCGGGTTAAGCCGACCAGACCATCACCGGTGACCTTACCCTGACCGGAACGACATGCGCTCAAAAACACCAAATTGGCGTGGAGATCCAGGCCATAGATCTTCTGTGCGGTGAGTCTGCCGTCTTCCTTCGGATCTATCGGGCTTCTACCGAGGGCAAGAAAAGAGTCAAAGGGCTGATCGTCGCGGATGATGCCGTGAGTGGCGAAGTGGATGACCGTGTTTTGGCCAGCCAGTTTCCATACCCGGTCTTCCGCGGCCTGGCTGCCTTCCAACATTGTTACTTCGCGGGCAGGCAGGAGCCGCGCTACGGCGGAAACTTCGCGGCGAGCTCCGGGCAATGCCGGCAGAACACCCTCATCCGGATCTCTCGGCGTGACGGAGGGGTCAGCAATCAACAGGTAATGCGACGGAAGCTGGCGGGATTCCTTCTGCTTCTTTTCCGTGAACTGCAGCACTGAAACCGCCGGCGTGTAATGCAGGCTGAAACGTTCCAGCAAATAGCGGCCGTTTTTGTCCTCAAGAGCGGCGAAGGGCAGCATGAGCAGCGGCCCATGGGGTTCGATGGTGAGCAAACTCCCTGGTTTGGCCGGCAACCAACCTTCGACGGGTTCAACAAGCAGCTTGTAGAGTTCACGCCAGTTCCTGCGGTGAGCCGATTCCAGCACCAGCGCAGCTCCGCCGCGGGTGCTCAGGCGGCGCGCGGCGTCCGATTGCCGGGCCATTGGCGCCGCAGTGCGCTCCGCGGTGGTCACTTGACTTTCTTTTTTCGCAGGAGGAGCTCCGGGGCCGAGGGTACGAATGAGGTCGTGCAGGCGCTTGTCAGACACGTGCACTACGGCGGTGTGCGTCACGCCGTCAGCGGGAACAACCCAGATGTAAGTCGCATCGGGAGAGACCCAATAACTCAGCACAGTGGAATTCAACCGTCGCGCCGTGGCCTGAAGCTGGGCCACGGAAAAAGGCTGCGCGGAAACCAGGCTGCGCAGTTCGGCGTCGGCACTGCTCCACTGGTTCCAGAGCGCGGCCGTCTCGGAGGTTGCGCCGCGAGTGAGTATGCCTGCGGCTGAGTCCGGCTGAACTTTGGAGGGGTCTACACCCTGCGCCTCAAGATGGCCCTGGACCTTGCGCAGAGAGGCCAGTTGCCCGCCCCGCGGGCCCTCAACGTCGCGGGTGGCGAGCAGGTCAAGGAAAGCGCGGGCGCGGGCCTCTTCGGCAACCTCCAGCGCCTGGACAGTCTCATGGGCCTGTTCCAGCAACCCGACATAAAGATCAAAGGCCTCCTGGGTCGCTTCAGAGAATCCCCGCTTCATGAAATCGCTGGGCACCAGATGCGCGCGCTCTCTTTCGATGGTCCGCAGACATTCTTGAGCATCAGCCAAAGCTGGGGCATGGTCTCCCATCTTGTCCTCGGAGCGGGCTTTCCACAGGAGCGAATGAGGCACCGCATCGACATTCTTGCCAATCCGAGCGACATCGATTGCTTTGCTCGCAGCATTGACCGATTCCTGGAACCGCCCCAGATGAAAGTAAACTCCCGCCAGCACTTGATAGCGGTAGTCGGCGTGTTCCGTCCCTTGACGCAGCAGGTCTTCCAGAATCGTTACCGCCTCCTGGTTCCGGCCCAGTTCGGAGTATGCGGATGCCAGATTGCCGAGTTCGAACTTGATAAGTAGTGGTGAACCGGTCTCCCTGGCCATGGCCAGCGCCTGCTGGTAAAGCTCCGCAGCCCTCGCTGGTTCGTCCATCTTCTCATAGGCCACGGCCATTGCATTGATGCTTTGAATCTGTC
This sequence comes from Candidatus Angelobacter sp., assembly GCA_036521855.1. GTDB lineage: Bacteria > Acidobacteriota > Terriglobia > Terriglobales > Acidobacteriaceae > Angelobacter. The sequence goes on from DATDGY010000240.1 coordinate 80,739, forward strand.
CTTGGCGGTCCCCGACTTTTCGTTGCAGATCGAGAGCTTGCTGGTAAAGGGGTAAAGCCTTTTCCGGATGGCCGTGCACGCGCTGAATTATGCCCTCGCTGGTCAAGACAGTCGCCAAGTCCTTAAGATTTCCCGTTGCGCGGTAGAGCACCGCGGCTTGGCTCAAGTTGTCTTGCGCGGCGTCGAACTCACCCGCGGCGCGGAGACTGTCACCCAAATTATGCAGCGCGGACGCTTCCAGGTTCTTGTCGCCAATCTGGCGGGCGATCTCCAGCGCTTGGTGCAAGAGCTTCTTGCCTTCGGGCTCACCCGCCCTTTCAAGATCCATCAGCAGAGCGGCTCTTTGGGAAAGTACACCCATCGCGTCATAACTTCGGAGGGCTTGGTGATAGTACTCGCGGGCGGAAGATTCATCACCCATGTCGTAAGCGATTGCGCCCAAGCGCCCGTTGGTTTGCGCCTCGCTCACCGGGTCTTGCAACGTCCGGTAAAGCGCAAGGGCCTGCTCGCTCTCCGCACGGGCCGCCGGATACTCCGCTTTGTAATAAAGGACCAATCCCAGCCCGTCGTGGGCCAGGGCCTGGGCGGGCTGGTCTTGGGTTGCGACGGCTTTCTCCAGGACCGCACGATAGCCAGCGGCCGCTTCGTCGACTTTGCCTGCCCGGGCAAGCAGAAATGCTTCTTTGAGCTGAGGATAGAGCGGAGTGGAGTCGGGCCTCAGCGCCAGCGGAACCGGCGGTTTTGGAGTCGGTGTGGACTGCGGCGAAGCAGACTGCGCCGCGTGGCAGCGATTGGCGGCGCCGGAAAACAGAGCCAGCGTCACAGCCGCGGCGATCAGCACCGACTTGTAAGCCGAAAACAAAGCTACCCAGTTTCTCGCGGCTCAATGCCGCGTTTCCAGTTCTTTCGCGCCGGCACAGGCCCGCGACGAGTCCTTTCCGCCAGCCCTGCAGAGAGCCCCTAAGAAGGAGCTCGCAAGATCGTCTTTGCCGATCCTATGGTTGGCGAGCGCCAGATACCAGAGCGCATCGTTGACTAAGGGAGCCTCGGCAATGTTTGCTGCATCCTTCAAACTCAGTGCTGCGTCCTCATTCTGATTCAGAAAGAGCTGGGAGACACCAAGGTAGAAGGGTGCCTCCGCCATCTGCGGATACTGCTTGCGAAGGCGCTCCAAGCGTCGCGCGGCCTCGGCATAGTTGTCCATTTCATAAGGAGCCAGAGCTTGCTTCAAGGCGTTAGCCTGCCGGGTGGCTGCCTCTTGCTGCCCTCGCCACACGATCACCGCGGAGGCCGGAAGCACAACCGGGGGCTTCTCCAGGCGCAGCACGCTGGGCGCCGCCGTCGGAAGCTGTTCGACCGGGTGGTTCTGAGCGACTTGATTTACGGGTTGTTGCCGGTCTCGCACAAAGAGGAAGCCAACAACTACCAGAATGACGACGGCGGCGGCCATGGCGGCCAGGGGCATGGGGCGCAACCAGGAATTCGACCAACCTGTGACTGTGCGCCCAGCCATGGGCGCCGGATCTTCGGCCGCGATTCCGGCCCGGATTCTTTTCCATATTCTCTGCTGTCCCGCTTTGTCGAGCGGTGCATCATCCAATGCTTCCAGGTCGGCAAGCAGCGATGTGCATGCAGGACAACTCTCCAAGTGCGTGATGATGTCCTCGCGTTGCTGGGCGGGGAGCACGTCAGCCTGAGCCGCCTGAAGCAGCTCCGGCTTTGGACATCGCGGCAACTTCGTCCTCAGGCCATCCAACGCTTCGCTGAGATCACTCGGCAGCCCGGGCTCCGCTGGTTCGCGGTTCATCCAGCCCATGCACTCCTCCTGTTCTAGCGGCATCCCACGCCTTCCGGAGCAGCTGCAGCGCATACTGCAAATGCCCCTTCACCTTGACTTCCGACAATTCAAGGCGTTGCCCTATCTCTGCGCGGGTCATGCCGTGCACGAAATGCAGAATCAAGCACACCCGATGAACCGGTTTCAGCGCCGGCTCCCCAAGAAGCCAGGCTTCCACGTCCACGCCTGCCGCCGGGGCCGCCTCCGACGGACGCAGTTCCTGCGCGTACCGTTGCTCGACCGCTCGCTTTCTCCAATGGTCCACGGCGCGGTTCCTGGCTACTTTGAAGAGCCATGCGGGAAGCCTTTCGGAATCGATTGTATCCAGGTTGCGATACAACTCCAGGAAGGACTCGCTGGTGATGTCCTCCGCCAGTTCCCGATTGCCAACCGTCCGCAATGCGTACCGAAGCACCGCGTTAGCATGGGTTCGGTAAATGTCTTCAAAGTCCGCCATCTGAGTTACGTACCTGGACACACAAGGGGAATAAAGGCGAGGGGCTATTTTTAGCCTGCCCCGGCTCGGTTGAGAGGAAGTCTCAACCTCTTTCTAAACAGTTCTTACCGGTCGGTCGACGACACTGCTTTCAGGGGCGCACCGGAGTCTAACACAGCTCTTGTGGAACTAGTGACGTGAGTTCGCGCGCCGTAACAGCAATCACACCAATCTTCACCGTCTGCCCGTCCGGATGGGCGGGGGTCATTCGAGGCCATTGGGACATGCCAGCCTGGCGGAATCACCTCGACGCGGGCGTGGCTGTCCTCGGGTCGTACGAGACAGGAACAACCCTCTCGGCCGAAGGACCAGCGTGTTTCTGAGACGCTTTTATTCCTAATCGTCCGAGGGACACGTAATGGGAGTGACTGAATCTCATTTTGTGAGGCGTGAAACGTGAGAATCACAGGATCTAAATCCAGAGCGATAGGAGGTAGAGAAATGAAGAGGGTGTATCCCATTGGATTGTTGGTGACCTTGCTGCTGCCGGTTTTTGCAGTGGCGCAGGCGTATAGCCCGGCAGAGATGAAAGCGATCAAGGCGCTCGAAGCGGCTTCCGCGGAAGCCAAAGTTCAAGTCAAGGACAACCAGGGCGCGGAAATCAAGCTGAAGCCGGAGGAAAAGACGGCGTTCTTGTTTATGGAAGCGATATCGGCATTGGAGACCGATTGCCACTACGCCCTTCACCGGCCATGTTCTTTGGAAGAACTCGTAAAGGGACCGCAATCCGGTTCCCAGAATATTGGACGGCTGAAGTTCAACCCTGCTCTGGACGAGAACTACGAGTACATCATCACGGTTTCCAGCGAAGGCTGGGAAGGGCAGGCAAGACCCCAGGGCGCGGGGCTGGGCGGCTTGTTCTACGACGGCAAGAACCGATCGATGGCGAGATCATACTTCAGCGCTGATGGCCGGGCCACGTCCCAAAGTACGGCATTGGGAGACGCGGTCGTCCTGGGGTCTTTCCGAACGAACTGAACGGCAGGAAAGAGCGGAAAACTGCTATCGCCCGCGAGTCGATGGAGAATTGTGACGCGGTTGTTCCGTTGCCGTGCTGCGGCGCGTAATGCAAAGCAGAGCGAGCAGCTCTTCATCGCGCAGCGGAGGTGATCTTGTGAACTGGAGAATGGCTTTCCTGTTCCTGACCCTGGCTCCTTGTCTCTTTGCCGACGACCAGGAAAAGACTGAAAAGAAAGCCCTGGAGCAGCAAGCCAAGACGCTGCTGGAAGAGGCCAAAGCGCTGGAAAACAGCGGGCAGCAGGTAGAGGCCAAAGCGCGCTACGCGGCTGCGCTCGCTTTCAAAGACAGCAAGGATGCCACGGAAGCGATCAAGCGTATCGATGAGCGCTTCCATCATCAGGTGAAAGATGCGCTGAAACAAGCGCACGCCCTGTATGACCAGGGCCGATTCAAAGAGGTCGCCGAGACCCTGGAAACCGCGCTGGCGTCGGGAGATTCGACGGCGGTGGTGGCCTACGACTTGGCGATCTGCTATCGGAAGCTGGGGGATTCGGCCACGTCTCTGGCCTACCTGGAACAGGCCGCAACCGCCACTCCAGATCCGAAGCGGCGTCTCAAACTCAAGCAATTGCGCACAAACTTCACCACCGGCGAGGACGTTACGCGGCTTTCCGACGGTGATCGCGAGCGCATCACAGCCGCGAATCGCCTGACGGAAGCGCTTGGTTTCGATTCCACTCTGGAAGACGGCAGCGCTCAGGAGGAAACAGAGCCGCAAGATGCGACGGCGCGCGCCGCGCCGCTCCTCGCCGCCGCGACATTGCGGAGCAGTGTGCCGACGGTTCTCGCCAAGCCGGGCTCGTCTTCGGGCCGCAACTCAAGCCTTTGCGAGACGCTGGCGCAAATGAAATCCATGCAGGCCGGAAGCCCCGCCCTGACCTTTGACCTGGCCAACTGCGCAGAGGACAATGGCCGCCTGAACGATGCCTATGGGCTGTTGCAGCAGTACCTGGCCGCAGCGCCCAACGCCGCGGACGCGCAGCGGATTCGCATCCGCGCCGCGCTTTTGAACGCACTGTTGAGCCTGCCGGACGAAAAAGGAATCCAGGTGCGCAGTCTCTATGGCGCTGCTTCCCGCGCGATCGAAGGGCGCAACTTCGACCGGGCCCTGGCCGCGTTCCAGAAAGCCGCCGCAGTGCTGCCCGAGTTCCCGCCGACGCAGTGGAAGCTGGCCTTGTTCTATGAAGCCACGGGAAATGTCGAGCAGGCGCGGAGCTATTTTGTGCGCTATCGGGAACTGGAGACGGATCCGCTTGGCTGGCAGGAAGCCGACCTGCACCTGGAATCGCTGAACGCAAAGAAGGCGAAGTACGACGAGGAGGTGGAAGCCGCGAACGACGTGCTCTCCGGCCTGCTAAATCGCGCCATGAATCTGACGTTCAACGGTCTGGAGGACCGCAAGGCTGTGCGCGGAAAAAGGGCGCGCTTGAAGGGTAAGGAAAGGAAGGACGCCAAAAAGCTGGGTGGGTTTACCGTGCCTTTTGCCTACGCGCGGCAGCAGTTGGTGGAAGCGGGCGACCGCCTTTCTACGGCGTTGACGGTGTTCCCGTTGGGAGCAGAAGCAAACCAACTCATGGCGCAGCTCTACCTGCAGGCGAACGACGGGCAGTCCGCCATGCGGTCGTTTGATGCCGTGGTCAGCCAGAATCTTCCCGCGGCCTTCTACGGAGAGATGCGCGGCCACAAGCAGGACCGCGCTGTAAAGTGCGAGCTGACCCCCAATCACGTGCGGCTTATCTTTCTATCTTTCTACGACAAGAATGGACGCGCCATCCCACCAACCTTTCAGGCAGGCGAGGACGGCTTGGGGGACCTGGCGATCGATCCCGATGTGCTTCGCGAGACTAAGTTTGAATCGCTGGAACTGGCAATGGCCGACATCAAGAAAGTAGAAAGCAAGACTGGTGTGGTTCGTCTGAAGTTGACCAAAGAAGACATTGATCTGTCGGTGATTTATCTGCCGGGCACGCCGCCGGTGGAAGGACCGCAAGCGCGAAGGTTCTCCAATACATATACGCGCCTCTTTGCCCGATATCCTGGATTGGAAGACTCCAAGCTGGGAAATGAAGGTTTGACGGGCGGCGAAAAGTTCAAGCTGGCCTACCATCTCGCCGAGGCCGGATATACCATCGCGACCAGTCTGAACCCCATGGGATCTTTTGCTGCCTTGCAAGCTTTCATCAAGATCACCCGAGAGATTCGACAGACCCGCAATTCCCTACGCGTGAACTTTGCCGGCTGGGAAAAGACCATTGAAGACCAGCAGGAGTTGCAGGAAGGAAACACTTTCAAGCTCATTCCTACAGAGCCTGCCGGTCTCGGCTTCGTAGAGGAGACCAAGTGATTGCGGCCGCTACCTTTCCACTACCAGGCTGTTCCGCCTGGCGACGCGAGCGGCCATGAGTAAGTAAGGAGGAACAAATCCAATGACAATACTGGGAATCGTTATCGGTGTCGTAGTGCTGTTACTGGCAGTGGGCGCGCTGGTGCGCCTTGCCATTGTCAATGCCCGGCGCCGCACGCGGTCTCTGGGCGCAGTGGCACAGCAGTTGGGCTTTTCCTTCAGTGCGGCGGCCCCGGACTTCCTGGGTGACGCCCAGCTTGCGGCCCCGCTCTTCATCACGGGCGACGACCGCATGGCCGAGAACATTATGGAAGGCAGCGTTGACGGGTTGCGGACGGTCCTGTTTGACTATCGGTTCGAAGTCGCAAACAGCGGCGATGACCCGGGTACGATCACCCGCATCCAGAGCGTGGCCGCGTTCGCCAGTCCATCACACCGCTTGCCTTCGTTTCGCCTGCAGAAGAAGAGGCTGCTGTCGCTCTCGTTCAAACGGGTGGACGTGGAAGGCAGCCCCGAGTTCTCCAAGCGGTTCTTTTTGACCGGCAAAAACGCATAGGGTATCCGCCGCGCGTACGGCCCGCAACTCGTGAATTTTCTTGTGAACGCCAACGTGAATGAGAAATGGTTCATCGAAGGAGCTGGCCGGTGGTTGGCGTTCTACCAGCCCGGCAAGCGCCTTCCTCCCAACGACTGGGCCGGATTTCTTGGGCAAGCATCCCCAATCGCCGCAGGGTTCTTTCAAAATGCCGTGAACGCCGCGCCGGCAAAAGTGACAAGCGCCGGAGCATAGGGGGCAAGATCATCAGACGAGCCCGCCGCAGTCTTAGGTGAATGAAACCATCCAACGCGCGGCTTGGAAGAACTGTCCTGATTCCACCGGCGCTTTTCTGGCCCGGCTGGTTGCGTTCGTCCAAGCCAAATTGGCAAAAGCCCGATGCCCACAAACCGTAGTGGCTTGCTGACAGGAATGGCCGGCGCAGGCGGCGCCGGCCGGGCAGCAAAGGGTTGCAACTAGTTGGCGGCCGACCAGGCATCGGTGAACGTAGTGCCAGTAGGGCCATTGGATGATTTTCCCCAGTTAATTGCTTTAGGAACCAGCGAGATCTCTTCCATGGCCGAGCCCGTGGCTGCGTCGAAGTACTTATTGACGGAACCCACAAAGACCGAGGTCAGAGTAACGCCGGAAACGGGCTGTCCGCCCGCAGGCCCAAGGAATGTAAAGCTCATGCTGTCAAAGTGGGCGCCGTTTACAACCGCCGTCACGAACGGATCCGGGGCGCTGTCCCACGGCTTGGTGAAAGTGACCACCCATGTTGGCCTCCCGGCTACGGCTCCTCCGGCCACGGATGCGTTTATGTTAAGCACGAATTTGGAGCAGGGAATCGTGGTGGCCTTACTCGCTCCCTGCTGGGTGAAGACTACGCTGGCCGCCGACACTTTGAGGGCCGTTGGAACGTTGGTGGAGACGAAAGCCGAAGTTGCGGCCGTCTTGGCGTTTGTGGCCGCGGTTGCGGCGGTTGACGTGGCCGCAGTAGTCGTAGCCGGGAACGGGGCTGCGGCTCCAGTCGCAGGCTTGGCTGCCGGCAAGCCGAACTTCGTTGCCGGGGCGCCCTGGGGAGAGTTCGTTCCCTGGGAAAACATAGCGCCGGTCATTAACGGGGCAAGAAACATGCCCAAGAGTGCGTACCGCGTGCGCTGATTCATTGCTTGATCCTCCAGATTCTTATCCTTGTCTTTAAAACTCCACCCCTGAGGTCTCGTCTTTCGTTGCACTTCGGGCCGCGGGCACGCGTGCCAGGAGATTCGTCGAGCAGGTCTTCCCGATTTCCTCGGCACGCGCCCATCGCGGCTTTAAGAATCAGAAGCTGCCCGCAGCCGTTTGCTTGGTCGTGTTGTCCGTAATGTCAATCGAATTGAAGTTGAATGTGACGTCTTCGAGTGCTCCGGTCGCGTCGAAGTATTCGTGCACAGAGCCGACGGTGGCCTTTGTCAGCTTCACGGTAAACACGATCGTCTGCGCTCCCGTTGCGGTCCCGCCCTCGAAGTCAAGCGTGACTGTGTTGAGGGTCTCGTTGTTTTCCAACGCCTGTAAGAGCGGGATCGAAGCCGCGTCCCAGCGTTTCGTAATCGTAACCTGTCCGCGACTCATTTTGCCTGTGGGCAATCCAGTTACAGCATCTTGAAGCCGGCTCGGCTGGAACGAATACTTCGTGCACAGTATTTTGCCCTTGCCCAACTGACCTTGTATTGCGCCCATAGCCGTCACGTAAACGGACTTCACTGTACCCCCGGTAAGAATTGCGCTGACGGCTGCCGGCGCAGGGGCCGAAGCCGGGGCCGGCGCTGAACTTGGGGCTGGGGCCGCAGAGCTGGCGGTGACCGGAGTTGCGGGTGACGCTGTGGCTGGTTTTGCCGTCGGCAGACCGAACTTGCCGGCAGTGGCCGGCTGGGCAATCCCGGCTAAGCACAGAGCCAAGGCCACGATTCCCATTACAACTGACTTGATCAATAAGCGATGCATAACATTCTCCTCATTTCGTTATTTGGCTAGAAACTGCACGTACCTAAACACGATGAATCAGAGGCCGATCCAGCTTTGACACGCGACTCTGCCCTTGCCGTGCCGAACCGGATGGCGGCACGTGGAAGGGTTTTACTTCGTGACCTGCGTGGCCACGGCCTCAGCGAGTTGGCCTACCAGGGGCGTCAATACGTCATCGCCGTCAGTAGCTGCCTTGGCGCTAAAAACGTCATGAGACGCCGCAGCTGGATTTCCGGGCGCCTCAAGTTTGTACTCCAGGCTGACCTCGCTCTTAGCCTTGATTCCCTTGGAGAGCGAAGCGGCTTCGTGGGCGGCGTCGGCGGCACTGGCGGCGGAGCCCGCGGCGGACATCAGGCCACCGGTGAGTTTGGCTGCCTGCACCATAGGCAACATATTGGCCATGGTGGTGGCGCCTTTGAACAGGCCCATGCCGTTCCCGCCCGTCTTCTTTTGGGTGGCGCTGCTGTACAGAACGAAATCGCACTGCTTGGCTTGCGCCTCGGCGTTGATCTGTTGCGACACCAGGGCATCAAGAGGCACGAGCTCTATCACCGGCCCGCTCAGGTAGTGGGCGATCATCCCGCGCAGCGGCTCTGCCGCAGCGTCGCCGGAGAATCCGGGGCCCAAATCAACCCGCGGCATGACGATTCCCAGCCGCACTTTCTTCGGTTTAGCTGCCGCCGTCGCGGCCGCTGCTTCTGCTTGCGCCGCGGCAGCTTGCTGCTTCGCCTGCTCGGTTACGTACTGCAGAAGCCCTTTAGTTTCCGCCACGGTCAGCAGTCTGGAAGTCGCCGGGGCAGTAGAGAGTTTCTTGATCAGCGCCTGGGCCTGCGCTTCCGTCAGCTGGCCCGGAGTTTGGCCTGGTGCGCTCGATGCAATGGTGGCCGCCAAGATCAGTACCAGAACGCGTACTGCCTTGTGCGAGAGAGCTACGAACATGGTCGACGACATTTCTTCTTCTCCTTCGCGAGGGTCTCGAACAGTGAACGCCTCTGTCCTGATTACGAGCCAGGAGACAAGGAGGAATAAAACGTTGCGGAGAAAATCAATCTCTAACCGGGAAAGCGGCGGCAGTTGATCTCGTGAAACGGCGCGTGCCGGCGAAGCACGCCCGAAACCTTGCCCAGGGGAAGTCATGGTTGCTCGACCCCGGAGCCGTCCCGCTGGCCATGAACGGCCACACCTGCCAATGCGCTTGATGGCGTTGACGGGCGGCTCATTCGGCGGTGAGCCGCTGGCCGCTTCGTCTCACTTCAAGGAAAAGCTGCTTTATTCCCCTTCCAGCCCTTCGCGCGTAACTGGAGATAGATGGAGGTAGCTGTCATGTCATTGCAGAGTTTAAGAAGGAAATGCCAATTGTTGGGTTTGGTGCTCGGGGTCACCGCCCTTGTCCTGTTGTCATCGATAGCCTACGCGCAATCGCCCTCTACACCACCAGGCGCCCTGATTCGAATGGATATGAACACCACCGTGGGCGTTCAGTTGGACGACATTCCGGCGGGTCCGCAGCGCGAGGCCGCCGCCGACTGGGCGCTCGCACAGGGCGATGACTTCTGGGTGAAGCGCGCCACCACGCAAGTCAATCTGACTTACTACCGCCTGGTGTTCCGTCAATTCTTCTACACAGCTCCTCCAACGCGCGGGGCCTTGCCGCTCCCGCCGCATGCTGTGTGGAAATTCCAGGTGCTGGACGAGCCGCACCGGACGCAGATTGGGACGCACGACTACATCGCCGTCAAATACCATTTCTGGAGTTACATGGTCACCGATCCGTCATCACCGGGCGCAAGCGAGCCTGCGCTGGCGCCTCTCGGCGGGACCTGGGACGAACCCTTCGATCTTCCCGCGGATCCCGAGCTGGTGATGCAGCGAACCGGGTTGGCGTGCCTCGACGAGGCTACCTATCCACCCAATAGCACCTTCGAGGAGAGCGTTTACTATTTCTACGATCAGACCTGCCAGGTGGAGACGCCGGCGACGTCCGCTTGCCACATCACCCAATTCCCAACCGAGTCATGCACCGACGCGCTCCAACACCATATCGGTATGGTTCAACCCAACATGCATTTCACGCGCGTGGCCTACAATGCCGAGCTTGCCTCGGATTTCCGCCAGGGAACGGTTTCCAATCCTACTGGAGCCGATCTCGCGGCCATCCAGGAGGCCTTGCAGACCGA
>DATDGY010000241.1:0-9882 GCA_036521855.1 Candidatus Angelobacter sp.
GTAGATCACCATGTTGCCAAAGGTGCGGGCCAGTTCGCCGATCTCATCACTGCGATGAACGTCGATTTCGTGGTCGAGGTCACCGGCATCGCCGATCTGGCGCGCGATCTTCATCAGGTTCTTCAGCGGCTCGGTAATGGATTTCGCGGTGGTGAAAGCGATGAAGATTCCCAGGGTCAGCGCCACCAGCGTGCTGAGCAAAGCGATTACCGTAGTTCCGGTGCCGGCGGTTTCGTCGGACCTTCGCCGGGCCTCGAGCACCTTGGTATTTTCTGCGTCCACTACTTCGAGGTAATCGGTGGCGCTTTTTACCCAACTGGAGGCATCTTTCTGAAGATAGAAGATCTGGAGTTCAGCGACGGTGGCATTGCCGCTGTCCACTTCTTTCCGTTTGTCCATCATGGGCCCGGCAAATTCGCGGGCCCAGTTCTGTTCGCTGCCTTGCACTTTCGCCAATGCCGCGCGCTGCTGCTCGGACGTAGTAAGGCTCTGCCCGGCCTGCAGCTTGTCCTGCAGCAACCGCGCGCCTTCGTTCAGCCGGTCGATTTCGCGAGTGTCGCCGCTTAGCAGGTAGTTGCTTAGATAAAGGCGGTTCTGCATCATCTGGAAGCGGATGTTGTCAGTGGTAGACGCCATTTGCAGGGCTTGCGAAGCGGCCGCCTTGGCGCTATGCTCCCGCTGCATTGCGATGAGGTTGACCAGGAACAGCACTACGACCATCGCAAGGACGGCTCCGAAGTTCACATATAGCTTCTTGCCAATCGACATTCGCCATTCCTCCGCCCGATCGCGTTCATGCGGCTACGCGCTCGAGCTCACGTTTGATTCTGATGGGGTCACTCCAACCCCGGTCATCCGCTATCTAATTCGGCGCTTGAAACTTGAACTCAATCGTCCCACTGCTCTCGGTGTCGGCGGGTTCGAATTTCCACTTTTTCAAAGCATCTGTAGCGGCGTTCACCAGCAACGGATTCCCGCCAAGCACCTTCGTGTCTTTCAGGCTTCCGTTGGGCGCAACCACCACCAGCACCTTGACCACACCCGTGATGTTCATGCGCCGCGCCAGTTCGGGATAAGCCGGAGCCACTTTGGTTTTCGGCTTCCTGGTCAATTCCTCCTGTGCTATTGCGGGCGTAGAGTGGAAGGCTGCAACCGCCATCAGCAGAGCCAAGAGCCCTGTTCTTACCGACCGCCAGATTTTTCGGAAACGGAGAGACACTGTTCCTCCAAGGGAGATTGCCCTGGGCTGCCACAGCAATGCCCTTGCCATCGATGGGAACCGGGATGGCCTCCCTGGCGGCTTCATTAACAGGCTCCGAATCATAAGCTTGGAAGGCATCCGCAGAGGTGTGGATCGGCTTGCCCGAGCACTTAAACCGTCTCATGCAGGGTTTCTTTTCTCAGAGTGATACGCTAGGCATCCCCTTGGTGGGATTTCACAGTTCGGCACTCCGCACGTTATTCGCTTGACTCAAATTGAGAAAGCAGTCTATTTTTCCTGTATATTCAATTACTTGTAGTTTGACGATGCTAAGGTGGTGGTTCTCTGACCAGTCATGCCGGAGATACGACGGTGCTGGAGAAATCCGGGCCGCGCTCGGACGATGCTTTCCAGAAACTGCTGTTGCGATTCTCCGAGGCGGCTGCCCGAGGAACGTCCGCCGCCTTGATCCTGCTGTTTTGCCAGGCAACGCGCGAGTTCTTCCACGTTGATGGAACCTATTTCTGGCGCCGTGTTTCTGCCGATGAACTGGTCGGTGCCGAAGCCGACGGCCTGAGGGCGGCGGACTTCCGCGGGCGGCGGATCCGAGCGAAAGACGGCGCGGCTGTCATGGAATCGATCCATCAGGGCCGCACCCTGTTTGCAAATCATCTCGCTAACCGATTTTCCTGGGCCGCGGAATTTCAAGCCCGGGCGCTGATGGCCGCTCCGCTGGTAGTTTCCAATGAAGTGATTGGGACCGCCGTTTTTGTGCATGCCACAGACCCGGATTTCTTCAATGACGACTTGGCCGCTAAAGCAACCATTCTGCTTGGCCAACTTGGGAGCTTGTTGGAACCCACGCGCTTGACCCAGGTCTCGCAAGAGGAGCATCGCCGCTCCGAAACGCTGGTCGCGGCTGCGCCGGTGGTCCATGTCGTCCCTGATGCTTCCACCGTGGCTGAGGCTCTCGCGGATCGTTTGCGGGTGTTGCTCCGGACCCGGCTAGTCTGCATTCTCTTGCGCCAAGGAAGCGCCGTGGGACTGAACGCGGTGGCGGCTGAATCCGAGCAACTGGCTGCTACGGTCCGGGATCGCTTTGACAGCAACCGACTACAATTTGCCGCCGGCCTTGCCGACCGCGCGGTGGCCGCGGGTGAGCCCATCAGCGTTGCCATCGATCCGGTTACCCAGGCGCTCGGCGACTTGGTTCCTGCGGGGATGCTGCTCGCCGCTCCCATCCGCACTTCGCGCTCTGAGGGGGCCATCCTGATTTACCCTCGCCACCAAGGCGCTTTCCGCCACGAAGAAAAGTTACTACTGGCGGCGGTGGCGGAGTTTGGGGCGGTCGCCATCGCTAATGCCGAGCTTTACGGGACCGCCCGCGCCCAGGCCCACCAACTGCACCAACTGCTCGATATCCTGGCGCAACTGAGTTCGGCGGGAAATCTCGACGAATTCCTGCGCCAGTTCGTCGTCCGTGCCGCCGGCTTTCTGGGCTTTGGCCGTGCCTTTGTCGGCCTGTGGGAGGGGGGAGCGTTTCACGTGCGCTGGGGAGCGGAAAATGGCGTGCCCGGCGCGGTGGACGAGATTTTTCCCGAAGGCGCCGCCAGCCGCGCCCTGCTCAATAAAGAACCTTTCTGGGCCAACGACCCGGCCAGGGTTCCCGGCGCTAACCTGGAGATGATCGCAAAATTCCAGGTGCGTCAGGTCTTGGTCGTACCTCTGCTGGGAGCGGGGGGGCAGGTGCTGGGCTTGCTGGGCGTACTCGACCGGGTAGATGCCGCGGCGATTTCTCAAGAGAATGTTCACTCCGCGCAGGCCCTGGCCGCGCAAGTCGCGGTAAATCTCGAGGCGGCGCACAACCTCGACCTGTCAGAACGACACCGCCATCGCGCCGAGTCCCTGATGGGACTGGCGCTGCAAGTGAACTCCCAGCTTCGTCTTCCCGAGTGCGCCAGAAACTTCGCCATGCAGGCAGCGGACATGATGGGAGCCAAAGCCGCAGCCTTGGCCGTGCAGGAAGGTTCGGTTCTCTCAACCATTGTGCTGCACGGAATCGAGGGCGGCGGTCGCGCGCAGGGGCCCCTGCTGCAACCCTTCGACGTTGCCCTCAGGGACGCATTGGCACAGCACCCTGAAACCATCGTCTCGGGCAGCGCCACTGGCCTGTTTGGGGCAAAGTTGAATTCCGCATTGGGCTGGGAGGATTGTTGTCTGATACGGCTCCACGGCGCGTCGGGCGATCTCGCCGGGGTGCTGTGTCTTGCCAATCGTGGCAAGCCGCTGGAGGAGGCGGACAAACAATTTCTGCAAGCCATTGCCGCTCACGCCTCAATCGCTCTGGAGAATGCCCGCCGGTTCACTTGCATGGACCAGGCCAACCGACACTGGATCGAGATCTTCGATGCCATCACCGATTTCATCGTGGTCCACGATCAGTCAGATCACGTTCTGCGAGTAAACCGCTCCCTAGCTGATTTCATCGGGGTCCAGCCGAGCGAACTGATCGGGATTGACATGAGCGCGCTCCTGGCAGTCGGAAACGACGCGCCTCCGCTCGCCTGTCCCTTCTGCCGGACCACCACCGCCGCGGGCATCGACGATTTTATTCTGCCAGTCCTCGACCGGACTTATTTGGTGTCCACCTCGCAGGTCCACGGCGCCAACAGCCAGGGCCTGCAGACCATCCACGTGCTCAAGGACCTCACCGACCGTCGCGAGGCCGAACGCCGCTATCGCGAGCTGTTCGACAACATTCAGGAGGGAGTCTTCTTCTCCACTCCGGACGGGCGCTTCATCGAAGTCAATGACGCCCTGGTCCGCATGCTTGGCTATCGCCATCGTGAGGATCTGCTTCAGGCCGATCTCCGCACCCAGGTATCTTTGTCACCCGAACACTACCAGGAATTTGCGGCACAGATGGAGTTGCACGGGGCGGTCCGCAATCATGAACAAACCCTATGCCGCCAGGATGGGTCCGCCGTCCACGTTTTGATTAATGCTTTTGCCGTGCGTGACGCCCAGCAGCGCATGGTCCAGTACCGCGGCGTCATGCTGGATATCAGCGGCCTCAAGACATTCCAGTCAGAATTGCAGCGCGAGCGCGATTTTTCCGGCAAGATTTTGAGCAATACCCAGAGCCTGATCCTGGTGGCGGACGCCGCCGGATTTGTCTCCTACGCCAACCGCCGCTGGTATGACATGGGATATCAGCAGAACCAATTGTTGGGCCGGCCTTTGGAAGAGTTGATTGTTCCGGCCCGGCGCCAGGCGCTCCAGGATGCCTTCGCTGCCACCCTCGCCGGCCAGCAGGTTGACAATCTGGAACTGCAGATTGTGCATGGTGAGGGTCGAGTTGGGCACTTCTCCATGAATTTGAGCCCCATGCGTGACGAGCAGGGCAATGTGGTCAGCATTGTGGTGGTCATGAGCGACATCACCGATGCGGCCACGCTACAGGCCAAGCTGCTGCATGCGGAAAAAATGGCGGCGGTTGGCCAGCTCGTCTCCGGCGTAGCCCATGAAGTCAATAACCCGCTCACCGCGATTTTGGGTTTCGCCGACCTGCTCATGGAAAACCCGGAAGTCCCGGAGAGCGCCCGCAAGGACCTGCGCGTCATCCTGCAGGAAGCCCAACGCACCAAGCAGATCGTGCAGAACCTGCTGAGCTTCGCGCGCCAGATGCCGCCGCAACGCAGGCCAGTGCAGGCCAATACCATTCTCCACCACACCGTGCAGTTACGCGCCTACGACTTCCACAGCCGCGGAGTCGAAGTGGTCGAGCTTGTCGACCCGGAACTTCCTCAGGTCATTGGCGACTCCCACCAGTTGCAGCAGGTGTTCCTGAACATTCTCAACAATGCCTACGACGCGGTGCGCGATACCGGACGGCCCGGACGCATCGAGATCAGGACGGTCAACCGGGGCGCTTTTGTCGAGGTTTCATTTCGCGATAACGGTCCCGGCATTTCCTTTCCAGAGCGGATATTCGACCCGTTTTTTACCACCAAGGAAATCGGCAAGGGCACCGGCCTGGGCTTGAGCATCTGTTACGGCATTGTGCACGAACACGGAGGCGAAATTCTCTGCCAGAATAATGCCGGCGGAGAAGGCGCGATCTTCTCCGTACGTCTGCCCGTCTCAGAATCGGCCTCCGTCGTGGGCGCCGCAGGAGTTATACAAGCATGAACACAAGCCGTGCTGCCATCAGGCCCTCCACTTTACCGGTGTTGCTCATCGAGGATGAACCCGCTGTAATGGCCTATGTCCGCGCCGCTCTGGAGCGCAGCGGCTACGCTGTCGTGTCTACCGAGTCCGGAGTCGAGGGTTTACGACTACTCGAGTCGGGAGAGTTTCTGGGCGTGGTTTCTGACATGCGCACGCCCGGCGGCGTTGACGGAGCCGATGTGCATGCCTGGTTAAGCCGCAACCGGCCCGACCTGGCCGCGCGCGTCGTTTTCATTACCGGCGACATCGCTAACGAAGATACCGTCGCCACCCTGCGCAAAACCGGTGCGCCTTGCGTGGAGAAACCGTTCCGGGTGCAGCAGTTTATTTCCGTCATCGAAAAGACCATAGGAAAAGCGCCGTGAGCGACGATTTACGCATTCGCCTGTTGATTGTGGATGATGAGCAGAGCATCCGCCGCTTGTGCATGACCGTAGGTGAAGCGCTGGGCTTCACCTGCATGGAAGCCAATAGCGGCGAGACCGCGCTCGCCCTGCTAGAAGAACAGCCGGCGCACATGATCCTCACCGACATGGTCATGCCCAATATGTCCGGTTTGGAATTTCTGGAAAAAGTGAAGAAGCTGCTGCCGCGCACAGAGGTCGCGGTCATGACTGGCCACGGATCCATTGAAACTGCGGTGCAGGCGATGAAGCTCGGTGCCTACGATTACATCGGCAAGCCGTTTTCTCCTCTCGAAGAACTACGCCTTTTCCTGCGCCGCATGGCCGAAAAAGTCCATCTGGTGGAAGAGAATCAATTTCTCCGCGAGCGCGTAGACACCGAATCTGATCTTCACGGCATCGTCGGATCCTCGGCGAAAATTCAGGATGTGCTGCGCATGATCTCCCGGCTCAAAGACACCCGCACTCCGGTGCTGATCACGGGCGAGAGCGGCACCGGCAAAGAACTGGTGGCCCGCGCTATCCACTTCCGCGGTTCATTCGCCAATCGTCCCTTCGTGGCCGTGGACTGCGGTTCGCTGGTGCCAACTCTGATCGAGAGCGAACTGTTCGGCTACGAAAAAGGCGCGTTCACCGGCGCTCTCCGCTCCAAGACCGGGCTCTTCCAGTCCGCCAACGGTGGCACCATCTTCCTCGATGAAATCGGCGAACTCCCACTCGAAATGCAAGCCAAACTGCTGCGCGTTTTGCAGGAGAAAGAAGTACGGCCGGTCGGCAGCAACCAGAAAGCGAAAGTGGACGTCCGCGTCGTGGCCGCCACCAACCGCGATCTCGAGACCGAATACCGCAACGGTACCTTCCGCAAAGACCTTTATTTCCGCCTGAACGTGGTCACCGTCCACTTGCCGTCACTGCGCGAACGCCGCTCCGATATTCCGATGCTGGCGCACTGGTTTCTCGACCGCTACGCGCCCGACACTTCCATGCAAGTCACCAACGCCGCCATGAAAAGCCTGCTGCAATACGACTGGCCGGGCAACGTGCGCGAACTAGAAAACTGCGTCGAGCGGGCGGTGGCGCTGGGCGATAGCAAACTTATTGACGTCGGCGATCTGCCGCCTGCCATCGCGTCAGCCTCGCCGTCCCCAGAATCGGCAACCGGCACGATAACCGGCGCAGTTTCCTCCACTGATCTCGAAGACATCGAACGGGCCACCATCGAACGCGTCTTCGAACAAGTAAAAGGCGACAAGGCCATGGCCGGCAAGATGCTAGGCATCAGCCGCGCCACCCTGTATCGAAAATTAAAGCGCTACAACATTGGCGGCCGGCAAGAGCTGGGATCCAGCAGCCAGGCCTTGCAGTAGGCCCACACTCAGGCGCGGGTTACTTTGTGATCTGCCACACCGTTCCGAAGCCGCCGCTGCCGCCCTGATAGGTGGTGCCGTAGAGAGTGCCCTTCCCATCCCGGATCAAATCAGCGTGCGGAATCTTAGCATTGGCGCCACGATAATTGGTATGCCAAGAGTTTGTAAGATCGTTGCGAGCCGCGGCCAGACTCGGACTTTAGGGATGTGGGCTCGAATCCGTTGATTTGGCCCAACTCCTTGAGACTGTGTGTCAATCTGAGACATAAAGGCTAAGACGCTTTTCGCGGCCATTTCTAACCGGTCTCCTATCCTATTGATAGAAAACCACGTGCCGTCCTGCACGGGCTCCCGCGCTTTGGCCGGACTCGTGCATCCTTTCTCCCCGATGCGGTCCGGGTGTCCGAGTCACGCTAACCGGCGGACTTGGGAATCCAGGCCGCATCGACCCTTGGGAAGCAGGAATGAGGCACTCTGTGTCTAAATCGGGAGCAGCGGCTGCTCCGGCTCGTGAGAGCTCGACCAGCAAGCTGGCAAAGTTTTTCCCTAACGCCACCCCCGTTCGCATTCCGGTGCGGCTCACCCGGGTGGCCGCCGAAACCGGAGCATTTACCGAAAGCACGATCATTGAATTCGGGACGCCGCGCGAAGTGCTGTTTGCATCCACCATGCCTCTGGAGTTCGCCGACCGGCTGCGGCTGCAGAATTCCGATGGCACGCTCGATACCGAGGCTTGCGTGGTTGCCGTGCAATACAATGGAGGGCGCACCGCCGTGGCCGCCCGCTTCACCAAAGAAGTTCCCAACTGGATTGTGAAATCATGACCACACCTAACCTGAGTGACTTGGCGGCGGAGTGGCGCGATGCGCGCCTGCTCTATCCGCTGTATTCCGCGCTGGCGCGGGAATTCGTGATCGAACTGCCTCACCACAGTGATTTGGAGGCGGGCGTGGATGCGCCCCCGCAAGAGTCGGTGGAACAGGCCCGGCAATGGTTTCTGGACCTGGACGAGCGCATTCAGGTGTACCAGCTTCGTCAGTTTCTCCAAACCACCACGCTGGGCAGCGACGAAGGCCTGCGCACCTTGCTGGTCCACTATTTGCGCAAGTCGGAACACAGCGACTCAGACCGCGACAAGATTGATTTCCTGCTGGTGCAGTTCTTTTCCCACTGCGCTCCCTCGCGCCTGCAAGATGCCGATGTCGATCTGGCATACGTCGCTCAACTGTTGGAACCCGTGCTGGGGCAGGTGGACCTGGCAGTTCCGGAGTGGCTCAGTCCGCTGGACGAAGTAGTGCAAACCGCAAACGGCTGCCACAATCTGAACCAATTGCTCACCAGCCGGATTCTGGAAAAGGGAAGAAAACTCAAAACCTCGTGTGGCAAAAAGTACTATCAGCCCGCCGCCCTGGTGGCATTCACCCGCTTCAGTTTTCTGATGAGACGGGTTTTCTTCCGCCTGATGCACCAAGACCTCAACGCCATTCTCGATGGTTTGCGAGACCTGGAAAGCCGCGGAGTGGAAACCCTGGATTGCCGCCGCGCCCAGTTTTCCGCCGAGGAGCCCATCGCCCGACTGCGCATGATCTGCCAGTCCTGGAAAGTAATGTTCCACGCTGAATATTCCAGTGGACAGCCGGTGTCGATGTTGGTGGACCTTCGTGCTGTGGTGGAGGCTGGCCTGACAAAAAATGCCAAACGCGGGGCTGCGCCCAAGGTGAGTGGAGTCGCGAAAACCCTTGCCCAGGCTGCCGGTGCGGCCTCGAGCACGAATGCGCCGGAGTTTGAAGTCTCCGGCGGTTCGCCGGAGGAGAGTTAGCAAGCTTTCACGGCAGAGCAAACGCCAGACCAGCGACGTTAATCCAAAACATTTGCCTCCGCAGAAGCAGGGAAAGGTAACGTGGATCAACCCTCCGTATTAATCGTTTCCGATGACGCGGAATTTTCCCGCGCCATCACGGGGCGCTGGCAGTCGGAACGCCGCGTACCGGCCTTCACCTTGATGAGCAGCGATGTTTGTCTTTCCTTCGATCCGGACAGCTTCCATCTGGCCATCGCCGGCAATCTGCGGCCGCAGGCGCTTTCGGTAGTATTGGAAACCATGGAAGCGGCGGGCAAGCGCGTGCTGTTCGTCTCCGAAGATACCCGGACGGTGCAAACCGTCCGCGAGCGCTGGCCCGGCATGTCGGTACTGCGACGACAAGAGAACTGGCTGGATTCGCTGGTGCTGCTGGCCGCCGAAATGCTGCACCGCGTCACCGCCGAGGCCTATGCCTTCCGCCTTGATCAGGCCAACGTTTCCTTGCACCGTCAAGCCCTGCTTGGCCGCTACATGCTGGAAATGCGCCACACCATGAACAATACGCTGACCTCGGTGCTGGGCAACTCCGAGTTGCTGCTGCTGGAGCCGGGATCGCTTTCCGCGGGAGCACGTTCCCAGATCGAAACCATCCGCAACATGGCGCTGCGCATGCACGAAGTCTTGCAGCGATTTTCTTCGCTGGAAAAAGAACTCAGCGTGGTGGACTGCCGGGAGGAAAAAGAAAGCGCAGCAACATGGCAAGCTGCAGCCGGCCGCTAGGCCGTAGCCTCCCGCAAACTCTTTGTCCATCGAAGACTGCCCCACAAAATTAAAAGGGAAGAGGCCGGCTCTAAAAGGAACTTAGCGCGGAGCGCTTCC
>DATDGY010000242.1:0-2211 GCA_036521855.1 Candidatus Angelobacter sp.
ATCACCGACGACATCAGCAGCGCGGGTGCAGGTCGCCTCACGTTCGTGAATCCACCAGCGCCAACGATGAACGGCGCAACGGCCGGTGTCACGATCGCGGGTTCCGTATTGACCGCGAACTACTCTTCTGTGAACGGGCCGTTGCAGCCGGGACAATCCATCGACGTGCGCTTCCGCGCGCAGATTGCTGCAGGGCTTCCCGCCGGAACGACGCTCACGAACACCGCGGTGGTAACGTGGAACAACCCTTCACAGACGGCGAGCGCGAGCGTCTCGATTGATATCGGAGGAGTCCCCGGTGTCGGCAGTTTGAACGGCACCGCCTGGCTCGACGCCAACTTCAACAAGATCCCTGACGCCGGCGAGCCGCTACTGCAGGGATGGACGGTTACGCTGTTTCTTAACGGCGTCCAGATACAGTCCGTTCTCACGGATGTCAACGGCGTTTATCACTTTGCTAGCGTACAACCGACCGACGGGACTTCAAACCGGTACGAGGTGCGGTTCGCCGCGCCCGGCGCGGGGCCGAATACCGCCAAGCTCGGGAAAGCCGACTCGGCCTTTACCAACAGTCTGCAGCGGATCACCGGCATCGCCGTGCCCTCCGGCAGCAACCTCCAGAATCTGAATCTGCCGATCGGGCCGAATGGCGTGGTCTACAACTCGACGACCCGGGCTCCGATTGCGGGCGTGACCGTGAACATGCTTAGGGCCGGCAGCAGTTCGCCATTACCGGCAACTTGCTTCGACGACCCGGCTCAACAGGGCCAGATTACCCAGGCGGGCGGCTATTACCGTTTCGACCTCAACTTCACGGATCCTGCCTGCTCCAGTGGTGGCGCCTATGTCATCAAGGTGACCGCACCATCGACCTTCGTGGCTGGAGAGTCGGTGCTCATCCCCGCGGCTTCCGACGCATCGACCGCGCCGTTTTCTGTGCCTACCTGTCCGGGTAGTTTGCAGGATGCGCTTCCGGCCGTCCCGTACTGCGAAGCACAGGCATCGGAGTTCGCGCCGCCACCCTCCGTGCCTCCACGCAGCACTGGGACTAAGTACTACCTGAATCTCACCCTGGATGGCACCGCCGTGCCCGGCTCGAACCAGATCTACAACAACCACATTCCGGTCGACCCGCAGATCGCGGGATCATTCTCGATCACTAAGACGACGCCGTTGCTCAACGTCACTCGCGGGCAGCTGGTCCCGTACACCATCACGATCGGCAATGTGCTAGGCGCGTCCACGCAAGGCGTGCAGGTTGTGGATCGCTATCCAGCGGGCTTCCGCTACATCCCAAAATCGGCGCGGCTGGATGGTGTGCCCACAGAGCCCACGGTGGCCGCTGGCCAGCTCGTGTGGAATGGCCTCAGCTTTGGCAGCTCCGATCATCGCACGATCGTCCTGTTGCTCGCAGTCGGCGCCGGTGTTGGCGAAGGCGAGTTCACCAACCGCGCGCAGGCCCTACAAGGCCTGACGGGCCAGCCCCTGTCCGGTGAGGCGACTGCAACGGTTCGTGTCGTCCCGGATCAGACCTTCGACTGCACAGACGTGTTTGGCAAGGTCTTCGACGACGTGAATCGAAACGGCCACCAGGATCCCGGCGAGAAAGGACTGTCCGGCGTGCGGGTGGTGACGGCACAAGGCCTGGCAGCGACGACGGACCAGTACGGGCGGTTCCACATCACCTGCGCGATCGTGCCGAACGAGTTCCGCGGCAGCAACTTCGTGCTGAAGCTCGACGACAGGACCCTTCCTAGCGGCTTCCGGATGACCACTGACCAGTTGCAGATCAAGCACGCCACGGCCGGCAAGGCCCTGAAATTTGATTTCGGCGCGTCCGTTTACCGCGTGGTGGCCATCGACCTCTCGGATGCGGCGTTCGAGCCGGGTACGACGGAGATCCGCGGCCAGTGGAAGCCACGCCTCGACGTGCTCCTCGGGGAACTGCGTAAAGCGCCGTCGCTGCTGCGCCTGTCCTACGTCGCCGATACCGAGGGTGCGGCGCTGGTCGAACGGCGCATGCAAGCGGTTAAGCGGCAATTGACCGAATCCTGGGATGCGGAAAAAGAAAGTTACGGGCTGACCATTGAGCCTGAGGTCTTCTGGCGCCGTGGCGCCCCGCCCAAACGGTCCGATATGCGTGTGCCGGAGAGTAGGTGAACGGTATGAGTGAGCGACGCCATCTACTGCTGATTGTCGGACTCCTGATAA
>DATDGY010000243.1:0-9831 GCA_036521855.1 Candidatus Angelobacter sp.
GATCGGCTGCTCGATTCCGTGGCTGCCTGGCGGGGCCGCAGCCGCGACGATCCCCAGGATGACATCACCATCATCGCCGTGCAGTTCCTGGCTGCCGGAGCGGCGCAACTTCCCGGCTGAGACGGGAAAGGTTTTTTCTTCCTGCAGGCGTCGGGAAGATCTGATCTTTACTCAGTGCGGCGCGGTCTTGGCGCACGCCTTCTCGCTCTTGCGCAGTTCCATCTTGGCGATGGCTTCAGTGTGGACCTCATCCGGTCCGTCGGCCAGCCGCAAGGTGCGTACCGAGGCCCAGGCAGCAGCGAGAAAAGTATCCTGGCAAACACCGCCGCCGCCGTGCGCTTGAATCGCGCGATCCAGCACGCGCAGCGTCATGTTCGGCGCCACCACTTTGATCATGGCAATCTCGGCCTGGGCCACTTTGTTGCCTACCGTGTCCATCATGTGGGCGGCCTTCAGCACCAGCAGACGCGCCTGCTCGATTTCCATGCGCGAGTGGGCAATGTCGGCGCGGATGGTCCCTTGCTCGGCGATCGTCTTCCCGAAAGCCACGCGCGATCGCACCCGCCGGCACATGAGTTCGAGCGCCCGCTCGGCTACACCAGTCGAGCGCATGCAGTGATGGATGCGTCCCGGTCCCAGCCGGCCTTGAGCGATTTCAAAGCCCCGGCCTTCGCCGAGCAGCATGTTGGAGACGGGAACGCGGACGTTCTTGAATTCAACCTCGCCGTGTCCGTGGGGCGCGTGGTCGTAGCCGAAGACAGTGAGCAGCCGCAGGATCTTCACTCCGGGCGCGTCCATGGGCACCAGGATCATGGATTGCTGCAGGTGCCGCGCGGCGGTGGGATCGGTCTTGCCCATGAAGATGTTGATCTTGCAGCGGGGATCGCCGGCGCCGGAAGACCACCACTTGCGTCCATTGATCACGTACTCGTTGCCCTCGCGCCGGATGCTGGATTCAATATTGGTTGCGTCCGATGAGGCCACCGCCGGCTCGGTCATGGCAAAGCACGACCGGATCTCGCCGGCCAGCAGCGGTTTCAGCCAGCGTTCCTTCTGTTCCGGCGTGCCGTAGCGTTCGATGACTTCCATGTTGCCGGTGTCGGGGGCGGAGCAGTTGAAGACCTCCGGAGCCATGTGGCTGCGGCCCATGATCTCGCACAGGGGCGCGTACTCCAGGTTGGTAAGTCCGGCGCCACGCTCGCTGTGCGGCAGGAACATGTTCCACAGTCCGGCGGCACGCGCTTTGGGCTTGAGCTCTTCGATGATCCGCGTAGGCTGCCAGCGGTTGTGTTCGATTTCTTCGTGAAAGCGCGCTTCGTTCGGATAGATATGCTCGTCCATGAACGCCGTCAGGCGCTTTTGCAGGTCTTTGCTTTTTTCTGAGAATTCGAATTGCACGGTCGCCCCCTTGAGATGCGTACGGGTGATTGTAAGGCTGGGGTTATGAGATTGCCAGAATTGCCAGGATTGCCAAAATTGAAAAGTGAAGGACCGCGTGCGAACTTCTGGAAATGTTAGATCGCCGTTGAAACAAGAGTCGATGTTCCTTTCCAATTCCGGCGATGATGGTAATTCTGGCAATCTCGCCCCGATCTTATTTCTTCGCGCTTGCCGAGTGATAGGCCTTGGATTCCTGGTGCACGACGTCGATCAAGTTGCCGATAGCCAGGTTCACGTCGATCAGGTGCAGCCCCCAGTCGGGGAGGACCTGTCCGTTGACCACTACGTCGCCGACAATGTCTTTGGCGCGGTGGCCATTGGGATCGCTGTGCACGCTGACGGCGAGATAAGAGCCATGCTCGTCGGCGACACACTCTGACGTCAGCATGCCGGGAACGCTCACGTACTGGGTGTCAATGGGTTGCGGCGGATTGACCCACGGCGCGGGCTCGCCTTCGGCGCCGGCCACAATGCGGCTGCCGTGCGTCCCCATGTAGGCGTGCAGCGGGCCACTTCCGCCGCCGAGCGCCGCCGGATTGGTACAGCCGGAGACCATGCCTTCACCCTGCACTTTGCCAAAACGGCTGTTGGCCGGTGGCGGAGCAGTAGCGCGGAACGAGGCATAAGTAATGATGCAGCCAGTCTGCGTGGCCGAGTGGCAGAGCGGCATGTGCTGGAAGGCGCCGCCTACATCCTTCCCTTTGGGCACGGGCAGGCTGGTTCCCAGCAGCAAGGCGGAGACGATGCGCGACTGCACCGGCTTGCCGTCAATCTCGGACTTGATGAGCTGGGTGAGCACGCCGGAACCTTGCGAATGTCCGATCAGCACCACCCCGCGCCCCTGGTTGTCATGTTCCAGATAGTAGTTCCAGGCATCGAGCACATCATTGTAGGCCAGCGCGCGGTCCGCCGGGATGGGCGTGCCTGCGAGCATGGCGCGCAGCGCCGTCAGTGTGATCTGGCGATACATGGGTGCATAGGGCCGGCATTGCGAAGCGAAGCGGGCAAACTGCGCCGCAATCACTCCTTTTTCGGCGGGACCGGGGACCATGCCGCTGTTGCCGGTGGGCTCGCTCGAGACAGTCGGATAGACGTAGAAGCAATCGATGGGCGCTTTGGGATTGGCGGCCCAGGCCTCGCGCTTGAGCTTGCCGTCCGCGGCGACGATGGTGGTGGTCAGGTCAATGGCACAGGCATCCTGGCGTCCCGGCCGGCAGAGCCAGTTGTCTCCGTTGCTGTAGTCGTTTTTGGCGGCCGGGGCCGCGCTTTGGGCCGGAGCGGTGTTGGTGGTTTGGGCAGCAACCAGGCTCGCGCCTCCGCAAGCGCACAGCAAAGTCAAAGCAGTAACAAAGCGTCGTAGCATGTTTTCCCCTTTTCGAGTTCGTTTGAAACTTTGAAGATGTTGAAAAAAGATCATTCCACTGCGAAAGCCAGCAGCACGTTGCCGGGAATCTCGTAGTTGTAACCATAGCCGGAGTTTACGAATACCATGCCGCCGGCCACAGCCGCGCCGGCGCCGTCCAGCGAACCGCCCTTCGCCGGGACCTGGTTGACGGTGGGAAACTCACGCAGCGTGTCGTAGTCCCACAACAAGTGTCCGTCCTGGCCTGAGTATGCGCGAAAATGACCGTCGAGAGAACCGGAGAACACTACGCCGGGAATCGCACTGACGGCGCCCGGCTGTCCCGGGCTGCAACGCGGCGTGTGGCAGCCTTCTTCGCTGGGAAGCGCGCTCCATAACTTCTTGCCGGTACTGATCTGGACAGCGAACAGTCCACCACCCAGCTTGGGATCGGGTTCGATCCCCTCGGTTCCAACAACGGCTCCGACGTCGGATATCGCCACATAAGCGGCATCGTTGCCGGCGGCTGGTCCCCACTGGATGCCCCCCAGAACTCCGCCTTTGCCCAGTCGCGTCTGCCAGATGATTTCGCCTTTCTTGTCCGGATCAAGCGCGTAGATCACGCCGGATTTTTGACTGGCCAGAATAATGTTGCGGCCGCCCGGCAGGGTGCGCAAGATCGGTGACGATCCAAAATCGTAGTCCGGTCCCGCGCCTTTGGGACAATTGCTGTTGCCCTCTTGAAAGCAACTGGTGTTCCAGTCATCCTGCGGAGTGATCTGGCGCGACCAAAGGATTTTTCCGGTGGCCATGTCGAGCGCCAGGATGGCGTCCGTCATCGGCGTGGACGGCTTGGTGTAACCGTCGCCGGTTCCCACATACAACACTTTGCGTTTGGCATCGATTGCCGGCGAACCCCAGATGGCTCCGCCCGAGGGTCCCCAGACCTCGACTCCCAGGTTGGTGGTTTCCACCAAACGAGCCGACTCGCTGACCGTGTATGTTCGCCAAATTTCTTTCCCGGTCTTTGCGTCCAGAGCTACGATGTTGCCGCGAAAGGTGCAACATCGGTATCCAGGATCGGCCGCAGCCCACTCCTCGCGCGACGAGACCGGCACATAGAGCCGGCCTTCATACAATTTGGGAGAGCCCGTGATACGAGCTACCGGATGCGGATCAAGTTCTTTCTTCCACAGCAGTTTTCCGGTAACGGCATCCAGAGCATAGGCCTGCGCCCGAAGATCGCCGAAATAAGCTACGTTTTCTGGACTAATGGTGATGGCCGTGCGCACGCCGCTATCCGCCTGGAAACTCCAATAGGTGCATCCACTGGCTGCGTGCAGCGAATAGACCAGGCCGGCAGCGCTGCCGACGAAGACGCGGCCCCCGGCGACCACGGGCTGGGCGTACGCCGTAAAAGCGGCCGGAAATCCGAAAGCCCATTTCAGTTTGAGTTTCGGAACCTGTTCGGCACTGATCCCAGCCGCGTTGGCGGGCTGAAAACGGCTGTTGTCCAGGTCCACGCCCCAGCCGTTCCATCGCGGTCCGCCAAAGTCTTTCGACGCCCGGCTCGAGCAAGGGTTGGATCCGGCCGGTGGAAACTGCCCTAACCGCTTGCCGGTGAGAAACTCGGCGACCGCCGTACGCTCCGCCTGGCTCATGTTCGCGCCTTGGCTGCGCATCGATCCTGTGGTCATCGCGTTCACGATGTTCTCCGGGGCCATGGCCTTCAAGATGAAGTGGTTCATGAAAGGCGCTGTGTTGGGCATCTCGTGACACATGGCGCAACGGATCTGGTACACCTTCTGGCCATCGGGAGGCGCTTGCGCGGACAGGGCACACGGGAGAGCCAGGCCGGCGGCCAGCAAAACTTTGCAGCGAAATTGAGCGATGCATGCGAGCTTCAAGTGGCTCATTAGGACCGCGTCTCCTTGTGGTGCGTGTGCAAGAAATGCGTGCTGCTAGCTCCTAGCGGCTAGAAACCAGCAGCCAGGAGCCTCCGAATCGGCATGCGCCCGATTCTCCAGCACAGCTCTCATCAGCATCATACTTCCAGAATCTTCCTGACTTCACCTTCCAGGTCGTTCACTACTTTGCACGGAGTGTTGAAGGTCATGGTCGCGCGCTTTTCCGCATCATAGGCCGGCCAGTGGGGCAGGCCGGAATGATTGGGATTTCCTGTGCGCGCGAACGCGACCCAGGTTTCGCTCACGACTTTGGCCAGATTCTGCATCTGGGGATCGTTGCCCAACAACAACGGGGCTTTTTCCACGTTGTCGAAGGCGAAAGCGATCTCCATGGTGTGCGGCGCCCTGAGGATTCCGTTGTCCGCCGGCGCGCCCCACTGAAATACGTAGAAGTAAGCCGGCGCGGCCTTCAACCGAGCTTTGCGTTCCGCCAGGCGAACGGAATTGGCAAAGGCAAAAGTAGAGCTGGCGACGTCAGTGTACAGATAGCTGGGGGTATCGCCGGGCCGCAGCTTGCGAAACGCCGCGATCAACGCCTCAGCCTTGTCGCCTACGCCGGGAATCGTCTTGGCCTTCTCTGCGAGTTCGGCGTCGGTCAACTTGCCCCACCACGGCTGGCCCACGTTGTAGAGCGTTTGCTCATCTTTCGTGCAGCCGATCATGATCGGGACCTGAGACGTGATGGCCGGCGCCACGGGATCAAAGGGATGGTTGGGAAGCGCGATGCCATCGACCACAGGCGCGAAACGCAGTGTCCCGATGCCGCCTCCGCCGCCGAGTTTCGCTTGCATCGCTGCCGCCGCTTTGGCCAGTTTGTCCGCGGCCACAGATTGCAAGCTCTTGATGTCGCCGGGAGCGATTCCCAACTCCGACAGTACCGCTTTGGTTACTCCCGTGGCGTTCTCCTTGGGAACACCGCGGATGCCCGGCCCGCTTTCGATGATGGCCCGGTGGAAGAGGCTCTTGGCCGCGGGCGTAGCCAGCAGGGCGCTGACTTTGCCGCCTCCACCGGATTGCCCGAAGATGGTCACGTTTCCTGCGTCGCCGCCGAATTCGGCGATGTTGTCGCGCACCCATTCGAGCACCGCGATCAGGTCCAGTTGGCCGGCGTTCCCGGAGGTCGCATAAGCTTCGCCCGCGAGCTCGCCCAGGTAGAGATAGCCGAAGGCATTGAGACGATGATTGACGGTGACGACGACCACATCATGACGGCTCGCCAGGTTGTGCCCATCGTAGGCGGGCCAACTCCCGGAGCCATAATTGAAACCGCCGCCGTGAAACCAGACCATCACCGGGCGCTTCTTCGAACCTCCCAGTTGCGGCGTCCAGACGTTCAGGAACATGCAGTCTTCGTTCTGCCGGGCAATGTCGTCTGGGGGCGTAAACAACTGGCCCAGAGCCTGTCCCACGTTGCCGGGATAAGAGACGGCCGATCCGCCGCTGCGCAACTGCATGGAAGCCGCGCCCAGGCGGGTGGCGTCAGCCACCTCCGTCCAGGGCTTGAGTTTCTGCGGGGGCAGGAAGCGCAAGGGACCCAACGGCGGCGCCGCGTAACGCAAGCCCTTGAAGGCTTGTACCCCGTTCGCGACCAGACCTTGCACGGGACCGTTGCTGGTCTTCACCACTCTTGAAGCGGTTGGAGCTTCCGCAAATGCCATCCTGGAGAATAGGCTTGTGGCCGCGAATCCAGCTCCTAACTTCAGCGCCTCGCGCCGGCTGATTTCCCATCGGTTTTCCCCGCTTTTGGGGTTCATGACGGTCTCTTTTCTGCTTGAGTCTAAAGTGAATGAGGCTTCAAAACACTGAACGGTCGGTCATTTTATCTGGTTGGAACTTCAGCCGCAACGGCCTTTTTGCGGTGCGCAACCGCCTATGATCCACCGCCTGGAAGCTCGCCAAGGACCTTCCGGGACGGGCCCCGGGACACAGCCGGCAACGTTCGAGATTGGCTCAGGAGCCTACGCATTTTAGAACGAACCTACAAAAAACAAGAGACTAGGAGACATGTAAGGTTTCCTCAAAAAGCTCAGTGTAATTTTTCTTGTGCAAAGCCTTGAAAATCAGCTATAGTCACGCCGCTGTTCGCGGTCGCGGTTGCCGCCGGCACAAGCACATGAAGATTGGGGCAGGTGATTCCGGCCCGTTGCGGAGTTGGAGCTGGTATCAGGAAGTAAAAACGAACGAGCGTATCTTCAAAATAAATTGACGTTCGTTTATTTCGTGGTACTCTCTTCCCGTGTCACATTGCGGTACGTGAGCGGGATTGATAGTCCTCCGCTCCATCCCGCCCGGTCAAGGAGCCGGCCAGAAACAGAGCTTGTGCCTGCAAGGACGTGAAGTAGTTTTATCTCCGCCATCGTTAAAGTTTGCGTTTGTTATTTCTAGGAGGGGCACAATGAAAGGACTCAACAAGTTCTGTTTCTTGTCCGTGCTGCTTGTGGTTTTGCTAGGGTTCCTCTCAGCGTACGCGCAGGTCGATTATTCGACCGCAACGCTCCGCGGAACCGTAATGGATCCGCAAGGGGCTGTTGTCTCGGGCGCGACCGTGACCGTCACCAACCCCGGCACCGGGATCAGCAGGACGGCTAAGACCCTGGGTGACGGCAGCTACCGCGTTCCCGCGCTTCCGCCTGGGACCTACCAAATCAGCGTTGACGCCCCTGGTTTCGCCAAGGAAGTCACCAAGGGCGTGGACGTGACGGTGGGTTCGAGCGTGAACTATGACTTTCACTTGAAGGTGGGTACGGCCAGCGAGACCGTAGAAGTCAGTTCCGACAACGTTCCCCTGATTCAGACCGAGCAGACCCAGCAGGCCAACACCATCAACCAGCTTCAGGTCCAGGATCTTCCCAACATCGCCCACAACATTACCCAGGCGGTGTACACGCTTCCCGGAGTGTCTAACTCAGACGCGCCGCGGGCCCAGCAGCCGGGATTTACCGGCTTCGGCACCACCGGATTCTCCATCGGCGGCAGCAACGGCCGCAATAATCTCTCCACTATCGATGGCGGCGAGAATGAATACGGTACCGGGCAGTATCGCCTCACTACTATCCCCCAGGACACCATCCAGGAGTATCAGGTCAACCGCAACGGCTTTGCCGCCGAGTTCGGATTCACGGATGGCAGCGCCATCAACATTGTCACCAAGAGCGGCGGCAACCAGTATCACGGTGACGTGTACGGCTTCTTCCAGAACCACAACACCTCAGCGACGAACTTTTTCAACGGCATCGAAGGCTTGCCTGCGGCCTACAGCCAGAATATTTATACCGGGTTCGGCGTGGGAGGGCCGGTCAAAAAAGACAAGATGTTTTTCTTCCTGGCCTACGAATACCGGAAGCTGGATAGCGCGGATTTCACCAATTCCGGCATCCTGACTGCGCCCACGGTGACAGGCCCCAATGCGGCCCAGGTGGCGTACGTAAATGCGCTGAAGGCCTCCGCGAACCCGTTCCTGATAGGCTTCGCCAACGGAATCACGCCAGGACTGACCTCGCTCAACGACCCTGCGCTGAAGACCATACTGACGAAGGAAAACGGAATCTTCATCGACCCGACCCGGAACCAAAACACATCGCTGCGTTTCGATGTCGTGCCTGGGGCCAGGGATACGCTCAGTTTAAAGGGTACGTATGCGCACAACGACTACCCTTTGGGCAATCCCGACGGCAGCTCACTCTTCACCCGGGATTTCAGCATTCTTACCACCTGGAACCACACCTTTACCCCGTCGATGCTCAATCAGTTGCTGATTCAGTTGGTGCCCAAAAACGTGGCCAACAGTGTTCCCAACGCTCCCTTCCAGGGTACCAACTTCAGTTTGGGTAACCTCAATGTCGGTAATCTGGGCGGCAGTTCTACGTTTGGAAGTCCGGCCCTGACGCCCTATCTGGCGCACCAAAAGCGCTATCAATTTGACGATGGCATTACCTGGACACACGGGCCGCACACCATCAAATTTGGCGGGCAATTCCATCTTGCTGACTACCACGTGGAAGATGACTTGTGGTTCAACAATGAGTTTGATTTCCACGACGGCGCTATTCCGCTCATCGCACTCGCGCCGGCCGCAGTACAAGCCCAATTGGTGGGGTTCAATCTGACCCACGGCTTTCCGGCAACAGGACCCGGTAACACCAACCTGAGTGCTCCTCAGTCCTTTGCTTTCGGAATACCGGTTGACGTACTGGCGGGATTCAACAATCCCAAATGGAGCGGCTGGGGTAAATACTTCGGCGGCTATGTCCAGGACACCTGGAAAGTCAACTCGCGCCTGACCGTGAACGGCGGTGTGCGCCTGGACAACGACAGCGAGCCTTCACCGCTGGGCAGCAGCTTCTATGCTTCTCCCCGTGTGGGCTTGTCCTGGGTTCCCTTTGGCGACCAAAAGACCATCATCAAGGCCGGCGGCGGCATTTACACCGCGCCCATCGACGTGCTGATTCCCTCCTATGGCTCTCTGCTGAACGGGACCGGCCAATACATCAATGAGATGCTGGCCATCTTAAGCACGACCAACCCGCAAGTGGCCCAGTTGTGGGGCCTAGGCGTCGCCAAGGGCGAGCTGCCCTTCGGACACCTGACCCCGGCTGACTTCGCCGCCGTGGGAATCAATACCGTGACACCGGGCGCTTTAGTGGCCTACGGCGTGGCTCCGAACTACAAGAACCCCTACACGGTTCAAGCCAGCCTTAGTATTGGCCGGCAACTGGGCAATAACTTCTTCGCCGAGGTCGGATACCTCATGTACCATGGCGTCCACCTGCAAATGCCGCTGGAGACCGGGTACGCCCAAGCCTCAGTCGGCAATCCTGCGTGTGCGGTTGGGCAAAATCCACTCACATGTACCGATCTCACCGGCGGACCGATCTACGTGCCGACGTCCACACAGCTCCAGCACACCACCTATGAATCCATCGGCAGCTCCATTTACCACGGCCTGACGGCGTCCATGACCAAGCGCTACAGTCACGGCCTGCAGTTCCAGGTGAACTACACGTGGAGCAAGAGCATCGACAACGTGATTGACTTTGCCAGCTTCCAGAACTGGTTCCGGCCCAGCATGCTGAACCTGTTCCG
>DATDGY010000244.1:0-2099 GCA_036521855.1 Candidatus Angelobacter sp.
AAGTTCGCTCACAAAATCAGCCGCGGGATTTTGCCTGCTCGCCGAGTCGCGACCTACCTTGCCTTGGCTCGACCCGGATTTAAGTGCACATTCTTAAAAGCACCATCCTTCTAACCTACTGACTATAAATAAGTTGTACGACTCTAAAAAACGGTAATGTACAACACACTTTTGTTGATTCTAAAGGACATTCCAGCTTTTGGGCGAGTTTTACACAGGGTTATGTCGCTGATTATAAATCACATTCCAGCTTTGGGGAGGGGGGGGGGGGTATACGTTGTTTCGACCCCTTGGAGCCTGATTTTGGCCTGCAAACTTAGGCTCGGCGGAGAATCTCCAGGTCCGGTCTTCCTTCACGGGCCAAACATATCGATACGATACACTCCGTTCAGCCCAGCTGTCAAGGCCCGCATCGCGCAATCTAAAATGTTACCCGTGACCGATCGTCGCGCAATTTGAGAATGTTACCCGTCATGGAGACGGGTAACCGCATGAGTCGAAGATCGCGCAGGGAGTACTTGCAGAGCATTTATGCTCGCTATCAGAAGGCCGACCGTCGGGAGAAGCAGCGCATCCTGGACGAGTTCTGTGCCAACTGCCGTTATCACCGCAAGCATGCCATCCGCTTGCTCAACCACGCGCTGTCGGCGAGGCCAGCGAAGCCGCGAGGACGCGTGCGCGGCCGGACCTATGGGACGAAAACGATCTCGGTCCTGAAGGCCGTCTGGGACGCGGCCGACTATCCCTGGTCGGTGCGCCTGAAAGCGCTGTTGCCGGAGTGGATGCCCTGGATTCGCCGTCGCTTCCGGCTGAAAGCGGAGACGGAGCAACAACTGCTGCGCATCAGCCCGCGCAGCATCGATTACCGGCTGCGGGGGGAGAAGCGGAAGTGGCGGCGCCGGCTCTACGGGCGGACCAAGCCGGGGACGCTGTTGAAGCACCAGATCCCGGTCAAAACGGATCACTGGGATGTGGAGGTGCCGGGCTTCACGGAGATCGATCTGGTGTCGCATTCGGGGAATTCGGCGGCGGGCGATTTCTGCTATTCGCTCAACCTGACCGACATCCACACGGGCTGGACCGAGACGCAGGCCGTGCTGGGCAAGGGCCAGGAGGCGGTGCGGGCGGCGCTGGCCTCGATCCGCCAGGCGCTGCCCTTCGCGTTGCGCGGCATCGATTCGGACAACGGCTCGGAGTTCATCAATGACCATCTCTATCGCTACTGCCAGGCGGAGGGAATTCAATTCACGCGCGGGCGTCCCTACAAAAAGGACGACAACGCGCACATCGAGCAGAAGAACTGGACGCACGTGCGGCGGCAGCTGGGCTACCTGCGCTACGACAGCGTCGAGGCCCGGGAGGCGATGAACGGCCTGTACCGCCAGGAACTGCGGCGCTTCCAAAATCTGTTTCTGCCCTCGGTGAAGCTGGCCAGCAAAAAGAGGGTCGGGTCGAGGTTGCGGCGGCGCTACGAAGCCCCGCAAACGCCCCTGCAGCGCCTCGAAGTTTCGGGCAAAGCCGATCCGGTGCGCTTGGCGGAGTTGCAGCGCGAGCGGGCGCGCCTCGATCCGTTTGAGCTTTCGGCCACCATCGAGGCCAAGCTGAAGCGGATCTTCGCTCTCAGCAGCGAGGCGCCCGCCTTGGGCCTGCCTCCTGGGGGGCAGGTTCGGGGAAAATCGAGTTTGGGTTCGCGCCCAAGCGAAAGCCGAAGCGCTGTGGAAATGACGGTCCGAGGAAAGCGTGGAAAACTCCAAAAGCAAAAGCCAGTTTCCCACGCTTCCCTCCGCCCTTGGAAATCCGGCCCAAAAGCCAAAGCGCCGGATTTCCACATTTCGCACAGCGCCTACGGCTACGGGTAACATTTCCAAATTGCAGGACGATAGGGCGAAAGTAACATTCTTAAATTGCGTGACAGGCCGGCGAAAGAGCCGCGGGGCGGCGGCCCTGCGGATCAAGCCCAGTAGTTGCGATCCAGCGATCGATACTGGATGGCCTCGGAGATATGCGAATTGCCGATTGACGCCGCGCCTTCCAGGTCGGCGATGGTCCGGGCCACTTTCAGGATGCGGTCGTGGGCGCGGGCCGAGAGGCCCAGGCGG